>NZ_JAKMUT010000009.1:0-75011 GCF_027570065.1 Corynebacterium evansiae | reverse complement strand
GCCCTCACCCATCTCACCTCGAAAACCAATGGCCACGGAGGCGTCCACGCGAAGCGGGGTCGGTGGCGAGTTGGGGCTGTGGGCGTCATGACCATAGCGGCTTTAGCAATGACCAGCTGTTCGAGCGACGAACCGCAGGACAACACGGCGGCAAGCAGTACAAATAGGGGCGATGCGAAGAGCGGCGAGAAGGCGGAAGCAAAGGCCGACCCGACGCAGCAGGCGATCGATGCGTACAAGGATGTTTTGAAAGATCCGGAAAAGTACGAGCGCGACCATTCCGAACGCGACGATTATCACCCGACTGGGACTTATTCCTATGCACTGATTGAGGCGAATAATGATGAAGTTCCGGAGCTATTGCTCAAGAATGATTGCAAGTATTTCTCACCGGTGACTTTTATTGCAATTGGCCAGGATGGAAAGCCCTTTGCCGTGGATAGAGAACTGGTGGCAGGCGCGGGAACCACTGCAGCTCGGGCTAACGTAGCGGCTTCCAGCGAGGGCGACGGAATCTACGAATGGTCTTACACAAGCGGGCGCCCGGAAGTGCCAACGATTCATTACAATTTCGACGGCAAGCAGCTCACCGAGGGCGAGAAAAGCGAATGGAGCCAGGTCACGGGCACTCCAGCTGAGCAGGTTGAGTTGGAATGGTACGTCACCGACGACGCGAACGGACTGAAGAAGAACCAGTCTGGCTCTAACTTCGGATCCGGCGAATCTTCCGCGAAATCCGATAGCTCCAATAGCAAGGATAAAAGTAAGAAAAAGAAGGGGAAAAAGCCTAATTCCGATCTGCCTGCGGGTTACGTGAAGAAGGGTGACAGAAAGGAAGGCAACAAACCCAATCCTGATGGCGACGCCTCGGCTTCCGCGAATAAGGACCTCCCCGAAGGCGCTTACGCGAAGGCCGGTGGGCCGATTCCTTCGGATGCTCTCGAAGCAACGGTTGTAAGGCGCTATAAGGAGTCTTACCTGCACGACCGGGCGGTATTTCAGTCACCAAGCGGAAATATCAAGTGTGCAGTAGACGCTTCTTTCGCAGGATGTGGAATTCCCTCTTACCGCGATACGAAACCCTACGGATACAGCAAAACCGTTGGTGCAAACTGGTGGGTGGATTTCAAGAACTGGAAACTCATGCCAAGGGACGATGTGCCGCCTTACGCTCCCGATGATGGCGGTTCAGAAATCGAGGATGTGCCCTACGGCAAGACCATTTACTTCGGCGACCATGTCTGCCACTCGGAATACAACGGCATGACGTGTTGGAACGCAAAAACTGGTAAGGGCGCGTTTATGAGTATTAGCAAGACGGAGTTCTTCGGTTAGGACGGGTTCTTACCGATTTTAGCCTTCTTATTCAACTAAATAAGAGTCTCCCGGCTATCCATCTTTGAGCCCCCTGCTCCGTTTGGCACCACGCAACTATTCGCGCAGGAATCTACAACGATTACACCGCACCTGTACAGGTAAACATAACCACTAACGGCAGCGAAGCCATCGCCACCATGACGTAAATCTTCAACACCAACATTGTTGCCAAATACCGTGTGGACGAGTTTTTCGCCCCTTGGAACTCCAGTCGTTCCTCGCTGTCGGCCTGGTCGTGCTCCCAGTCGGCTGGGACTTCGGCTTAAATGTCGTAAAAGTTGCAAAACGTTATTGGGTACATTTTTCATCTACATAAAATGCCTGGTCAGAGCGTTTTCTTCAACCAGAGGTGTGCGCCGAATTTTACGTTTTGCAACTTTTCCGACATTTAACCCTAGCCCTGGAGTTAGCCGAAGGAGGAAGTGGCGGCGCGGCGCGCAGAAACGGCGCTGGGACGGTTTAACAAACACAGCCCCCAGAGGCCTGGGCACAAAGAAAGCGCCGGGAGGTTTTCCTCCCGGCGCTTCGCCTATTTCTGCGCCTAGCGCCAGCACGCTCGCGGACGCGAGCTACCAGCGCTACACGCGAGCTACCCGCGCTACACAGCGCAGCGCCATCAGGCGCAACTAACAGCTACTTCGCAGCCTCCACGCGCTCCTTCAGGCCCTTGAACTCGTCCCAGACCTCGGACGGAACCTTCGGACCCAGGAACTTCAGCCATTCCTCGTTGTCGGCCAGGTCACGCTCCCAGTCAGCCGGGTTCACAGCCAGAGCCTCGCGGATGTCCTCCTCGGTCTCCTTCAGGCCATCGGTGTCGATGTCCTCGAAGCGAGCGGTGTAGCCAACAACAGTCTCGTCGGCCTCCACGCGGCCCTCGATGCGGTCGATGATCCACTTCAGCACGCGGGAGTTCTCGCCGAAGCCCGGCCACAGGAAGCGGCCGTCCTCGCCACGGCGGAACCAGTTCACCAGGAAGACCTCCGGCATCTTGTCGCCGCCCTTGTTGCCCATGTTGATCCAGTGCTGCAGGTAGTCACCCGCGTTGTAGCCGATGAACGGCAGCATGGCCATCGGGTCGTGGCGCAGGGAGCCAACGGCAGCCTCCGCAGCAGCGGCGGTCTGGCCGGAAGCCAGGGTGGCGCCGATGAAGGTGGCGTGGTTCCAGTCGCGAGCCTGGGTCACCAGCGGCACGGTGTCCGCACGGCGACCGCCGAACAGGATGGCGGAAACCGGCACGCCCTTCGGGTCGTTGAACTCCGGTGCGGCAACCGGGCACTGCTCGATCGGCACGCAGTAGCGGGAGTTCGGGTGTGCGGCCTTGTTGCCGGAATCCGGGGTCCACTCGTTGCCCAGCCAGTCGATGAGGTGCTGCGGCTCGCCTTCCTTGGACTCCCACCAGACGTTGTTGTCGTCGGTCAGGGCCACGTTGGTGTACAGGGTGTTGCCCGGCTCCATGGACTTCATGGCCATCGGGTTGGAAGCGTAGTTGGTGCCCGGTGCCACGCCGAAGAAGCCGTTCTCCGGGTTCACGGCGTACAGGCGACCATCCTCACCGAAGTGCAGCCATGCGATGTCGTCGCCGACGACCTCTGCCCGCCAGCCCGGGATGGTCGGCTGGATCATGGCCAGGTTGGTCTTGCCGCACGCGGACGGGAAGGCAGCACAGATGTAGTAGGCCTTGTCCTCCGGGCTGATCAGCTTCAGGATCAGCATGTGCTCTGCCATCCAGCCCTCGTCGCGCCCCATGGCGGAGGCGATGCGCAGCGCGTAGCACTTCTTAGCCAGGATGGCGTTGCCGCCGTAGCCGGAGCCGTAGGACCAGATCTCGCGATCCTCCGGGAAGTGGGTGATGTACTTCGTGTCGTTGCACGGCCAGGTGGAGTCTTCCTGACCCGGCTCCAGCGGAGCGCCCACGGAGTGCAGGCCCTTCACGAACTCGCCGTTCTCGCCGATCTTGTCCAGGGCTTCCTTACCCATGCGGGTCATGATGCGCATGGACATAACCACGTACGGGGAGTCGGTGATTTCGATGCCCAGCTTCGGGGACGGGTCGGTAATCGGGCCCATGCAGAAAGGCACGATGTACATGCGGCGGCCCTTCATGGAGCCGGAGAAGTGCTCGCGCATCTCGGCACGCATCTGCTCCGGGTCCATCCAGTTGTTGGTGGGGCCGGCGTCTTCCTCAGTCTTGGAGCAGATGAAGGTGCGGGATTCCACGCGCGCAACGTCAGACGGGTTGGAGCGCGCCAGGAAGGAGTTCGGCTGTGCCTTTTCGTCCAGCTTGATCAGTGTGCCGTGCTCGACCAGCTGCTCTGCCAGCTGGTTCCACTCCTCCTCGGAGCCGTCACAGAACACGACTGATTCTGGCTGGAAGAGCTCCACGGCCTCCTCGATCCAGTTCAGCATTTCCTGGTTCTTGGTGGGCGCCTCGCCGACAAGCCCTCGAATGGTCATCGATTTTCTCCCTACGTGTTTGTGTCCCACAACCCGGCCCGGCCAAATATGCACAAACATTCAATAGCCGACCGTCGGTTTAAACTTCCAGTTCAAACCCGGTTGTATTCATTATTAACTCTACTAAATCCTGCGGTTTTTGGGCATTCAATATAGCTGTGATCTGTAATTATCCGGGCCTGTGCAAAGACACAGGTATCCCTTCCACCCCCAGACTATCGTGAAGCGCCGGGGCCGTGGTTTGGTTCCGTGGCCAGTGGTTGTACGTCACACCCCGACTAACCCCATTCCCCCCGATCAACGCATTTCCAGGCGTCGGTTTGCCATCGCCCCTTCCCCGGATCGGGGGTATCGTCGTTCTTTCTTTGTGACGCCCCTTCGGCCTCACCGGTCTCTATCCACCGCCAGGCTGACCATTGTCCGTCGTAGGAAACTGAGGAGACGTAGTCCACTTTGCCGTCGCCATCCGTATCGCTGAGGATGCTCATTCCCTGGTCGTCGGCGATGGTGACGGACTCTTCCACGCCTCCGCTGCCGTACCACGCGCGGGCGCCCGGGTCGGCGCCTGGGTCGGCGCTCGAGTTGCTCCCCGGGCTGGCGCCAGAGTGGCTTTCCGAGCGGCTTTCCGGGTGGGCGCCTGAGTGGGCGCCACCGCGCTGGCCGGGCGCCCGATTGGGGTCGTGGGCGTTGGGATCGTGAGAGTTGAGTTCGTCCACGTAGTATTCGCGGCCGCCGTACTCGACGGTCAGCCCGCTGCCGAGCCCGCTGCCGAGCCCGCCGCCGAGGCCTCCCAGGCTGCCCGGGTTGCCCGGCGCGCCGCCGTGCAGCTCGTGCAACTCGTGGGCGCCGATCAGATCTGCCAGAGGGTTCTGCGGTGTGATCCCGTCATCTGGGAAGTCAAACATGCCCATATCCATTAGGTCACCCATTAGTTCGCCTCCATCGCCAGGCTGCGGATGCGGGGCGCCACCGGCGGGATCTCCAACCGGGCAACCACCTCCGTCACCACTGCCGACCAATGCTGTCTAAGTACTGCGTCTTCCTTTGCCGCGCGGGCTTTCAGCGCCTCGGAGCGCAGCATGACCAGCCGCGCCCCCACCACCGCCAGAGTCACTAGCACGCCAACAATCACGCCAACCACCGGCCCGGAAAGCCTGCCGACCATCGTTCCCAGCCCCAGCCCTGCCGCCAGGCCGGCCGCGGCGGCCAACACCACACTCGCCCGCGAGCCCACCGCCGCGGCGGGCCGGGCCGGGGCATCCTCCTGCGCCTCTGGGAGCGCGGGGAAGACCACGCCCTGCTCCAGCACCGCCAAGCGCAGCCGCGCCATGAAGACAGCGTGCAGATACTCGAACCTGTCAGCGCCGGCATCCTCCAGCACCTCCTGGGCGATCCGGGTCGCGCTCAGCCGCGTGGCGATGCGCACCCGGTCCAGCCGTTCGGCATCCGCCCGGCGCGCCTGCACCTCCCACTCGTTTACATCGACGCACAGCTCCCGGATCCACTCGCACACCTCGTCCGCGTCCTCGCACCAGACCCAGCCTGGGGTGTCGGCCCATTCAGACGAGGGGGCGTCACTACCAAAGGGCCAGAGCAACACCACACCCATAGCCTGCGCGACGGCCCGGGCGACCTCGCGATCCTCCGCGGTGGCGTGCCCCACCGCCGCAACAACAACATCGGGATGTCGCTCCGGGCCAGCACCCTCCACAACCTCGAAGCGCTCCCCCGCCGTGCTTGAACTTGTCTTAGCTTCCACCCGCGTGCGCAACTGCGCGGCGCACTCGGCGACCACGCGCGCATCCGGGCCAATGACCGAAATGGTCTTCAACATCTTTGTTAGCTCCCCCACTTGGCTTAAGACATTCCGCAGGCCATCTGCAAGAATGGTCTGGATGAATAATTCCGATAACACGCCAGGCAGCCTTCCCCCAGGCCGCCCACTACAGACAGAGTTTAACGACGGTCGCGACTATCCGCGACTGGGAAACTTTAGCTTCCGGCGCGGCACCCTGACCGACAACCAGGAGGCCCTGTGGAACGAACACTGGCCTAAGCTGGGCAAAGTCCTCGCCGACGAGGTCATCGACCTGCCCGAATGGTTCGGCCGCGATGCCGAAACAATTGTGGAAATTGGCTCCGGAACGGGCACCTCGACCGCCGCGATGGCGCCGTTGGAAGCGGACAAGAACATCGTCGCCGTCGAACTCTACCGCCCCGGGCTGGCCAAGCTGCTGGGTTCCGTGGTGCGCGGCGATGTTCACAATGTGCGCATGATCCGCGGCGACGGCGTGGAAGTTCTGCAGCGTATGTTCGCGCCAGAGTCGCTATCCGGCGTGCGCATCTACTTCCCGGACCCGTGGCCCAAGGCCCGCCACCACAAGCGGCGCATCGTGCAATCCGGCACGCTGCACCTGATCGCCTCCCGCCTCAAGCCGGGCGGCATTCTGCACATCGCCACCGACCACGCGGACTACGCAGAGTGGATCGACGAACTGGTAGAGGTCGAGGAGCAGCTGGAATACCTGGGCTGGCCCGAGGACCAGTCGGACATTCCGCAGCTGACGGATCGCCAGGTGATCACCAAGTTTGAGGGCAAGGGCCTGGACAAGGAACACATCATCCGCGAGTACCTGTGGCGGAAGAAATAGCTAACACACCCCGGAAAATTTGCTGTTCGCCCTGGTCGGCTTCGTAGACTAGAGGGAATTCTGGCGTTATAGAAAGGACCACTCACGTTGTTTAGCTCTTGGGGCGATGTCGCCTACCGGTTCCGCCGGCTGATCCCTTTGGTGATCATCGCGGCGATCCTGGTGCTGTATGTCGTCGCCGGGCTGAAACTGGCCGACCGGATGAGCCAGGAGGGGTGGGACGACCCGAACTCGCAGTCCACGAAGGCTGCGCAGATCGAGCAAGAGGTTTTTGGTCGTGACGCCAACGGGGATGTCATCCTGATGGTCACCGGCGATAAGCCGGGGTCTGCAACCTCGGACGAGGTCAAGCAGTCCATCACCCAGCAGATCGAGCAGCTGCGCAAGGATCACCCCGACGAAATCGGGGGTGTGACCAGCTACTTCAACCGCGGCCCGGCGGCCATGGCCAACCCGGACGGCACCGCGGCCTTCGCCTCCATCGGGCTGCAGGGCATCGAAGACGATGTGCTGATTAACTTCCGCAAGATCGAGGACGACCTGCGGGCTATCAGCGCCCCGGGCGTGGATGTGAAGATCGCCGGCGCCACGGCGGTTTCGGACTCCCTGGACGAGGGCATGGCCGGCGACATTCACCGTGCCGAGATCTACGCACTGCCCGCCGTGGGCCTGCTGCTGCTGATCGTTTTCGGCGGACTGATCGCCGCGTTTATGCCGCTGCTGGTGGGCGGCCTGTCGATCTTGGGCTCCATGGGTGTGCTGGCGATCCTGGCCAGCTTCACGCAGATCAACGTGTTCGCGCAGTCCGTGGTCACGCTGCTGGGCCTGGGCCTGGCCATCGACTACGGCCTGTTCATGGTCTCCCGCTTCCGCGAGGAGATGGCGGAGGGCCACGACACCCGCACCGCTGTGCGCAACACCACCGCCACCGCGGGCAAGACTGTGGTTTTCTCCGCTGCGATGGTGGCCGTGGCGCTGTCCGGGTTGTTCATCTTCCCGCAGGCCTTCCTGAAGTCCGTGGCCTTCGGCGCGATCTCCGCTGTGGGTCTGGCCGCGCTGCTGTCCGTAGCTGTGCTGCCGAGTATCTTCGCGATGCTGGGGCCGAACATCGACAAGTGGTCGTTTAAGAAGAAGCGGACCCGTCGCCGCTCCGAGCAGGTCGAAGGCATTTGGGGCCGTATCCCGGCCTTTGCCATGCGCCACTCGAAGCTATTTACGGTCGTGATCGTCGGCGGCATGCTGCTGATGGCGGTGCCGATTGCGGGCATCAAGCTGGGTGGCATGAACGAGACCTACCTGCCGCCGTCGAACCAGACGCGCGTGAACCAGGAGGAGTTCACCGAGAAGTTCCCGCAGTTCCGCACCGACCCGATCAAGCTGGTCATCGAGGGCGATTCCAAGACCGTGGCTGCGGTCTACAAGGAGGCCAACGCGGTTCCGGGGCTGACGGCCCCGTTCCAGGTCTCGCGCCCCACGAAGGACGACGTGACGGTGCTGTCCACCGGCATTGCAGACCGCGATGATAACGACCGCATCGTCAATGCTCTGGAGGACATCAACGTCGACGGCGCCAACGTGTACGTCGCCGGCACCCCGGCCCTGGAGGTCGAGTCCATCGACGCGCTGTTCGAGAAGTTGCCGTGGATGTTGCTGTATATCGTGCTGGTCAGCTTCGTGCTGATGGCCATGATCTTCGGCTCGCTGATCATTCCGGCCAAGGCCGTGATCATGAACATCCTGGGCACCGGCGCGACCCTCGGCCTGTTGACGCTGATCTTCGTCGACGGCCACGGCGCGGACATGTTCAACTTCACCGCCGGGCCGCTGACCTCGCCGGTGCTGGTACTGATCATCGCCATCGTCTTCGGTCTCTCGACCGACTATGAGGTGTTCCTGGTCTCCCGCATGGTGGAGGCCCGCGCCCGTGGCGCGTCGACGGATCAGGCGATCCGCTTCGGCACGGCCACCACCGGCAGCATCATCACCGCCGCCGCGCTGATCATGATCGTGGTCTGCGGTGCCTTCGGGTTCTCCTCGATCGTGATGATGAAGTACATCGCCTTCGGCATGGTCATCGCTCTACTCCTCGACGCCACAATCATCCGCATGCTCCTCGTTCCGTCCGTCATGCACCTGCTGGGCACCGACAACTGGTGGGCTCCCAAGTGGGTCAAGCGCCTGTCGGAGAAGGTTGGGCACAACGAGCAGCTGGAATCCTCGCCGCACGAGGCAACGCCTGCTGCCCGTTCGTCGCGGGTGACGGTTGCGGAACTTTCTGGTGTGGACGCCATCGCCCCCGTGCCCGCCCAGCACCCCGGTGAGGCTCCCGCACGTCAGCGGAACCTGCCTTTCGCGGAGCTGATGCGGCGCGTCGAAGAAAGCCGCAATAATGCCGACGGCGGGGGCGAGCGCTAATGCGTGAATTGTGGCGGCGCACAGAAGTCAGGACTCTGCTCTGCCTGGCGCTGATTGCCATCATCGCCTTCCTCGCCCGGGAGCACCTGCACTTCATCGGCGACGGCTGGCGCGAGCTGGCCCACGCCGACAAGCGCTGGATCGGTCTGGCCATCCTGGCTCTCGCTGCCTCTATGGTCGCGCAGGCCGAGGTGATGGTGGTGCTGCTGCGCAGCGCCGGGGTGAAGGTGAAGCGCATCAGCGCCAATTCGCTAGGGCTGGCAGCTAACGCCTGGTCCTCGACTTTCCCCGGCGGGCCCGCACTGTCGGCAGCCATGATCTTCCGCGAGCAGCTCAAGTGGGGAGCCACTCCCGTCATTGCCAGCTGGTACATGCTGCTCTCCGGCGCGCTGGCTGGCGGCGGCATGGCGATCCTGGCCATCGGCGCAGTCTTCTTCCTGGGGCTGACAGTGAAGCCCTTGACGTTGGCCATGTCCCTGGTCGCCCTCGTCGCGCTGGCGATTCTCACCAACTGGGTGGCAAAGAACCGGGACAAGGTGGAGCGTTGGCTAGTCAACCGACTGCGGACTTTCAACGCCCGTCGCGGCAAGCCCGTCGACCGCTTCACCGACAGCGTCCGCGGGTTCTCCCGCCAGCTGTCGGCCGTGGAACTGCCGCTGACCAAGCTCGCCGCCGCAATCGCCGCCAGCCTGGGCAACTGGGTTTTCGAGATCCTCTGCCTGCTGGCCTGCATCTACGCCATCGGCGCCACCCCACCCATCGCGGGCGTGGTGCTGGCCTTCCTCACCGCCAAGCTGGTGGGGCAAGCGCAGGTCACCCCCGGCGGACTTGGGCCGGTGGATGTTGCACTGACCAGTGCCCTGGTCGGGTTCGGCACCCTGACCTCCGTCCAGGCATTCGGAGCCGTCATCGTCTTCCGCATGCTCAGCTTCGTCGGCCTCGCGTTGGTTGGCTGGATCGTCTTCTTCGCTACCAAGATGGTCAACCCCAAAGGCAATGCTGACGATGCGGCGGCGGAGACGGGGCGTCAAGAAGAAAGGCAGGAAGAACCCGTCGGCAGGGCACGCTAAGGCTAAACTAGGCCAACTAGGCACAGTAAGATTAGGGGCATGAGCAACCTCGATAGCACCTCCACTGGAGACACCCCCGGCACCACCCAGCGATCGCCGGGGGTTGCGCTGTTTCTCGACGTGATCGCCGTCCTGCTGTTTGCGCTGCTGGCGCGCATTGCGCACAACACTCCGGAGATGCCGCTGAGCTTCGGCGGCTGGCTGGATACCTCCTGGCCTTTCCTCATCGGTGTGGCGATCGCCTGGGCTCTGCTGTGGATCGGCGTGGTTCGACCGGGTGGCGCCAAGGGGACGGGCTTCAGCGGTTTCGAGTTCTCCACCGGTGCGTTGGTCTGGATCGTCAACGTGATCGCCGGGCTGGGGATCTGGGGCGTGCGCCACGGGGAGGTCCCCCATTGGTCTTTCATGATCGTAGCCACCGTGATGAGCGGCCTGTTGCTGTTCGGTTGGCGCGGAATGTTCCGCCTCGGGCGGCTGCGCAGACTGTCGCGTATGAAGCGCATGGGCCGAATGTTCGGCAAGTGAAGCACATTTCAGCTTAATTAACCTGACGTACATCTTCGCGCTACGTCAGGTTCGTTCGCGTTGCTTAAGGTCTTGTAAGCCATCTGCAGTTAGCTACTGACGAAGACTGACAAACACTGACGAACACTGAGGAGAGATCCCCATGGGCCTTAAGGGTCGCAACCTGCTGAAGAAGATGGACTTCACGTCCAGCCGTTCCCACCGCACCTGCGTGTACAAGTGCGGCGACGCTTGCTCCAAGCCGGTGAACAACAAGTCCGACAACAACTACTTCATGGACCTGATCCAGGGCACCTTCTCGCGCCGCACCGCACTGCGCGCCGGTGGTGCCGCCATGGTCACCGTTGGCGGCGCTTCCTTCCTGGCAGCTTGCAGCGACGACAACGGTGAGGGCAACAACGCCAAGGGCAGCAACGGCGAGAACAATGGCGGTTCCGGCAACAGCGCAGACGCTCCGGACGGCCTGAAGTTCGAAATGGTCGAGCCGAACACCAAGGACGAGGTTGTTGTTCCGGCCGGCTACAAGTCCGAGGTTGTTATCCGCTGGGGCGACCCGGTCGAGGAAGGCGCCGAGGAGTTCGACGTAGACAACCAGACCGCGGAGCAGGCCGCTAAGCAGTACGGCTTCAACTGCGACTTCGCGGCACTGCTGCCGATCGAGGGCGAGGACAACCGCTTCCTGCTGGTCTCTAACCACGAGTACACCACCCCGCAGCAGATGATCCCGGACTACGACCTGGAGAACCCCTCCAAGGAGCACGTGGACATCGAGCTGGCCAACCACGGCATGTCCATCGTCGAGGTTGAGGGCAACGACAAGGACGGCAAGCTCAAGCCTGTCATGGGCAAGTACAACCGTCGCCTGACCGGCAACACCGAGTTCGAGCTGCGTGGCCCGATTGTTGGCCACAAGCTGGTGAAGACCTCTGACGACAAGGAAGGCAAGATCGTCAAGGGAACCTTCAACAACTGCTCCGGTGGCGTGACCCCGTGGGGCACCATCCTCTCCGGCGAGGAGAACGTTGACCAGTACTTCGCTGGTGGCGAGAACGTTAAGGACGAGAAGGTCCGCGAGCGCCTGAGCCGCTACGGCATCGAGGATGCCAAGACCGCTCGTCAGTGGGAGAAGCACTACGACCGCTTCGACGTGACCAAGGAGCCCAACGAGCCGAACCGCTTCAACTACGTGGTTGAGGTAAACCCGTGGGATCCGAAGTCCACCCCGGTGAAGCACACTGCTCTGGGCCGCTTCAAGCACGAGGGCTCCAACATCCACGTCACCAACGACGGCACCGTGGTTGCGTACTCCGGCGACGACTCCCGCTTCGAGTACATCTACAAGTTCGTCTCCTCCCGCAAGATCCGCAGCGGCAACACCGACAAGGATCGCGAAGAGAACATGAAGATCCTGGACGAGGGCACCCTATACGTTGCCACCTTCGAGGGCAACAACAAGGACTTCGACCCGGAGAACCCGCCAAAGGGCGAGGAGTGCGACGGCACCGGCAAGTGGATCAAGCTGGTTACCGTCAAGGAGGACGGCTCCGCCGAGTCGCACGTCGACGGCATGTCCGCTGAAGAGGTCATCATCTACACCCGTGAGGCTGGCGACAAGGTCGGCGCTACCAAGATGGACCGCCCGGAGGATGTCGAGCCGCACCCGACCACCGGCAAGATCTACGCTGCGATGACCAACAACAAGTACCGCGGCGTGCAGGAAGAGGGCAAGGACTACGAAGAGGTCAAGGAGTACGCCCCGATCAAGGAGAACAAGAACGGCATGGTTCTCGAGATCGAGGACGACTTCACCGGCGAGGAACTCAAGTGGAACCTGCTGCTTGTCTGTGGTGACCCGGACGAGGCCGAGACCTACTTCGGCGGCTTCGACAAGTCCAAGGTCTCCCCGATCTCCTGCCCGGACAACGTCACCTTCGACTCCTTCGGCAACCTGTGGGTTTCCACCGACGGCAACGCCCTGGAGTCCAATGACGGCCTATTCGCTGTCGCCCTGGAGGGCGAGACCCGCGGTCTGACCAAGCAGTTCCTGACTGTCCCGGCTGGCGCCGAGACCTGTGGCCCGCTGGTCTTCGACAAGCGCGTGATCGTCAACGTTCAGCACCCGGGTGAGGACGAAGAGGCCACCGTCAAGACCTCTACCTCCCACTGGCCGGATGGCGGCGATTCCATCGCCCGCCCGGCCACCGTGGTTGCCTGGAAGGACGACTTCGGCACCATCGGCGCTTAAGGTTCAGCGCCTAGCCGAAGCGCAGCCTGCCGTCGCGCCGGACCGCCTGGTCCACGACGAACGCGCGGAACGCCTCGGCGGCGGGCGCCGACCGAGCCCGTGCGCTCCAGACCATTCCCAGCTCCCTCTCGCGGTCTTCCTCGAGGGGGAGCATTTCTATGCCCGCGACCACCAGATTCGGGTCCCCCATCGGCAGCAGGGCCACGCCCAGTCCGGCGCTTACCAGTCCCGCCATCGTGGTCAGCTCCATCGACTCAAATACCAGGCGTGGCCGGAAGCCCGCCGCGGCCGCCAGATCGTCCAACAGCATACGGGTTCCGTACCCCGGCAGCATGGCCACGAAGGGCTCGTCCGCGGCCTCTGCGATGCTAATGCTTGTGCGCCCCGCCCAGCGGTGGTTCGTCGGCACCGCCATTGCCAGCCTCTGGGTGGCCAGCTGCTGCCATCGCACTTCGCCAGCCTCCACCAGCGCATGGGGCTTCGGCCCCACCATCGCCACATCGGATTCCCCCGCAATTACACGGTCCGTCAGTGGCCGTGCGGCGCCTTGCACCAGCTCGAACTTCACCTGCGGGTGCGCGTTTCTGAACTCCCGCAGCAGCTGCGGCACCATCCACGTTCCCAGCGAGTGCATGAAGTCCACGCGCACGGTTCCCCGCTCCGGATCCATCAGCCGGTGTACCTCGTCGACTCCCCGCTGCCACGCTTCGTCGGCCTCGCGGGCATACCTGGCCAGCGCGGCTCCGCATTCGTTGAGGGCGAGGTGCCTGCCGTTGCGGTCGAACAGCTCCGCACCGAGCTCTCTTTCCAGCGCCGATAGCCTCCGCGAAAGCGCCGACTGACTGATCCCCAGGCGCAGCGACGTATCCACCATGTTCTGGGTTTCAGCCAGGTCCAGGAGCCACGTTAGGTCTTTCACGCTCTGTACCTTCCTTCTTGCCCTTCTTATCGACGCCCACACTTCAGCATATGCGCTAGCCGGGACAACTAAAGCTATTTATTGCATTTAGTGAATTGATACTGGTTGCGTCACACTAGACACATCGATTGTGAACATGCGCCGCTAGAGAACCGCCCAGACTCGCAGGAAGGACCTTCATCGGTGACGGACACCCTCGCAGACACTGCAGACACTGCGAACACCACAGACGTTCGCCCCCTCACCCCGGAAGATAAGGGCTACAAGATGGCACTTATCGCCTCCTTGTGTTCAGGCCTGGCCTCATACAACGCTCTGTACGCCACCCAGGCTGTCCTCCCGGCACTGTCGGAAGACTTCGGCATTTCGCCCTCACTGGCCGCACTGACCGTCTCCGCCACCACGGGCGGCCTGGCTTTCATGGTCATTCCGCTCAGCGTGGTTTCCGAGCGCTTCGGCCGCCGCCGCGTGATCCAGGCATCTGTCTTGGCAGCCACCCTCCTTTCCATCGCCTTGGTCGCCCTACCCTCGATCCAGTCGATCATCGCGCTGCGCCTGCTGCAGGGCTTCGCGGTGGCGGGCGTCCCAGCTGTAACCATGGCTTTCCTCTCCGAGGAGATCGACCGCAGCTACCTTCCCCGCATCATGGGGTTCTATATTGCGGGCAACTCGCTGGGCGGCCTGATCGGCAGGCTGATCCCGGGCATCACGCTGGAGTTTACGGACTGGCGCATAGCCACCCTGCTCAGCGCTCTCTTCGCGTTCTCGATGGCCCTTGTGACTACCTGGGTGCTGCCACAGCAGCGCTTCTTCACCCCGAAGAAGATCACCTTGTCACACGAGGTGCATGCTTTCGCCAACCACCTGCGCGACCCGATCTTGCTGAAGCTCTTCCTGTTGCCTTTCCTCCTGATGGGCAGCTTCGTTTCCATGTACAACTACATGACCTTCCGGCTGATTAATACCTTCGGCCTGCCGGAATCCCTGGCCGCGCTGGTTTTCGTCATCTACCTGTCGGGCACGTGGACCTCCACGCGCACCGGCAAGCTGGTGAACCGCTATGGTCAGGCGAAGGTCGTGGTCGCCTGCATCGCCATGGCTCTCGCAGGCCTCTTGTTGGCTTTCATCCCGACCGTCGCCACCACGCTGGTGGCAGTGCTGATCTTCACCGCTACTTTCTTCCCCGCCCACTCGATCGCCAGCGCGTGGGTCGGCGAGGTCGCCGAGCAGGATCGCGCCGAAGCTTCCAGCTTGTACATCTTGAGCTACTACCTCGGCTCTTCTCTCATCGGTTGGGTCTCCGGTTACTTCTTCGCCCACGGTTGGGGCTTGTTTATCGGGTGGTTGATGCTGTTGACTCTCATTGCCCTCGTCACCGCCTTCGCCGCCATGCGGCGCGATAAGACCGTTTCTTAATGACGCCCCTAGCTCCAACCCGCACCCTTTCAGTAGTCTCTTAACTCTTGAGCGAATAACTCGTGCACTCTCGAGTTTGCGAGAAAAATTATTAGAACTATCAGATCTTTTTAGATAAAAAACCTCCCACTTGCCCAAAAGTGTGTTTAAGATCACCCGCATGGGACATACTCGCAAACTACGTTTCGCATCAATCCTCGGCGTGGGATTGCTGGCCACCGCAGGCATGGGCGTCGCAGTCGCCCAGGGCGGCGTGTCGGCTCACCTGGCGCTCTCCGGCACCATCTTCAACATGCATGTCGGGGAGCTGGACGGTAAAGGCTTCGACCTCTTCACCGACGTCGACAAAATGCACAATGGCGACCAGGCGATCTCCCGACTGCGCATCAAGGATGCCAAGGTGACCGACGTCTGTATGACGGCACCGATCAAGATTCCGGGCGTTGGGGATAAGAAGTTCCAAATGACCGTTCCCGGACAGAACTTCTCCGCGGAGAACATGCTGATCGGCGCCCGCAAGCTAACGGGCGACCTGACTCTGGTCAAACCGCAGATCGGCATTAATGCGGGCAAGGTCGACAAGGACGCCCCGGATGGCGCCTGGGGAATCGTTGCCGATTCCCTGACTGCGAAGGGCCAGGGCATCGAGGCGAGCTCTCTGTCGGCGGACAAGATGACCGCGGGCGGCAGCAAGATCGCGATTGTGGATAACGACAATGCCGAGTGCTAACTCCGGCACGGATCCCAACACGAACCCAGAGCTAGATCCGAACTACGACCCCGACCTGGATGACGACCTGCAGTCAGACCTAGAGGCAGACGCCGACCAGGGTGCTGAAGCACAGGACGTTCCCGCGATCAAGAACACCCGCGGCTTCGGCAACTGGCGCCGCCAGCGCCCATTTGCAGCAGGGCTTTTCATGCTGCTGTCGGGCATCATCATGATCGTCCCGGCATACCTGTCCTTCGAGGTATCAAACATCGTCATCCAGGTATCCACGATCTCTGGCGTATCCACACTTCTGATCGGCGCGTTGCTGATCACCTCGGCACTCATGACGTGGTTCAAGCCGGATACTCGCCTGCTCACGGGCGTGGCCTCCCTGATCCTCGGCATCGTGGCTCTGCCTATGTCGAATATCGGCGGCTTCGTTCTGGGCACCCTGTGCGCCGTGATCGGCGGAGCCCTGGCGCTGTCGTGGACGGATGAAGAAAGGGCGCCTAAGGGCGTCAAAAAGAACGGCAAGGGCAAGAACAAAGGCAAGAAGAGGAAGGTAGATGAGCAAGCAGCGTAAACGCGGCAGCTCCAGCGCTGCGAAGGCCGTCGTCGCGGTAGCGTCGATGTGCGGGCTGGTGGCGGCGCTAACTGTCGAGTCCACGCCAAGCGCCGAGGCGCAGTTGCAGCTTCCGCCTCCGCCGCCACTGCCGGATTTGCCGCCTCCGCCACCGCCCGAGGTGCCGGAGGACTTGCGGATGGACCTCACCCCACCGGGGCCGATCGAGGGCGAAAAACCTATCCAGCAGGGTACGTACATCATCAAGGCGGATAACACGCGCCTGCTGGGGCACGTGAAGATGTCGCTGATTCAACAGTCCACTCCGCAAGGTCCGAAGCCGGCGCTGCGCATCGATGCCGACAAGGCCGTTCTGACGAACCTGTCCGTGCAGTTCCCCACCGCAGGTGCAGGTCCGGAAGGTGGCATCTGGCAGCGCACCGGCCCGGGGCAGACCACCACGCTGACTGGGAACTTCCACATCGTGGTGAGCTCACTGGAGGTCACGCCGCGCGTGGCCGGGCTGCCGCTGATCCCGCTGCCCATCGACGCAAACATGGCGCCGAAGGAGCTGCAGGAAGCTGCCAAGAAGATCGGCCTCGGCACGCCGGACGCTCTCTCCGATCACCTGGAGATGACGAACGGCACGATGCACACCTACTTCGTGAAGGCAGACACGCTGAAACTGCCCGCAGGAACCAACATCGGCCTGTAGGGCAGCTGACTACATCGGCATGATGGTGTGCTTCTTCGGAGTATCCACCACCTGCTTGTTGCGCAGCTGGCGCATCGCCTGGCGCAGGCGGATTCGGGTCTGGTCCGGGGTGATGACGGAGTCCACGTAGCCGCGCTCGGCCGCCACATAAGGGCTGGTCATGTTCGCATTGTAGAAGTCCATGAACATCTTCTTCGCCGCCGGGCGCTGCTCCTCCGGCATGGCGGCCAGGGCCTTGCCCTGCATCATCACCACGGCGGCCTCCGCGCCCATCACGGCGATCTGCGCCGTCGGCCACACCAGGTTGATGTCCGCGCCCAGGTTCTTCGAGCCCATTACGGCATAGCCACCGCCGAAGGCCTTTCGCACTACCACGGTTACCTTAGGAACCGTCGCCTCCACGGTGGCGAAGCCCAGCTTCGCTCCACGGTGAATCAGGCCGGCCTTCTCTTGCTCCACGCCGGGCATGTACCCGGGTGTGTCCACGACCCAGACGAGGGGGACATTGTAGGCGTCACAAATACGGATAAAACGCGCGGCCTTATCCGCAGCGTCGGCGTCCAGGCAACCGGCCAGCTCCATCGGCTGGTTGGCCACCACGCCCACCGCATGGCCGTCGATGCGTGCGAAGGCGGTGACGACGTTGGAGCCGTAGTCGCCCTGCACCTCCAGCACGTTGTCGTCGTCGAAGATACGGGTGAGCACCTCCATGATGTCGTAGCCCGCGTTCGGATCGTCCGGGATGATGTCGTTCAGCTCGAAGTCGCGTTCGGTGAGCTCGTCGTTCGGCGCCCAGAACTCCGGGGTCTCGTCGAAAGAGCTGGAAGGTAGGAAGTCCAGCAGGTCCTTGACGTAGTTGAAAGCGTCTTCCTCGCTGGTTGCGACGTAGGAGACGTTGCCGTTGCGGGCTTGCTGACGCGCCCCACCGAGCTCTTCCATCGAAATCTTCTCGCCCGTCACCGATTCGATAACCGCCGGGCCCGTCACGAACATCTGCGTGCGGCCTTCGACTGCCACCACAAAGTCGGTGGTCACGGGGGCGTACACGGCACCGCCGGCGGACGGGCCGAGCAGGATAGAGATCTGCGGGGACTGGCCGCTCAGCGGCAACTGACGGCGGGAGATCTCGGAATACATCGCCAGGGACATCACGGCATCCTGAATGCGGGCGCCGCCGGAATCGTTAATGCCGATGACCGGGCAGCCGATGCGGATGGCCATGTCCATGACCTCGCAGACCTTCTTACCGAAGGTCTCGCCCACCGAGCCGCCGTACACCGTCTTATCGTGGGCGTACACTGCCACGGTGCGGCCACCGACCCGACCGTAGCCGGTGACCACGCCGTCACCGTAGGGGGCATCCTCCTCGCCGGGGGTGCGCCCCAGCGCGCCGATCTCCACAAACGTGCCCTCGTCCAGCAGCGCGTCGATGCGCTGGCGGGGCGTGGTCAACCCAGCCTCGTCGCGCCTGGCCTTGGCCTTCTCGGAGCCCGGGTCCTGCGCCTGTTCCAACCTCCGGTGCAGCTCCGCCAGCTTCTCGGCGGTGGCGCCGGTGGCTTCGGTGCCGTTGGCGGCGGTTGCTCCCTCATCGGCAGCAGTCACAGTGAAAGTCCCTTCGTATTCGACAAACCCCTTCTACTAAGGGGCTATCTATTTAGTCGCCGTGTGTGTTTCAGCTAGGCGCCATCCGCAATGTGCTTGGCGATCACACGTCCCACTTTAGAGATCTCTGGCTCGTCCACAATAGCCAGGTGGTCGCCGCGCAGCTGGACGATCTCCAGATCCTTGACGATTTCGCCCCAACCACCGTCCGGAGCCACCTCGGCGTAGGCAGGTTCCAGCTCGATCGCGCCGTCGTGCATCCGCTCCGCGCGGAACAGCGTGACGGGTGCCTTCACGTCCGCCCAGGCCCGGAAGTCGAGGGATTCCAGGATGCGGTTGTCCACGAAACTGGCGCGCTGGTGTTCCAGCACGCCCGCGGGCAGCCCCATTCCCTTCGCCTCCGGGGAGGTCAAGAACTGCTGGAACATCTGCATCATCACGCCCTCGCCCTGCTGGTCCAGCAGCTCGTGCGGAACCTCTAGCGGCAGGCCGTAGGTCTTCTGCGCGAACGCCGCGTAGCGATCCCAGCGCGCGTGCATTTCCTCCTTCGTATCCGGGGCGGGGTTCTTCGGCTGCACGGTGTCCAGCAGTACGATGCGCTCGACCTCCGCGCTCGTTTCGCCAGCCGCGGCGCGCTTGCCCAGCTGGTGGGCAACTTCGTACGCCAGGGCGCCACCGAAGCTCCAGCCTCCCAGCAGAATCGGGCGGTCGTCGGCCAGCTCGATGATCTCCTCGAGGTAGGCCGAAGCGCGGTCAGCCAGCTCACCTTCCAGCCGCTCTACGCCGTAGACCGGCACGTCCTCCGGCAGGCGGCGCATGAGTGGCGCGTACACCACCGAGGAGCCACCTGCCGGGTGGAACAGGAACACCGCAGGCTGAGTGCTGCCCTCTGGGCGTGCCCGCAGCACGCGGATGTTGCCCTCCACTTCGCTTTCGAGGCTGCTGCGCACCTTCTCGCTCAGCGGCTCGAGGGTTTCGGCGGCCAGCACATCCTCGGCGCTGACCTCCGCCCCGGAGCGCTCGGACAGACGCTCCGCAATGCCCCGCGCCTGCTCCTCATCGATGCTCGGCAGCTGGCTCGTCACGCCCTGGGCGGCCTTGCCGGTAACCTTTGCCCAGGTCGCAAACACCAGGCGCTCGCTCGCGTCGCGTGGTGCCACGCCGCCGCCGGTCGCGGTGTAGTCGGTCGCAGCACCGTCTTCTGCGCCATCTTCTTCGCTACCGTCTTGTTTAGTGACGCCACCTTCTCCCCCGGCAGCGGCCTCAGCACCGTCGGCAGCATCGGCGCCGTCAGCGCTTGTGTGACGCTCTGCAATCATCTGCTCCACGAGCGCGATCACGTCATCCACCGAGCCATCGCGGAGTGCCTGAACCTGCAGCGGCGGCAGGTCGAAGTCGTACTCCACGCGGTTCTTGATGCGCATGCCCATCAAGGAATCCAGGCCCAAGTCGATCAGCGGCAACTCGCCCGGCAGATCCTCGATGTCGTAGCCCATGGATTCGGAGACGATGGCGCGCAAGCGATCCCCGGCGGACTCGCCGGAGTTCGGATCCCAGCGGTCAGCAGACTCGTCTACCTCGGGCAGTGCGTTGCCCGCGCTCTCCTTTGTGGAAGCGTCAGCGGCGGAGGCGTTCGGCGCCTCGCTGGCCTTCGCGGAGGCAGAGGCCGCGGCGGCGTCAGTACCCCCAGCGCCAAGAGCCCCAACCGCACCACCGAGAGTGGCGACGAAGGCCTCCGCGACCAGCGGCATCGACTGTGCACCGGGCGCATCGGCGGCGTAGACGGACAGGGACCAGCCGCCGAGGGAACCGGCGGCGATGGTCGTCAGCTGGCCCGCCGTCGGCAGCGGGGCGTGGTCGCGGGTGGCGGCCACCGTGGCGCCGTCGGCCAGCACCTCCGCCGCAGCTTCGGCCAGCAGCTCGATGCTCGGCACATCCTCGGCCGGCACGCTGAAGACAACGCGGCCGTCGGGCAGATCCACGCGCGTGCCCGGCAGATCCACGGCAGAGCCGGAAGACGGGCGGGCGCTCGTCCAGTGGCGCTGCAGGTTCCACTGCGTGCCCGGCACCTTCGGCAGGGTGGCGCGCTGGCCACCGGCCAGGGCCTTCAGATCCAGGTCCGCGCCCTGCACGTACAGCTCCGCGAGGGTGGACAGCAGGGTCTGGGCAACCGGCTCCTTGCGCTTGAGCAGGAACATCAGCTTGGAATCGCTGGCGTTGTGCGCGAAGGAGTTGTTCATCAGCGGCATCAAAGCCACCGGGTTCGGGGAGAACTCGATGAACGTGCGGTAACCATCGTCGAACTGCTTGCCCGTCGCCTCGGAGAACCAGACAGGCTGGCGGGTGCAGCGCAGGAAGTACTCGGCATCGTGAACGACCTCACCTGGCTGGTACACGCGGCCACGGTCCACGGTGGAGTACAGCGGGGTGTGGATCGGCTGCGGATCCAGGTCGCTGATCTCGTAGTGCAGCTCGCCCAGAATCGGATCCAGCATCGAGGTGTGGCCTGCGCCCTTGACCTTCAGCAGGCGGGCGAACTTGCCCTCGCCCTCCAGGTATTCCACCAGCTTCTGCACCGGCTCTGCCGGGCCGCCGACGGTGGTCATGCCCGGCGCGGCGTACACGGCGGGCTCCACCTGGGCGTATTCGGGGTGCTCGGAGGTGAAGGTAGCGAGCTCTTCCACACCGAACTCGACCACAGCCATGGCGCCCTGTTTGTCCTCTGGCAACAGGCGCTCGCCCTCGCCCATCAGGCGGGCGCGGTGGCAGGCGGTGCGCACGGCTTCCTCGGCGGTGATGCCGCCCACGGCGTAGGCCGCCGCGATCTCGCCCATGGACTGGCCGACGACGGCGGCGGGCTTGGCCCCCAGGGCACGCATGAGGTCGTTCAGCGCAATCTGCACGCAGGTGATGCCCACCTGGGCGCGCTCCGTGTCGTAGTTCTGCTCGTCGTCCAGCACCATGTCAACGAAGGACCAGCCGGATTCCGCCAGCACAACCTGGTCCAGTTCGTCCAGGCGGGCGGCGAAGAACTCGGAGAGCTCGTAAAGGTCCTTGGCCATCTTGCGGTGCTGCGAGCCGAAGCCGGAGAACACCCATACCGGACCATTTGCCGAGGGCGAGTCGGCAGTCTTCACCGTCGCGCCCTGCTTGCCAGCGGCGATGCGCTGCAACCCGGCGATGGCTTCGTCGAAGGTGGCGGCGGAAACCACGCCGCGGGAACGGCCGTGGTTGTGGCCAGCCAACGCGAGGGCTACACCGCGCAGTTGGTCGGCCTCATCGCCTGCCTTGGTGAAGGATTCCTTGTTCTGCTCCAGGTACGCGGCCAGTGTTTCCGCGGCCTGGCGGCGGCGGGAAGGCAGCAGCCCGCTGACGGGCAGCAGCACGCGCGGGGCCTCGCCCGCAGAGTCCTCGCGGTCCAGGCCGATGGGGGCTGCGGAGTTTGCGCCGGCCGCCCCGATGCCCGCCGCGGCTTCTTCTTCCAGGTCCGGCGCCGCGATGACCACGTGCGCGTTCGTGCCACCGATGCCGAAACCGGACACGCCGGCGATGGCGCGGCCGGAGTACTCCGGCCATTCGCGCGGATCCTCCACGACCTCCAGGTGCTCACGGTCGAAATCGATGTACGGGTTCGGACCGGTGTAGTTCAAGCTCGGCGGCAGCACGCCCTCGCGCATCGCCAGCACGACCTTCATCACGCCCGCGACACCTGCGGCAGCCTCGGTGTGGCCAAAGTTCGTCTTCGCGCTGCCCAGCAGCAGCGGCTCGGCCACGTCGCGCTGGCGGCCCAGAACAGTACCCAGCGCCGTAGCCTCAATCGGGTCACCCAGGATGGTGCCGGTGCCGTGCGCCTCCACGTAGTCCACGGCCTGCGGATCGATCCGCGCGTCGGCGTAGGCGCTGCGCAACACGTCCACCTGCGCATCCGGATTCGGGGCGGTCAGGCCGTTCGAACGGCCATCGGAGTTCACCGCCGAGCCCTTGATCACGGCCAGCACGTTGTCGCCGTCGCGGCGCGCATCCTCCAGGCGCTTCAACACAACCACGCCCGCGCCGTCGGAACGCACGATGCCGTCGGCATCATCGCTGAAGGCACGAATGCCGCCCGTCGGGCTGAGCACGCCGAGCTCGGAAAACGCCACGGCTGCAAAGGGGCTGCATAGGAGGTTGACGCCACCCGCCACAGCGACCTCAGAATCACCATCGCGCAAGGAGCGCACCGCCTGGTGAATTGCCACCAGCGACGAAGAGCAGGCCGTATCCATCGCCACGGACGGGCCGCGGAAGTCGAAGGCATAGGAAACGCGGTTAGCGATGATGGAGCTGGAGTTACCCGTCAGCGCGTAGGGGTGCGCCTCCGCCGGGTCGGCGGAGATCAACATGCCGTAGTCATTGTTGGTGTTGCCCATAAACACGCCAACGGGCTTGCCGCGCAGCTGGTTGGCGGGGATGTGCGCATCCTCCAGCGCCTCCCACGTCAGCTGCAGGATGATGCGCTGTTGCGGGTCCATGTTCGCAGCTTCCAGCGGGGAGAGTCCGAAGAATTCCGCGTCGAAAGAGGCGATGTCCTCGATGTAACCGCCCGTCAACTGGGCCTGCTCCATACGGCGGGTCATCTCCGGGTCGCGGGAGTACTCCGACCAGCGTCCCGCTGGCAGTTCACCCACGCCGGAGCGGTAGTTGGAGAACAGCTCCCACATCTCATCCGCATTGTCGGCCCCGGGGTAACGCCCCGCCATGCCGACCACAGCAATGTCGCGCTGGCCCAGTGGAAGCGGGCCACCTGCGCTGGACGCCGCTCCGGCGGAGGCGGTGGCGTCACTACCAAAAGCAGCACCGGAACCACGGCCCTGCATCAGGTGCTCGGCCAGGGCGGCGATGGTGTTGAACTCGTAGGCAATCGTCGCGTCGAGGGTGGTGCCCAGCAGGCGCTCCAGGTCGCCGGAAAGGACCACGACGTCGCGGGAAGACAGGCCGAAGTCCTGCATCGAGCGTTCGTCGGAGATCTCCGCGACATCCAAACCGGTGGTGTTCGCCACCCAGGTGCGTAACCACTCCCGCATCTGCTGAATCGTGGCGGGGCGGGATTGCTGGTCAGCCGTGGGGGCGCCCTGCTGGTTGTCTGCCATGGAAGGTCGCGTTTCCTTTCGTGCCGGGATGCCTTAGAGAAGGCGTGAGTGAGTCACCGTAGCGCTATATTTTAACGCGCCCAGGTCGCTTTATGGATTAAGCGCCCAGCGTGCCCTCCAGATACGCTTTCGCAGCCACGCGGCGGGCGATCTTGTTGGCGGAGGAACGCGGCAGGGTGCCCGGCGCGATGATGCGCACATCGGAAGGCTGCACACCATGGGTGGCGGTGACGGCCGCGCGCATGGCCTCGATGGCCTCCGCGTCTCCGTCCTCGCTGGCGTCCGGGTCGCGCTCGGCAACAATGATGAGCCCCTCGACGGACTCACCATCAGCGGCACCGTTTGCGGAACCACCGGCCTCCACAGCGAAGGCTGCGATGACGGCCGGGGCGGTCTGCTTAGTAGCCTCGTCGGCGGTGGCCTCGATGTCCTGCGGGTAGTGGTTACGACCAGCGACGATGATGAGGTCTTTCAGGCGGCCGGTAATGAACAGGTGGCCATCCACGATGACGGCCAGGTCGCCGGTGCGCATCCAATTGTCCTCCGGCGCGTCACCCGCGCGGCTGTCGGAATCCAGGCGGTTGGCAGCCGGCAGGGAGTTGCGGAACGTTTCCTGAGTCTCCTCCGGGCGGTTCAGGTAGCCCGCGGCCATGTTGTCGCCGTGGACCCAGATCTCGCCGACGTTGCCGTCGGTCAGTTCCTTGCTGGTCTCCGGGTCAACAATTGCGAGGGTCTGTGGGAGGCACACCTGACCCAGGGAGACCAGGGAGAGGCTGTCTGCGTCGTCCGCGCTGCCTTCCACGGCGGTGCCGTCGGAAAGCTCATCGCGCTTGAACCACTTCGTCAGCGGACGCTCATCGGTCTGCGGGGTGGTGACGATCAGCGTGGCCTCGGCCAGGCCGTAGGACGGGCGCATGGCTTCCTTCTTGAAGCCGTAGGGCTCGAAGGTATCCAGGAACTTCTGCACCGAACTGTGGTGCACCGGCTCAGAACCGTTGATGATTCCGTCGACGGCAGATAGGTCCAGTTCAGCCAGCTCCGCGACCTTCGCCGGGTCGGCGTAGCGCACGGCCAGCTCCAGGGCGAAGTTAGGCACGACGGTGTAGACGTTCTCGTCTTCGCTCTGGCGGTTCAGCTGACGGATCCAGCGAGTCGGGTCCTGGATGAAGTCACGCGGGGACATCAGGTCGAAAGGCAGGCCCAGGATGATCACAAAAGCGGACAGGATCACGCCCATGTCGTGGTGCAGTGGCAGCCAGGTGCTCAGACGCAGTGGGGACTGCAGGTTCGCCGCCTTGAAAATCTGCAGCACGTTGGTGACGATCGACTTGTGGGTGAGCACCACGCCCGCCGGGGTGCGGGTGGAGCCGGAGGTGTACTGCAGGAACGCCTCCTCGCTGGACTTCGGCGCCAGCGAAGGGTCCGCCATGATGGCGGCCATGGGGTTCTGCCAGTCATCAGCCAGCGCATCCGGCAGCGCGTCCACCGTCAGCACGCGGGGGCGCTCGGTGGTGGGAGTAGAGGCGAAGTGCTTGCGCACGGCCGTGGCGGAGCGCTTGTTCGTCAGCACAACCGTCGGCTCGGAGGAGCCCAGCACGGCGGTCAGGTGGCCGGTGTGGCCCGGCTCGTTCGGGTCATACAGCGGAACGGGCACCATGCGGGCGTACATCGCGCCCAGGAAGGCGTACATGTACTCCGGGGAGTTATTAGCCAGGATGGCCACGCGGTCGCCAGGCTTGGCGACCTGCTGCAGGCGGACGCACACGGCCTTGATGCGGGTGTTTACCTGCGCGCGGGTGATCTCGTGCACCGTACCCTCGCGGGACTCGCTGAAGTCCCAGTGGCGGATCAGCACGTTATCTACCGTGCCCTCCATCTGCGCCATGGTGTAAAGCATTTCGCACATGCCGGAAAGGGTGAGCTGATCGGGAACATTGATGTCGCCCTGCTCATCGTAAAACTGGCCCATTGCTGCAGTGATGTCCACGCAGGTCTCCTCTACTTATCCACTCGGTTCAAACGGTATCGGGTTAGCTACATAGCCCTAACGCCATAGCTCTAACGCCATAAACATTTAGTTTCACTTGTGAAACACATCGTACCGGGGAGCTCTGCTGTTACCCGGCAATTTCGCATTCCCGTGTGCCGTGTGCCCCCATCGCTCGAGCACACGGCACACAATAACCTCAATATGAGCCCGCCGAAGCGACTGCAGCTACTGCACGCGCTCGTTAATCAGATCCCGCGCCCATCCAACGATGTACTCCGGAACGGTCTGGCCCTCCACGACCTTCCCGTTTGTCGCATACTCCGCATGCACAGCGTTGGCGGCCACCAGGTCCTTGGCTCGCACAAGAGCGTTGCCCAGATCCGCTGGGGCGTCACAAATAAGATCCGCAGGGGCGCAGTAGTTATTCACTCGATCGTTCAGTTCGCCGAACCCATCCGGGCGCGGACCGCGCATCGTAGCGCCCGGCACGATCGTCTGAATCAGCCCACTGACCGGGTTTAGCGCGATCTCCGCTCCGGTGCCGCGGATGCCCTGCGCACCAACGAGCTTGCCCTTGTCCAGCTCCTGCCTACCGTCGGCGATCAGCGATACTCCCAGCACCCGGTCGGCGGGCACGGGGCCGCGCCCATTGCCGATCTCTCCCGCCAGGTCGCCGGTAATCACCGCGCCCTGGCTAAAGCCGGTCAGGATGAAGGACGTTGCTGGGCACTTCTCGTGCGTAGCCCGCAGCTCCTCCTTCATCCGCTCGAAGCCCTGGTTGCGGGAGTCGTCATAGCTCATCTCGTGCTTCGCGTTCATGTTGCGGAACTGCGCGGTGTACGGCAGGGTCCACACCTTCACCTTGTCCGGGGAAAACTCGTCGGCCAGCGGGCGGGTGACGTTCAACATCAGCGAGTGAGGGTTGGCGTGCGGCGCCAACGGATCGTCGTCGGCCTTGGATTCCCACGTGCCCGGCGCGGCCAGCACCTCCACGTCCACGCATCCGGGCGGGTTCTGCGCCTCCGGGGCGGGCGGAGGGGTGGGCTTGCCCGGCCCCGGACCATCAACGTCGCCGGTGAGCAGCCAATTGCCCACGCCCACCACAATGAGCGCAAGCAGTACCAGCACGGCCAGGATGGTCAAAACCTTCTTCATAGCTTCTTTCTAGACCTTCCTCTAGGGTTTCTAGAGCTTCTAAAGCAAAACCAGGCTGCCCTCGCCACCTATGGCGGACAACCTGGTTATTGGAAACGAGTGACCACTAACAATACGCGGATTTCGCAGCCTCGCGAATAGCGTCCTCGGCCTTCTTCGGATCGCCGTCGATCACACCGTTGGCCTCCAGCTGGCCTGCAGCCAACGGGGTGTACACATCGGCCTGCCCACCGCCCTCGGCGGTGCAGTGCGCGTGACCAGCCGCGATGAGCTGATCTTCCAAGCCACCGATCTCCGCTGCATCGTTGGCCTTCGCCAGGTCGATGCCGCCATCCTTCAGGCGCTTCAGGAAGTCCTTGTCCTGATCGCTGCGCTGCGCGCCAGAGGGAATGTCGTCGACCTCGTCCACAGTCCCATCGCTTGCCGGGACACCACCACGGTCGCCGGCGGGCTCTGGGGCGTCATTACCTTCCGAAGAACCAGACTCGCCGTCCTTGTCGTCGGCCCCGTCCTTGCCGTCCTTGTCGTCGGACTTCTCGGTCGCAGACTCCGTCACCGAAGGCACCGTCGTGGACTCCGCCGAATTGTCGACCGTCTCATCACCGCCGCATGCCGTCAGCGTGGCCAGCGAGAGCAGCGCCGCACACGCGGCACCGGCGGCCACACGAAACTGCCTATTCTTTGTGACGCCCACAGTTAGAGCACCTCAACGCGTCCGTTGACCTCGCGGATCTCGCCGTGCTGGAACTTGATCCGGGTTCCGCCCGCCGGGATGTCCTCGTGGTCGCTGGTCGGGTAGCCGAGCTTGCCCTGCTCCCAGCCGCGCTTACCCCACTCGTCGAACACGTTGCCGTAGTAGATCACGTGCGCGCCGGTGGACGGGGACCAGTAGATGTTGCCGTGCTCGAACTCGGAGAAGCGGCCGCCCTTGATGACCTTCTCGCCACTCTTCGGGTTGCCCAGCTTGGAGGTCACGCCGCCCAGCTGCAGGTACTTCTCAGCGATCTTGCCCTGGACGTAGTTGGTCTTGTTGTCCTTATCGCGGATGATCACGCCGTTCTGGTACTTCTGCACGTAGCTATCGCCGACCTTCTCCAGCTCAGAGATCGGGTAGCCCAGCGGGCCGTTCTCCCAGCCGGTCTTGCCCCACTCATCCATGAAGTCCTTAGGCACAGCGTGGGCGCCGGTCTCGTGGGTCCAGTAGATCGCACCGTTCTCGAAGGTGGTGTAGCGGCCGCGACCGTTGGAGATGACATTCTCCTCGGAGGTCGGGTAGCCCAGCCAGGAGTCCGGACCGTTCACGGAGGCGTAGTGGGCGCCGATGCGACCCCACACGTAGTGGGCGCCGGTCTTCGGGGACCAGTAGGCGCGGCCGCCACGGAAGTCCTGAACCTTGCCGCCGTCCTTGGCGTCGTACTCATTGGAGATGCAGGCGCCCAGGGTCTCCGGGGCGTTCTTCATGTTCTCCGCGATGGCACCGCCAATCTTGCACTTCGCACCGCGGTCAGCTTCCGGGACACCCAGGGCGTCCGCGATGTGCGGCCATGCCTGGATCATCTCGTACTGCCAGTACGGCCAGTCGTGGGTTCCGGAGGGGCGGAAGGCCGTGATCGGCTTCACGCCGGCCTTCTTCGCGTACTTGACGAAGGTCTCGGTGGTCATGCGGGACATAGCCTCCAGGCCGAAGCCGGCCATGTTGGAGGGCATGCCCGGAATGGTGCCCGGCTTGTCGTACTTGCCCGCGTTGCCGTTACCTGCGGAGACGTAGACGGTCATGTCCTTCAGCGCATCCACGCCCAGCTTCGGGTCGTGGTCGATCCAGTCCTGGGAGCCGAACTCGCCCCACATCTTCTTGGCGTCGTAGCCGTTGCCGTCGTTGGTGGCGTAGGCGATGGCTTCCGGCATGCCGTAGGAGGTCGTGTCCAGGTAGCCGGAGAAGGAGCCGACGAACTTCCACATCTCCGGGAAGCGCTCGGCCAGGTTCATTGCGGCGGTACCACCCATGGACAGGCCGGTGATCGCGCGATCCTCGTTGGCGCGCCAGCCCTCGCGCAGGACGGGCGGCAGCTCCTTGGTCAGGAAGGTCTCCCACTTGTAGTGCTTGCCGTTCTCCGGCTCGTTCCAGTCCGTGTAGAAGGAGGACTCGCCGCCGACGGGCAGAATCACGTTGACGTTGCGGTCTGCGTACTGGTTGGCGATGTTGGTGGACAGGGTCCAGCCGGACTCATCCTCGCGGGCGCGCAGGCCGTCCAGGGCCCATACGGTCGGGAACTTGCGGTCGGGCTGGGAGTACCAGTCGCGGGCCAGCAGGATCTGCACCTTGATGGGCTTGCCAGGCATGGCGGCGGAGTTGATGAAGACGTTGGCCCAGCGCTCGGTGATCCACTCGACGCGGTCCACGCTCACGCCCTCCGGCAGGCCGTCCAGGTGCTGCTCGGTCACCTCGCGCGGGGTGCGCTTCGGAACGCTGTCCGGGTCCAGGTAGCTGGTGCCGGAGCCTGGGCCCATGGAGCCACCGAGGGAGCTCTGCGCGGTGGCGGCCGGCATCATTGGCATTGCCAGCGCAACGGAAAGCGGCAGAGCCAGGATCGCCGCGCTCTTACGGCGGAGGCTGCTGGCGGAGCGAGTGCGACGGGAGAGGTTCGCTGCTAGGCGCATAGTCTTCATTCTTTCTGTTGCTCTTTGGTTGTATGTGTAGCTTTGTCTAGTGCGTGTCTAAGCGCCGGTTCTTGCGGCCGAAGCAGGTTCCCCTCCTGCTTCGAACACCACCGGGCGCTTCGTCAAGCCATTCACTATTCACGTTTACGTCTATCGCGACCTGGATCTTCTCAAGCTTTTCGCGCTTGTATCGCAGGTGCGCTTCTAGCACGTGAGCAATTATGGCAAGCAAAAGCGCTTTCACATGGACAACACGCGGAACATTTAAAGTTTTACTTGAGGGTTAGCCTACCATGTTGCCAGTGTTACTTATGTGATTCTTGATGTTCTTTCTTATTGACGCCCCTACACCCCGTTCGTAATAAGCCTCAATACCCCACCAGCGCCACCCGCACCCCAGCCCCTCACGCGCAGCGCCAACCCCAGGCAAGCAAAAGCCACCGCCCCAGGCAGCACCTAGGGCAGTGGCTTTAAGAGTTTAGGAAATCGCTAGAGCGTCCTAAGTTTAGGCACCCAGCGCGCGCAGGATGTGCGGGCGAGCCTTGCTCAGCTCCGCATCCCAGTACGGCCATGCGTGCAGGCCGTTGATTGGGTAGCTCACAACCGGTCGAGCGCCAGCTGCGCGGGCAGCCATCTCGAACTTCGCGGTGGAGGTACGCGCCATCCACTCCAGACCAATACCAGCAGCGACGCCCCTCGGATTCTCCAGGAACTTCTCGCCGCGGGAAGGAACGCCACCGGAGGCGGCCAGGTACAGCGGCATGCCACGGAAGCGGCCAGCCTGAACGGTCGGGTCATTACGGAAGCGGCGCGGATCGACCGGGCTGCCCCACATATCCCAGATGTTTGCACCCTGGTCAGCGTCAGACATCGCGTACTGGATTCCGGCATACATACCCGGCCAGGTCGGGTTCAGGTAACCAGACAGGGAGGTCGCCTGCTTGAACTGGTTGCGGTGCCATGCGGCCAGGTTCATTGCGGCAGTACCGCCCATGGAAAGACCGACGATGGAGTTGCGGGTCGGGCTCACGCCGAAGTTGCGCTGCAGGTAGCCCGGCAGCTCGCGGGTCAGGAAGGTCTCCCAACGCGGCTTCTTCGGGCCACCCTTACCGCCGTACGGGCCCATCCAGTCCGTGTAGAACTGAGCCTGCCCGCCAACCGGCATAACCAGGGTCACGTCGTCGTTGACGAACTTCTTCACAGCGTTGCCCGACCAAACCCAGGCGTTCCAGTCCTGGCGTGCACGCAGACCGTCCAGCATGTAGACGCCAGCGTTACCGCCGCGGGAAGAGGGCTTGATCTGCACCTGGATCTTCTGCCCCATCGCCGGGGAGTAAACCCAGCAGTTCTGCAGGTAGTACTTGTGCTTGCTCCAGTGGCAGCCCGGGCGCAGGTGGCCACGGTTGTCAGCAGCAGCGGTGGGTGCAGTGACAACGGCCATACCCAGCGCAGTGGCAATAGCTACCAGGAACGCAGTGAGCTTGGAGCCCAGACCCTTGGTCTTCTTAGTCGTGTTCATGTAGTCCTAAATGTCTTGAAACGTTCTGACGAGAGACGCGCCGAAGGCTCATCTCGAAACACAGGATGCGTGTACGTTACCAAATCTTTACGATCGCACTCAAAGTATTGATCGAATCTCTTTCACGAAACGCTACATCCCTAGAACCTTCTCAGCGAATCCTTAGAGGCGCCTAATCACACGCCTCCCTCGCTCCACTCACGCCACTGCAACCCCATCACTAGCAAGCTAGAAATCCAGCGCACCCCCGAAAGTGCAGAACGCCGACTCCCCCGCAAAGGAGAAGTCGGCGTCACAAAGAAAGAACAGAGAGTTAAACCTAGAACAGTGGCACGATGTACACCGCCATCGCCACACAGAACAGCCAGGCCAGAGCCAGCAGCTGCAGGGTGCGATCCTCGAGGGCGATCTCGTCGGGCGCGCCGCCCTCACCGCGGTCAACGTCCGCGGCGTAACGCAGAATCGCGATGGTAAACGGCACCATCGAGACCTGGTACCACACGGCGGCCACACCAGACTCGACCGTCTGCGCCAGGCCAAAGCCCCACAGTGCGTAGCTCAGCACCACGGCGGTGGCGGCCAGAGTCCAAACAAAGCGCAGGTAGGTCGGGGTGTAGCTCTCCAGGGACTTACGGATCTTCGCGCCCGAGCGCAGCGAAAGCTTCAGCTCCGCGTAGCGCTTACCTGCCGCCATGAACAGCGAGCCGAACGCCGCGACCAGCAGGAACCACTGCGAAAGCAGGATAGAGGCAGCCACACCGCCGGCCATCGCACGCAGCATGAAACCGGAGCTCACCAGCGCAATGTCGATCACCGGCTGGTGCTTCCAGCCGAAGCAGTAGCCCAGCTGCAGCGCGATATACACAGCCACAACAATCGCCAGGTTCGTGCCCGACGAGGCCAACAGCGAGCCACCGATCGCCGCAATGATCAGCACCACCGACATCGCATACGCCAGCCCCACCGGCAGCACACCCGCTGCGATCGGGCGGAAGCGCTTAGTCGGGTGCGCACGGTCGGCCTCCACATCGCGGGCATCGTTGATCAGGTAGATCGAGCTGGCCGCCAGGCAGAAGGCAACGAATGCGATCAGCACGTCCAGTAGTACGCGGCTGTGGAAGAGCAGCTCCCCGCCAGCAGCCGCAGGAGCCGCGATGACCAGCACGTTCTTGACCCACTGCTTCGGACGCAGCGCCTTGATCATCGCCTCCGGCAGGTTGCGCGGCGGGCGCAGCTTCTTCGTTTCGGTGGCGGTGCTGGTCGCCTGGTTGGGATCTTCCAGCCCGGACGTGTGCGGCTCCGTGCCGATCAACGGCTCCGGCCGGCCGTTGCTAGGCTGTTCGCTCACTGACTCTTCTCCTCACTGTTTTTCTTTGTGACGCCCCCACGTCCCCCATCGACAACCCTGCGCACGGCGATGGCCGTGGCAGCGCCGATGCAGCTTCCGAGGGCGACGTCAGAGGGATAGTGTACGCCCAACACCATGCGCGACAGCGCCATCGCCGGGATGCCCACGAGGGGCAGCGCCCCGGTGCGGTTGTTCGCCGACTGGGCAAAGGCCACGAGGGCGGCGGTGGAGCTGGTTGCGTGCGAAGACGGGAAGCTGAGCTTCGAGGGAGTACCGACGCCGATCTTAATGCGCGGATCGTGCGGACGGGGGCGGCGGATGATGCGCTTGAGCACCACACTGGCGGCGTGCGCCAGGAAGGCGCTGACGCCCACGGTCAGCCATCCGCGGCGTTCCGGCCCGTCGGCAGGCTTGCCTTGCGCGGCGGCCAGGCCGTAGCCCAGGGCGGCGGATCCCATCCAGCCGAGGGCATGCTCGCCGAAGTGGCTCATGCCCCGGGCGGTGGGCAGCACTCCCGGCTTGTCGGTCAGCTGCTTTTGCAGTGCGACCAGCAGGTCGGATTCGCCCAGCGGGTCGCCGCTTACGCTTGTGGCGCTCATTGTTTCTGCGTTGTCCTTAACTTCAGTAGCTTCGGTCTGGAACTTCAGTAGCTTCGGTCTGGCTCGGTTTCAGTATGGGGCGTTAGTTTTCAGCCGCGCGCTCGGGCTCGAAGATCTGCGCCCAGCCTTCCCGGCTGGTCAGGTACGGGTGAGCGGCCCGGTAGGCATCGCGGAGCTCGTCGAAGCGGTCCGCGACCTGCTTCTGCAGGCGCATGGACTCCTGCGCCAACGCGAGCATTTGGCCGCGGTCGCGCTTGCGGTACACCACTCCCTTGCCATCGGCGGTGGTCACGGTCGCCCCGTCCACGCGGGAGAGGCTGAACCAGCGGGCTTCGATGGGCGGGAGGTTCACCTGCGGGGCGTGGTGATGGCGGGCGTCGGCAGGCTTGGCGTTGTTCAGCAGACCCTTGGCAAGCGTGACAATCTTGGCCTTCTTGCTCAGCGGAATGCGCGTGAGGTCGGCCGGTCCGCCCGTCGCGGCGGGCACGTCGGTGGCCGACGGGATAACGACCGCGTCGGAGTAGTTCTTGCGCAGCTTCGCGATGCGCGGCAGAGAAGTCTCCAGGATGTCGAACAGCTGATCCGGACCAGCCAGGAAGTCCTTCATCGCCTCGTTCTGGATGGCAACGGTGGAATACTCCAGGCACAGCAGGTGCTTAGCGGTTGCCTTCGCCATCGAGGCAACGATGCCGCGCGGGCTGCCGTCGTGCTGGATCGCAGCAACAATCAGGCGGTTACGCAGGTGGAAGTATGCCTGCCAGTCGATGGCGTCGTCCTTATCGGACCAGGCCATGTGCCAGATCGCGATGCCCGGCCAGGAGGCCGTCGGGAAGCCAGCATCCTTCGCGCGCAGACCGAACTCGCCGTCGTCCCACTTGATGAACAGCGGGAGGGGCTGACCGATGGTTTTCGCGACAACGCGCGGGATCATGCACATCCACCAGCCGTTGTAGTCAACGTCGATGCGGCGGTGCAGATCCTTGGAGTTCTCCGAACTATTCGGGGTGCCGTAGCCCTTGCTCACCACGTCCCGGGCCACCGGCGCGATCGGCTGGCCTGCCGCGTTGTGGGCAGCACCATCACCCAGGTCACGCAGCGGGTGCTGGTAAAAGTCGTGGTCGTAGTGGGTGTGGGGCGCGGCGGTCCACATGAAGGAACCGCGGTCGATGACCTCGCCCATGGTGTGCAGGTGGCTGCGCTCCTGCAGGTTCAGCATCTGGCCACCGATCAGCATCGGGGACTTCGCGTAGCGGGCGGCCGCCAGGGCGCGCAGCACGCTATCGGGCTCGATGGCAATGTCATCGTCCATGTACAGGATGTACGGGCTGGTGGTGCCACGCTCCTCGTGGAGAGCCTCGTACATGATGCGGGAGTATCCGCCGGATCCGCCCAGGTTGCCCTGCTGCACGATGCGCAAACGGTCGCCGAAGTGCTCCGCAACCTCGTCGAAGTCCGGTTCGTCGGCGGGGTGCTTGTCGCCCTGGTCGGGCATGATGATGGCCTCAATGCGGCCGTCGACCTCGGGGTCGGAAGCGAGTGCGTGGAGCGCTGCGACCGCGTCGGCCGGACGGTTGAACGTCGGGATGCCGATGGTGACGCTCGGCTCAGCGGCCGGCAGCGTCTCGTCTTCGAAGGTCTGCTCGCCTGCCTCGACGGTGGCGTACCAACCCGCGGAGTGAAGGCGGGTTTCCTTCTCGCAGGTCAGATCGAACCAGATCCAGCCGCCGTCCTCGAACGGGGCCAGGGAGACAGTGAACTCAGCGACACCGTGGCCGTTTTCGTCAGTTTCGATCTGGGCGCCCTCGATGCCAATGCGGGAGCCGTCGTACTTGGAGCGGTACAGGTCTACGCGAGCCTCACCAGTGATTTCGATGCGCAGCTTGACCTCGTCCAGCTGAGACCAGCGGCGCCAGTAGGAGGCGGGGAAGGCGTTGAAGTAGGTCTCGAAGGAGGTCTCGCTGCCCGCGGGCAGGATCGCTTCGGTGCGGGAGACGGCGTTGACGCGGCCGGGGGTGGTGGCCTCGTTCTCTACGAAGTACAGGGAGCGCACGTTGCGTGGTTCGCCGCGCTTCGGCAGCAGGATGCGCGCTAGGCGGGTGGCGTCGAACCCATCGTTGGTATTGGCTTTCACTAGCTGAGCGTTCATTTGCTGAACACAGACCTCCGCATAGGCAATAAAAACATTGGAATATATCCGATTATCCATGAAAGCCCGTCACAAGAGCTTGTGCGACACAGCCCCAGTTCAGCCCGAGTTGGGCTCTTAGTCGAGGTACCCCCGCTTAGCAGCTGATAACTTCACACCTAACATAACACTGTGGGATGTTAGGCGGGAAGCTAGGTGTTATGCTGTTCCCGCACCCTCATCTAGCTGCAGTTTTCCACTCTTTTCCACTATCTACCAGGGTTCTTCCGATCTTCGAGCATTCGATAACGCTGCTTCGGGCTCCGCGCAGGTTCCGTTCGCTCTACCAAACCTTCACCAATCAGAGCATTGACTGCTTTTTGAACAGCTGTCCGGCTCAACTGGGTTTTTCCTACAATTTCGCTAGTCGAAGAAGAGGACCCCTCTTTTAGAATTGCCAGAACATGGTCCCTCGCCGTTGTATACCTCTCCTGGGTAGCAACCCGCCGACGGTGGAATATTATTGTGAAACTATCAAGCCGATTAATGTACTCAGGTTTTGGCATAAGAGCGTCTTCCAAGGACTGATTAATCGTTGCGATACCCGTACCACGATTTTCCGCCACGCGCCCCGCCTGATTCCCTTCACCCGGCAGGGAAACTTCCTCCAAGAAACTTGAAATCCGTTGGTTACGAGTGGAGCTAACCCCGGGTTCCCCCAGATGACGAACCGTTACACCACCATATAGGCCGCCTGGACTTGTAATCTCTAGCCGATCTATAAACATATTGATCTGCACCTGACTCCCTTGAGCTGATGGCGAGTAATCTCGGTGCATCAGCGCGTTCACTAAAGCCTCACGTACGGCAATTGGCGGATAGTCGGGAAGATCGGTCCGAAACTTTTCACTAATCATGGCCCCAGTGCGCATATTCCGCTTGACTATATCGACACCGGCGTCAACCAGTTCGGGGATAGTACCCGTCAGCCTTGCACTGTCGAGAAGCCTCAAACCAGTGGTTACGCTACCTTTACTTGTCCCTGGAAAGAGCGCAAATGTAACAGTCAAGCGTGGGAAGAACTCTTGAGGGTAGTCCCCCATGACCAACAAGGCAGCCAAAGTCGCACTCCCATCCTTGGTGATTCTGAGCCTTCTTAGCGCTACTTCACGACCTTCTTTGAAAGTCTTGGGGCGCTGCCGCTGCTGCACCTGCAGATATTCTCCGAGCACCTCTGGATCTAGATCCTCTACAGTGGCCTCGGGAACTGGCTTTTCGTCCCATTTTGGCTGGGTATGCTCTTCGAGAAGCTTGTCGATTTCGTAATTTGAAAGCTTGGTATCCCCCTCCCCCGTACGAATGTAGCTTCCTCCATATCGGCCTTGATCCGTTACGTAGCAAGGTTTGTCGAAGGGGCTGAATTCCTCCAGTTCCGCCACGACGATACGGCCTCCTTCAAAAGGAAGCACCGATATTTGCGGTCGCACTGGTGGCGTCACTTGCCTGCAGCGCGTCTCTAGCGCATCCTGCGCTTTGAGAGCATCGAAGTTGTCTACTGGAACAAATCCAGCACCTTCGTCAAGCCCGACAATGATGAGACCGCCACCAGCATTAGCAAAGGCACTCAGAGTTTCACGAATACTCTTGCCGACGTTGCCCTTAACTTCAACAGCTTGAGTGTCTGAACCTACCAGACGTAGATTCGCGACGATTTCCTTCAAAGAACCTTCGTCCATGGTGGCTCCACCTAAAACAACTTCCCACTCATCTTCCCACCTAACATAACACTGTGGGAAGTTAAGTGGGAAGCTAGGTGTTATGCTTCTATTCCCATTCAGTCCAAGAATGACAGACTCGCCGCAAGAAGCCTGCATGTTTCACATTGGTGAAGCTGTGGACAGATCCTGCGGAGGCAGAATGACCTTGTTTCAGTTCTGTGCATAAAGGGGCGGCGCCAGATCCCGAGATTCCTGGGCTCCGCGCCAGGTAATAACCGCGCCGGCTGTCGCGATCAGGACGATGCCCATCACCATGGACCAGGTGAGCTGGTCTCCGGAAAAAGCCCAGCCCAGGATTGCTCCGATCACAGGATCCAGCGCGAAGAGCGTGCCGACAACCGCCGCCGAGACAATTCCAGCGGCGATCGTATCCACTACATAGGGAACAACGGCACCGATGAAACCAGAGATGACGATGATGCCCCACATCGTGGCGTCAACATGAGGCACCGCGGGGACAGAGAACGGCGCGAGCACGAGCGCCGCGACGACCACGGACAGCGCCAGATCGGGCATTCCACCACCCTCGGTCTTTCCAACACGGGCTGCAAACAGCGTGTATGCACCGAAGAAGATTGCGCCGACTGCGCCGAATCCAATACCGACGATATCCAGGTCATTGGAGGGCTGCGCGATCAGAGCAACGCCGACGAAAGCGGCGATGGCCCACAGGCGGGAGCGCCACATGGTCAGTCCTAGAAAAGGCACGACACAGGGGCCAAGGAAGTCGATAGTGACGGCGACGCCTTGGGGCAGGCGGGCGATGGCTGCGTAAACCATCATGTTCATCATGGCAATTGCGATGCCGTAGACCACGATGTTGAGGGCGCGGGTGCGCGTCATGCCAGACAGCTTCGGACGGAAGATGACCACCATGATGATGGCGGCGGCAGTCATGCGCAGGCCCGATACGCCCGGCGCACCGACCGTAGAAAGCATGTCCGTGACCAGTACCGCCGCGGTTTGGGTGCCAATCGAGCCGATGAGAACCAGGAGGATCGGCGCCACTGGCAGGGTGAGAAACTTGCTCACTCGCCGCGGCGATGGCTTTTGCTTGGTTGCCTTTGTTTGGGTTTTCTCACGCGACACCCGTGCAACATTAGTGCAGCTTCCTCTAGTTGAAGCAATCGAGATCTAGCAACAAAATAGTAAAGATAGTAAAAATAGTAAAGATAGTAAGAGATAGTAAGGAGGCAAGATGCCGCCCACTCCAGCTCGACCTAAGAACCCCTTCACGGCAACAGTTGGGAAGACGCCGCTGGTGCTTGCGGGACGCAGTGAATACCTCCACGACTTCGACGCCGCCATCCAGGATGGCCCCGGAAGCCATGAACGTATCTCCATCATTACCGGCCCTAGGGGTATCGGCAAGACTGTTTTGTTGAATGAATTTGAAGCGGTCGCGAAGACGCACTCGTGGCACGTTATCTCCGAAACCACGACCCGTGGTTTCAACGATCGCATCCGCGACCGCGCCTTCAGACTCCTACAGGATCTTTCCGATGAGCCCACACGCCGCCTGTCGGGCATCAAGCTCCATTCCTTGGGCTTCGAGACCGAAGCTATTCCCTCCTTTTCGCCCACACCGACGTTGAGGTCGGTACTCGAAGAGCTTTTCGACCGACAGGCTGAGCTTGACACCCGACTCAACCAAGAACCAGTCGGCCTACTTATCACCCTGGACGAGCTGCACTACGCCCACATGGACGAAATCATTGAGTTCGGGACAACCATTCAACATCTCGTCCGCGAAGACCGGGAGATTGCGATTGCTATGGCTGGCATTCCTGGTGCTGTAAAACCACTTCTTGCCGCTGACGAAGGTCGTAACCCTGTGACCTTCTTGCGCCGCGCGAACAAGATTGAAACCGGAATGGTGCCGATCGAAGAAGTACACACAGCGCTTTATAAAACCACCGAACAAGTCGGGGTCTCGTGGACCCTTCAAGCACTCGACATTGCAACTAAGGCGACTGGCGGCTACCCCTTCATGATTCAGCTAGTTGGGCAACACGCTTTCCGTAACTACACCGGCAACGCGATCGACGAAGAAGCAGTATCTCGCGGAGTTGGTGCCGCCCGGAGAAAGCTCGGACAGCTCGTGCACGAGCCTTCGATTGCAGATCTCTCTGAGGTCGACCGGACTTTTCTCATCGCAATGTCGACCGACGACGGCCCCTCGCGCATGTCGGACATTGCAACCAGGATGGGTGTGGACGCGCAATACGCGGGAAAATACCGCAAACGCCTCATTGACGCAGAAATGATTCGCCCAACGGGTCACGGGTTCGTCGATTACGAACTGCCGTATATGCGCGAGTACCTACGCTCCCATCACGCGACCGATGCACTAGAGCAGTTCTCCATCTGGCCAGAGTAGGAACGCCCCGAGCCCAGGCCCTAGTGCCCGCGCTCCTGCTCCAGCGGCTCGCCCGACTCAAAGAATGGCGCCAACTTGTTGTCGTACATAGACAGCGCAGAACCGATCGCCATGTGCATGTCCAGGTACTGGTAGGTGCCCAGGCGACCGCCGAAGAGCACCTTGTTCTCCGCGGCCTCCGCCGCGGCCAGCTTGCGGTAGGCCTCCAGCTTCTCGCGGTCCTCCGGGGTGTTGATTGGGTAGTACGGCTCGTCGCCCTCCTCCGCGAAGCGGGAGAACTCCTTCATGATGACCGTCTTGTCCTTCGGGTACTTGTCGCCCCGCTCCGGGTGGAAGTGACGGAACTCGTGGATACGGGTGTACGGGAACTCGGCATCGTTGTAGTTCATCACCGGGGTGCCCTGGAAGTCACCGGTATTCAGCACCTCGGTCTCGAAGTCGAGGGTGCGCCAGCCCAGGTGGCCTTCGGCGTAGTCGAAGTAACGGTCCAGCGGGCCGGTGTAGACAACCGGCGCATCTGGGTTGGCCGCGCGGACCTCGTCACGGATCTCGAACCAGTCGGTATCCAGGCGCACCTCGATCTTCTCGTCGGCAGCCATGTTCTCCAGCCACGCGGTGTAGCCCTCCACCGGCAGGCCCTCGTAGGTGTCGTTGAAGTAGCGGTTGTTAAAGGTGTAGCGCACCGGCAGTCGGGAGATATTAGAGGCCGGCAGCTCCTTCGGGTCCGTCTGCCACTGCTTGGCGGTGTAGTCGCGCACGAAGGCCTCGTACAGCGGGCGACCAATCAGGGCGATGCCCTTTTCCTCGAGGTTCTTCGCGTCCTCGGGGTTCAGCCCATCGGTCTGCTCCTTGATCAGCTGGCGGGCCTCGTCCGGGCTGTAGTACTTCCCGAAGAACTGGTTGATCAACCCCAGGCCCATCGGGAACTGGTAGGCGGTGCCCTTGTGCATTGCAAACACGCGGTGCTGGTAGTCGGTGAAGTCCGTGAACTGGTTGACGTAATCCCACACGCGCTTGTTGGAGGTGTGGAACAGGTGCGCACCGTACTTGTGGATCTCGATGCCTGTCTCCGGCTCAGCCTCGGAGTATGCGTTGCCGCCGATGTGGGAACGCTTCTCCACCACCAGCACATTCTTGCCGGCCTGGGTTGCCGCACGCTCGGCCACGGTGAGGCCGAAGAAGCCGCTGCCGACAACGATGAGGTCATACTTGTTATCGCTCATGAAACCCAAGGGTACCGACAGGCGCGTTCACCAACATGGCGACGCGCTTGACTCTGTTAAATTCACCACTTTAGGTAAGGCTCCCCTATGCAAATAGGGGGAGTACCCCATATACTTCATTAATGAAGGCTCTGGCGCCCTCGCTGGAGCAAAACAGCAGATCAACGCACTTGGATTTTATCATGAACCTCTCTGCCCTCCCCATGCAAGACCGTCCAGATTCTGAAGTTGGTGGCCACTGGCTTCTTGCACGAGTGGGAAAGAAGGTGCTCCGCCCAGGTGGACTTGAGCTCACCAACCAGATGGTGCAGGCCGCAGATGTCCGAGGTAAGGACATCGTCGAGCTCGCCCCCGGCCTTGGCCTGACCGCGCAACTCCTGACCGAGCAGGGACCGAAGAGCTACACGGGTGTGGACGAGGATCCCGACGCCACCGCCTCCACCACCGAAGCCCTCACTGAGCTCACCGCGTCCATGACCGCCGAGAACAGCAGCGCAGTTTCGACCACCATCCCAGAAATTGCAATGGTCACCGCAAACGCCAAAAGCACGGGACTTCCCGATAGCAGCGTGGACGTTGTCTTCGGCGAGGCCATGCTGACCATGCACGGCGAAAAGGCGAAGTCCGCCATCATGGCCGAGGCGTTCCGTATCCTTCGTCCAGGTGGAAAATACGTCATCCACGAACTATGCCTGGAGCCAGACACTCTGGCCGATGAGGACAAGCTGGAAATCCGGCGCGCCCTAGCTAAGTCCATCCGCGTCAACGCACGCCCGCTCACCACTGAGGAATGGGATCAGTTGGGTAGGGACGCCGGCTTCACCGTCGCCGAGCACCACTACGCCGACATGGCTCTGCTCAAGCCCAAGCGCAACCTGCAGGACGAGGGCATCAAGGGAGTGCTCCGCATTGCCTTCAACCTGATCCGCATGCCGGACGCTCGCAAGCGCGTTCTCAACATGCGCAGTGTGTTCAACAAGTACTCCGACCACCTGCAGGCCATCGGAGTAGTCCTTGAGAAGGCCTAGTTCCCATGTCTGACAATGATCTGACAGGCCCATTTGGAGACTCGGGAAATGTCTCCGAAGGAATTCCGGAGAAGCCTCGGCAGAATGAACAATCCAGCACCAAGAGGATGACTGCCAGCGGCATCAATTGGCCAACCGTGGGAACAAGCGTACTGGCCAGCGCGGTCGTGGCTGCACTGTTCTTGGGATTTGGGCTGCAGGTGGGTCGCGACCGTATGGATAGTGCTGAGGCGCTGGCCAACACCCAGACTGCGCCCGAACAATCGCTCCAGTCTGGCTCAGAATCCCTTCAAGCAGATTCCACTCCGCGTCCTTCCGCAACCCCATCCGCGACTGCCACCCCCACCCCATCAGCAGCTGCGTCAGCGAATGGCGGCAGCAGTAACTCCGATACAGTGGCCGGAGCTGCAGGAACTGCGGGCGGTGCTGTCACTGTGGGAGCAGAGGACACGGGCGCAACAGGCAATGCTCAGCAAGCACAGTCTGGCGACAACACAGCCGACCCAAACACCGGCTGGTACCCAGCACAAGGCATCAGCGCGTCCTTCGCTGCAACCAACCCAATCCCTTCGCTGGACGACCTCAACGGCGTGATCCACGCACTAGTCGCCACCCCAGGCTCCGACGAAGAAAAAGCCAACAACCTAGAGGGCGGCATCTCCGCGGCCGTAGTCCCACGCACCGTGTACAACCTCGGCATCTTCCGCGAACCACTCGGCTGGAAGCGCGTCTCCGGACCGCTGAGCGTCAACGGCAACACCGCCTCCGCCACGCTGAACGCCAGCTCCGCGGGTAGACCGACCATCTCCATGCGCATCAACTTCATCTACCAGGACGGCCGATGGAAGCTAGCAACAAGCTCGCTGCGCAACGGTGTTCAGGCAGTCGGCCTGCCCGTGGCTGATGCCTTCTAGGTGGCATGATGATTGAAGTAGACAACCTCACCCATACGTTTCGCGCGCGGGGAGACCGCACCACCAGCCCACTCCAAGACGTCAGCTGCACGTTTGAGGACGGGACGATCAACTATCTGCTCGGCCTCAACGGAACGGGCAAGTCCACCCTGCTGGGCTGCATCGCCGGCATCCACCGGCCCACGCACGGATCTGTCCTTATTGATGGACGCGCACTGTCCGAGCTGCGCTATCCACTGCGGTCTGTCGGCAGCCACCTCAGCTCGAACAAATTCCAGAAAACCCACTCAGCGTTGACCCATCTTCGCTGGCTGTGCAAGCTAGCTAATGCTCCGGAGGAACGAGCCGCCGAGCTGCTGAATGCAGTGGAGCTCAACAGTGTGGGCAACACTCCCATTGCTAACTATTCCTTAGGCATGCGTCAACGTCTTGGCATCGCAAGCGTGCTAGTCGGCAATCCACGCAACATCATCTTGGATGAGCCACTCAACGGCCTCGATATCCAAGGCGTGATGTGGCTACGCTCGCTGATTCAAGGCTGGGCGGACGAGGGGCGCTGCGTGCTGATTGCCTCCCACCATCTCAAGGAGGTAGAGGCAACCGCTGGCACCGTCACCGTCCTGAGCCAGGGCAACATTGTGGCCTCTGGAACCACAACCGAGGTGATTCAACAGAATCAGGCCACCGACCTCGAACAGGCGATCGCTCAACTGATCCCGGAGCTAGGGTCATGAACCTTTTCAAGAATTCACTGAACAACCTTCGCACCATTATTTCTGCAGAACGCGTGCGCTTGTCTGGGTCACGTGGCCCACTCGTTCGAGTGGCACTTCCCTTGGGCTTCCTCCTGCCTCTGATCATCACCTTCGTGGTCGCCGCAGTGGCCGAATCCATCCAATCAGCTGGAGGCATCTTTCAGGCCCAAGCCGTCCACACAACTAATTCAGCATACTGGCCCATCCATTTGGGAAGCATCGTGTTTGCCGCCATGGCAGCGCACGCTCAAGCTTCAGCGAACAGCCCCTTTGTCCGCGCAGCGATTCCTTGGCAGAAGACCGATCAACTAGCTCGCTGGCTCTTCCTGAGTGCGCTCGCAGCTTTTTCTACCGTGATTAGCGTGGCCCTGTGTCTGCTCTTGTTGCCGTCTTTCTTCCCAGTGTTATACGGCCAGGTGAACTTCTTTTCTCCAAATGCCACGCGCATGCTCATCACCGCCCCCATCTATTCCTTTTTCGCCGTAGGAATAGGAATCGCAATCGGCAAGGTGCTCAACTCGTCGGCAGCAGCCATCGCCACGCTGACCATTTGGGCTCTGTTGGTGGAAAATGCCGTGTGGCTGGTGCCCGGCGGCGCAAAAATCACCAGTTGGTTGCCGTTCCTCAACGGAGTGTTCGCCACGGGGCAAGACCTGGCACTGTTCCCGCCATGGGGACGGACGGGCGCGATGGTCTACTTCGCCGTGGTTGCGCTTTTGCTCTTTGGGTTGTCGCTCATAAAAAGGTCACGCCCCTAATCACGCGTCCGGCAGTAGCCGGTTCGCGTGACTACAAGTCAAGCCGCACGAAGCTAACCAACCCCTCCGGCAGCTTCTCCAGCAACGGCTGCAGCCAACTCTTCGTCCAGTCCAGCACACCAGTGTTCCAGCCGAGCACAAACAGCGCGATCAGCGTCACCCAAATCAGGATCAGCAGCAGGAACCCCAGCGCTCCCTTGACCAGCTTGCTCTGCTTGTCCCACCACTCGTCGAACTTGTCGTACTGCCGGATACTCCACATCAGCAGGCGGTGCGGCCACTCCAGCTCCAGCGACAGCACACCAATGCCGATGAACACCATGAACCAGCCAGGTGCTGGGAACGGAATCATAATCAGACCAACCAGGAGCACCAGCCAGCCGGCCACCAGCGTCAGCGGGCGGACAAGGTAGCCGTGTTTCTTGTCCTTCAGCCGGCCATGATGCGCACGGATTCTCTCCACACGCTCGTGAACGGCGTTGCCCATCTTTGACATGGTTTACAAGATACGCGAGACCGCGCCCCTATGAAGAAAGACCCCAAGAAGAGAACATCCCAACGAATGAGTTGAACAGCGCACCCAGTGACCTGAACAGAGCGTCGAAGAAGCTCTGGATTCCGCTCAACGAACTTCCGGGCGCGCTGTTCCCACTACTGCCGCTCACTGGTTTGTCGGCAGGCTTCTCACTCGGCTTGTCGGTAGGCTCGTCCGCCGGATCATCCGCAGGCTCATCGGTTGGGAGGTCAGGAAGGTTCTCCTCGGCGTCTACCTTCGAAGGATCACGCAGCAGGTTCAGCTCCGCGTATTCGTTGTACGTCGCGGAACCCACGTAGACGGTCGTGGCCAGCACGTCGCCGTTGTCCTGTGCCACCAGAACTCGTCGGTCGCCGCTGGTTCCCTTGGCATTCGGGATCGTCACGGACCTCTGGATCTCCATCGTGGCCGGATCCACCCAATTCACGGTACCTGTCCCCTCCTCGGAGACTACCGCCGTGCCATCAGGCAGGAAGTCCACGCCCGAGACCTTATACAGGTTGCCCACCTGCTTCGCCTCTCCGTGCGGCACCAGCTGACCGTCCGCGTAAGTGAAGAACTGCACGCGCGAGTCCTGCTTGTAGGCGGCATTGTAGAACGCCACGTTCTCCCCTTAACAGTCATGCCGGACATCAGTCGGCCCAGATCCTCGCCGCCCTCAATCGCGCTGACCTTACCGTCGGTCGTGATCAGCAGCGGATCCACGCGCCAGGTTTTGTTGTCACCGGCGTAGACATTGTTGTTGGCAAAGTAGAGGTAGTTTCCGTCGGACAGCTGGGCGAAGTCGCGCATGGCGTCGAACGAATATCCATCGCCCCAGAATCCGGCCAGCGCGTATTCATCCTTGGCGGCACCGGCGACCTGTGGGATTGTTTCGTGCGGGTCGTCTATTTTCATAATCGACGACGCCCCCGTTGCCCCATCAACCGTCGTCAACTGGGCTTCGCCGCTTGCCTGCTTGGACAGCACCGTGGCACCAACATTTGCGGTGAGCGTGAGGCCGACCGAGGTGTGCTCGATGGCGGTTTCGTCCTTGATGTTCTCAAGGCCGTTAATGCTGACGGTGCCACTCTTGAGGGTGCTGGTGGTGGCATCCACCCACCACAGGCGGCCGTTGTCGGCCAGTGCGTAGAGCACATTCGGTGCGCCGACCTGCTCGATGATGGTCACTGGTCGCATGGTGCGCAGGTCCACAATGGTGAGGTTCTTGCTGCCAGCAACCACGCCGAATTCCTGGTTGATCAGGGTGCGGATGGCGCCGGGTTCCACCTCGGTGCGTGCGGTGCCGATCAACTTCACGCTGCCTTCGTGGACGGTCGGTTCGCCGCCGATTCCCTGGTAGGTGAAGTTCAGCGGCGCCAGTGGGGACTCCAGGTTGTAGAAGCCGGAGAAGGTGTCCACGCCGTCTTGGGTCAGGCGTGGAACCAGGTTCGACCAGGTCACAGTGTTGGAGCCTGCCGCATTCTTGTCAGCTGCGCCGTCGTCAACTGCCGTGCCTCCAGCCGTGAACGTGGCACTGGACGGGTCGATATCGGCGATTCGAGCGCGCTGCTTCTCGAAGATCGCGCCACCTGGATACTGCTTAGAGCGCACGTCCGCCTCTACGTAGGAGCCCTCGTCGGAGAGGACCACAGTCGGCTTGCTGATGGTCAGCTCCAGATCGCAGTTGCCGCGCTGGGCGGGCTGGCCGTTACAGTACCGGAAGTACTCCACGGTTCCCTTAAAGTCCGCCCGAGTGACGTGGCCGGTCTCCTCATAGGTGGCTTTGTCTAGTTGGAAGCGATAGGCCTGCTCCACCTCGCTGCCCGTGTTGCTGCCGTTGTTTCCGTTGCTGCCGTTGCTGTACATCTTGGTCGCGCCGTCGGAGACGTTAGTGGCGCCGCCGACGTAGCGCAGGAACGAGTCACGCAGAGCCCAGTCCATATACTCGGTCTGCGCTGCAGCATCGCTTGCGACAGTCTCGCTCGCGGCACTATCAGCCGCGGTCGACTCTGGACCTGTCGCGGCCACAGCAGCAGAGTCGTTCGCCTGGTCGGCATCAGTTGCGACGTGTGCTTCAGCGTTCACTGGTGCCGCACCTGCAGCCCCCATAATCAGTGACGTCGATACCCCCCCGGCACCGCCAACGCCACAGCAATCGCACCCGCAGCAACAGTTCGGGTTACACCCATAGAATTCCTCCTTGAAAGTCATACTCAAAAACAGATTCAAGAAGTTAAGTTAGCCTAACAAAGTTAGGTAATCCTAATTCAGGGTTAGCGTAAATATTTCAGAACCAGCGCGACAGCACCGCAGCCACGCCGTCCTCGTCATTCGTCAGGGTGACCTCGTCGGCGATTTCCTTCAGCGATTCCTCGGCATTGCCCATCGCCACGCCGTGCCCCGCCCAGGTAAGCATCTCCGTGTCATTCGGCATATCCCCAAAGGCGATGGTCTGCGCGGCCTCTACGCCGATCTGTGCGGCAATCCATTCCAGCGCGGAGCGCTTGGAGATCCCCGCCGCCGCAACCTCCACCAGGCCCCCTTCATAGCTGTAGGTGGCTTTCGCCTGGGTGGCGTCAATAAAAGGGCGCACTGCGGCAAAGAGCTCGGCCGAGGTTCGATTGGGGTCCCGAACCAGCAGCTTCACCACGGGCGTGGCGGCAAGCTCGGCGAGGGATTGAACCGCATGCTCGGTGGAGTCCCAGGCGTGGTCGTAGCCGGGAGAGACGGAAAATAGCTCGTCGGCGCGGTCGAAGGCGCTGGTCCCGGCACGCTCGACGGCGAAGCCCACTCCGGGGACGGACTCGCTGAGTTGTGCGATGAGAGCCTGGATGAGGTCGGGTTCGAGGGTCGCGGCGTGCACGATCTGATCCCGGTCGGCGTCATAAATAATTGCGCCGTTGGCGCAGGCGCAGACGGGCCGGACGGGCAGCTGCTCGAAGACGGGCATCAGCCAGCGCGGCGGGCGGCCGGTGGCGATGGTGAAAACAGTGCCTTGGCGCAGCATCGAACTCACCGCGCGGCGCATCCGCTGCGAGACCCGCTCCCTGCTGTTGAGCAGGGTGCCGTCAACGTCGCTGACCACCAGCAACGGGGAATCCTGCATCGCTCGAGCCTACTTTTTGCGCAGACGGTTAATGCGCTGGCGCAGCGGCACCAGGATCTTATTGATGCCCGTGGCCTGCTCGCGTTCGCGGGCCTCGGCGGCGGCGCGACACTCGGCCTCGGCCTTCTCCTGAGCGCGCTTTTCCTTACGGGCTGCGGCATCGGCGCGATCCTGGACGGTGGCTTCCTCCAGCGTCGGCGCGGTTCCGCCGAGGGCGGCCGGCACCCAGAATTCCCCCTTGGGCATGGGGCCGAAGCGCTCCTCCCAACGCTGGCGGGTCAGATCCATCTGCTCGACCATGGCCTGGTGCAGTCGCTCGGTGGTGGCCTGTGCATCCTCGGTGACCTCGACCGGCTTGCCGACGGTAATCACCAGCTGGGTTTCCTTCGGCCGCCAAATCGGCTTGCGGCCCTTCGTCCACACGCGCTGGGAACCCCAAATGGTCAGCGGGATCAGCGGCACGCCAGCCTCGTAGGCGATGCGTGCGGCGCCCTGGCGGAACTCCTTGATCTCGAAGGATCGTGAGATCGTGGCCTCCGGGAAGATGCCCACCAGGTCGCCGGCCTTCAGCTGCTTGATGGCCTGATCCACCGAGGCCTGGCCGTCCGCGCGGTCGACGGGGATGTGGTTGTAGGAGCTCATGAGCGCGCCCACGCCCTTGACGTCGAAGATCTCCTTCTTCGCCATGAAGCGCACCACGCGGCCGCCGCGCACGTGCGCCGGGATGCCGCCGTAGGTGAAGTCCCAGTAGCCAGTGTGGTTAACGGCGATCATCGCCGGCCCGTCGGCAGGGATGTTCTCCGCACCGTAGACTGCACAATCTAGGTGCTGCATGTAGCGGAACCACAGCTTGGCGATACCGATCGTCGGGAAGCCATAGGGGATCTCCTTGGCTTCCTTGTGGCCGGTGATCTTGGGCTGGTAGCCATCGGGGAAGCTGAAGCTATCGAGCAACGACATGGGTGGCGGTTACCTCTCCTGGGTGCTTGGAAACTGTGGCTCAGCCCGCGTACGGGGGCGCGCAGGGCCGAGTCGGCGCTGCAGGCATCGGATTCGCTGGGCTATTCGCTGGGCTTCAGAATATCTTTACCAACGAAAGGACGCAGCGCCTTCGGCACAACCACGGAGCCGTCGGCCTGCTGGTGATTCTCCAAAATGGCCACCAACCAGCGGGTTGTCGCCAGGGTGCCGTTCAGGGTGGCGGCGGTCTGCGCCTTGCCGTCGGCATCGCGGTAGCGGGTCTTCAGGCGGCGCCCCTGGAAGGTGGTGCAGTTGGAGGTACTGGTCAGCTCGCGGTACGTCTGCTGGGTGGGGACCCACGCCTCCGTATCGAACTTGCGGGCCGCCGAGGAGCCGAGGTCGCCGCCGGCGACGTCGATCACGCGGTAGGGCACCTCGATGGCCGCCAGCATTTCGCGCTCCATGGCCAGCAGCTCCTGGTGCAGCTCCGTGGCCTCCTCCGGCTTGCAGTAAACGAACATCTCCACCTTGTCGAACTGGTGGACGCGGATGATGCCACGGGTGTCCTTGCCATAAGAACCAGCCTCGCGACGGAAGCAGGAGGACCAGCCGGCGTAGCGCAGCGGACCGTTAGAGAGGTCGATGATCTCCTCGGAGTGGTAACCGGCCAGTGCGACCTCGGAGGTGCCGACCAGGTACATGTCGTCTTCCTCCAGGTGGTAAATCTCATCGGCGTGGGCACCCAGGAAACCGGTGCCGGACATAACCTCGGGGCGCACCAGCACAGGCGGGATCATGAGCTGAAAGCCGTGCTCCACGGCCTTCTGGGCAGCCAGCTGCAGCATGCCCAGCTGCAGCAGCGCACCGTCGCCGGTGAGGAAGTAGAAGCGGGCGCCGGAAACCTTCGTACCGCGCTTCATGTCGATTAGCCCCAGGGATTCGCCCAGCTCGAGGTGATCCTTCGGCTCGAAGTCGAACTGCGGCGGCTCGCCCACCACGTCGAGGGTGACGAAGTCCTCCTCGCCACCGGCCGGCGCGCCTTCCTCCACAATGTTGGAGATCTGCATCTGCAGGTCGTAAACGGCCTGCTCGGCGCTGGACTGGGCCTCCTCCAGCTTCTTGACTGCCTCGGCCTTCTGCTTGCCCTCCTCGCGCAGGGCCTGCTTCTCCTCGTCGGAGGCGGAGCGCATCTTCTGCCCCATCTCCTTGGAGAATGCCTTCTGTTCCGCACGGGCCGCGTCGGCGGCGCTGATGGCCTCGCGGCGCTGCGTGTCGGCCTCCAGCAGCTGGTCGATCAGCACTGGATCCTCCCCACGAGTGCGCTGGGATTCACGGGCTACATCGGGGTTATCGCGCAGAAACTTCAGATCAATCATGGTGCTTAGCTTAGCCGGTTCGCCCTCGTAGTTGTCTGCCCAGTTCCCCCCTATGGCACAACCCCTACTAGACTGGCCTCACAATTAGAGTCCAATACTGTCGTTTACAGTCAAAAACCCGAAGCAGATTTAGAGCGAGCCCATGACCACCAGCGAAGCGAAAACCCGCCGCAGAGCACGCAGCCTCACCATCGCATTGTTCTCCGCCCTGTGCGGTGGTGTCAGCGCTGCAGCGTTCGCCTTCGTCGCACCCGAGGGCAGCACCCCGCTGGTACCGGCTGATGAAAAGCAGGGGCAGCACGTGAATAACACCACGTTCACCGAAGCCAGCAACGGCGACTGCGTAAATTGGAAGCCCGGCAAAGACGGTGTGAACTCCGGCTTCGCCACCGTCGATTGCGAACAGCCCCACCGCTTCGAGGTCAGCTCCCGCGAAGACCTCGGCCAGTACCCCACCAGCGAGTTTGGCCCATCCGCAAAGCAGCCGGACTTGAAGCGTCAGGAAGAATTGACCAACGAGCTATGCACCGGACCGACGATGCAGTACCTCGAGGGCAAGCTCGACCCGGAGGGGCGCTACTCCATTTCTCCGATCCTGCCCCCGCAATCCGCGTGGAACGACGGCGATCGCACGATGCTGTGCGGCGTGATGGTTCCAGACGCCACCGGCCGCACCACCGAGACGACCGGTTTTGCGGCAAAGCAGGATCAGTCGCGCTACTTCGAAAAGGATCGTTGCGTACGGGTGGACGGCGACCTGACCAATGAGGTTCCGTGCGAAGAGAAGCACGCCTGGCAGGTGACCTCCGTGGTGAACCTCGGTGAGCAGTTCCCCGGCGCCTGGCCGGATACGAAGAAGCAGAACGAGTTCCTGAACAAGGTCTGCACCAAGGCGGCGCAGGATTACCTGGGCGGCGACGATGCGCTGTATAATTCCACGCTCACACCGTTCTGGACCACGCTGCAGCGCCAGTCCTGGGATGCTGGGTCGCGCACCGTGAACTGCGCTTTGACGTTCGGCCGCCCCGGCGGCGGGTTCGCCACCCTCGTCGGCGATGTGCGCAGCGAATTCACCATTGACGGCCACCCGCCGAAGACCCCGCCGAAGCGCAACCCGCTACGCCGGGATGCAGGCTCCGAAAATGCTGACAATGCTGGCGCTCCCGACAACGCTGGCAACCCCGGCGCAGATGCAGCACCGGACGGAGGCGCCCCGGCCGCAGAGGACCCGAACGCCAACCCAGCCCCGGCGCCGTAGGCGGGCACTTCCCATGGCCATCGACGTTTCCCCCGAGCGCTTCGAAGAGCTCGTTGACCTCGGCCTTCGGCGCATCCCCCGCGAACTGCTGGATAACGTCAGCAACGTCGCCATCGTCACCGAGGACTACAACCCCGAAAGCCCGCACATCCTGGGGCTCTACGAGGGCATCGCGCTGACAGAGCGCACCTCCGAGTACACATCTGCCCTGCCCGATAAGATCACGATCTACCGCCATGCCCTCGAGGACATCTGCGATACCGAGGAGGAGCTAGTCGAGCAAGTCGCCGTCACCGTCATCCACGAGCTCGGCCACCACTTCGGCATCGACGACGACCGCCTGCACGAGCTCGGCTGGGGCTAGAGCGTCGCCGCGCCCCACCCCAGCACTTCGAAGGAGTCCTCCAGGCTGTCGAGCACACCGGAGCGCGCCGCCGTTGTTTCGGCCCTGTTCGTTTCTGTCTTATTTTGTGACGCCCCAGGCCGGCCCACCGCAACATCAGCCAACTCGGCAATGTTGTCTGGCACGCGCAGGGTAATGACGTTTCCGTTGGCCAGGTAGTGCATGAAGGCCCACTCCGGATCCACCCCGCCCAGGAAGCGGGCGACCAGGCGGATCACGGCACCGTGGCTGACCAGCGCAATATCAGTGGGCTCGCCACCGTTCTGTACTGCCTCCCGGTTCGCCGCCTCATTGTCGGCCAGTGCGACCAGCAGCGTGGCCAGGTACTCGCGCAGCACCTCCGCGCCGGACAGGCCGCCGGGCACGGCCTTGTCCACCCGGCCGAGCATCCAGGCGCCCAGGATGGAGTGGTAGGCCTCGTGTGCGTCCTCGTCGTTCTTCATCTCGTACTGCCCGGCGGGAATCTCGGAGACCCGAGGCAGGCGCTGCAGCGCAGCTTTAATGTGATCCGTCGCGCGGGCGGAGGCGGTGGCGTCATCTAAAGACGCCCCACGGGAAAAGCCCGCAGGAACGATCTCCCCACCGAAGGCACCGGCTAGGCCCACGGCCGTTTGCTGCGCGCGGGCGGCGAACGAGGAGGCGATCTTCAGGCGCTGGGTGCGCTCGGAGAGCCAGTGGCCGGCCTCGGCGGCCTGCTCCCAACCCAGCTCGGTGAGGTCAGCGCCGGGCAGCGCGGTATCCAGGGCGTGAATGGCGTTGGAGGTCGTCTGGCCGTGCCTGACCAGGAAAAGACGTGTCGATTGTGCCATTGCCTAGCTACCCTTCTGACCGCTCTTGAGTTCCTCAATCCATCTACTGGATTCAGCGTAGTTCGGCGGGGCACTACCCGCATGGCGATGCAACGGATGGGTGGTAGAGGTCTCCGCGACCGGCAGTGATTCCGCCGAGGGCCAACTGCCCAGGAAGCGCACATCCTCCGCGCGGCGGTACAGGCCGGCCAGGGCTTCGGCCACGGCGGCATCCTCGACGTGGCCGACGATGCCGATGTGGAAGACGTAGTTGCCGTTGGCCGCACCCTCGCCCTTTTCCCCAGTACGGCGGGGGCGGGAGCCGATGCGAGCCATGTCCACCTGGCGGGTGGACAGCTCGGCGATCGCATCCAGCAGACTGGAGGGCACGTTCGGCAACCAGAGCACCATGCCACTGCGATCGTTGCCGGTGCGCTCGGTGGGCTTACCGGGGTTGCCGACCAGGATGAAGCGGGTCTGGGCGCCAGCGACGTCGGCTACGCCCTCGGCTACGGCGTCCAGCTGATGAATCTCCCCCGCCCGGGCCGGCGCTGCGGCGGCGTCCGCCTGCCCGGCCTTCACCGCGGCCGCAGCTGCACCATTGCTGGAGGCGGGGACGAAGGAAACGTCCGGCAGGTTCTCCGCCACCCAGTTACGCACCTGCGCCTCGGCGACGGGGTGGGTGGTCAGCGTCTTGATGTCCTCGAGCTTGGTGCCGGGGCGCACCAGGATAGAGAACACCACCGGGACGAGCACCTCGCGGTAGATCTGCAGCGGCTTGCCGTAGGTCAGTGCATCTTCCGTCTGCGAGACCGGCCCGTCCACGGAGCTTTCCAGTGCCACACACGCGAAGTCAGCTTCGCCGTCGCGCACCATGTCCAGCGCCACCCGTGGGGAGGTGACGGGAATCTCGGCGGCTTCCTGCGGCACCGCGCCGAGCTGCTTAAACTGTTTCAGCGCCTCTTCGGTGAAGGTCCCTTCGGGGCCGAGGAATGCTACGCGCACAGAAGAATCACTCGTCGAAACGTTCTTGCAACCACTCATGCAACGCAGTCTAGTGGAGAACCCCACCAGGGATTCCCGAGGATTCCCGAAGTTGGATTCCCTGTGATTCCCGGAGACGAAGCTTCCCAGGCCATACCCCGGGTATATCCTTGGGAAGCAATGAACCGCACGCCCGACCAGCCCAGCACTTTTGCCGCCCGCCTCGCCCGCGCCCGGCGCGATACTGGGCTCAGCAACGCACAATTGGGCGTGGCCCGCGTCTACGACAACCCCCACAGCTACGACTTCCTGCGCAGTCACCCGGATCTCCCCCTCGGCGGCGAAGAGGTGCTGATCAAAGACCTGCAGCAGGTGGCGGGCGAGGTCACAACCATGGGGTCGGTCCACCACAGCTTCGTGGCCAACTACCACGACACGGCCGCCCACCGCCTGCTGGTGGGCGGGGCCACGCTGGTCGGCGCGTCTTCCTCTGCGGAGTACGGCACCACCGCCTATACCGAGCCCGTCGGCATGCCTCAGCCCGTCAACCCGTTGAACTCCGCGATGATGGTCGGCGGTTCCTCCGGCGGGGCGGCCACCGCCGTCGCCCGTGGATTGGTGAACATCGCCCACGCCACCGACGGCGGCGGTTCCATCCGCATCCCCGCGGCCTGCTGCGGGCTCGCCGCGTTGAAGCCCGCCCACAACCACCGGTTCGGCTCGTTCACGCCGGTCGCGCAGGGGTTTATCGCCTCCGACCTGCCCGCTACCGCCCGCGCCTACGGCTTGCCCGCGCCGGATATGGACACGCTGCACCTCGAGCCCGCCCAATCGCCACAGCCTCTGCGCATCGGCTATACCAACCAGCCCTTCCACACTCGCAGCGTTGTCTCCCCGGAGATCGCCGCCGCCACCGCCGCGGCCACAGCTCTGGCCACCACGCATCCGCGCGTCGAGTCCGTAACCCAGGCGCCCGCACCCTATCCCCCGGCCACCTTTCAACTCTTCCGCGACCTCATCGCCGCCCGCTGCGCGGATCTGCCGGGCACACTATCGCCCATTACTACCTGGCTGCGCGACGAAGGCCGCCAGGTGCCGAAATGGCGGCGTCAACAGTTAGAAGAACAGATAGTCGGGCTAGACCCACAACGGGCGTGGCCACACTTCGATGTGATCGCGACCCCGACCCTCGCCTGCGCCCCGCCACCTCCCGGGGCGTTTTCGCAGCTCACGCCCGCCGATAACTTCTGGGCGCAGACCGCCTGGACCCCGTGGGGCACCCTGTGGAACCTGACGGGATGGGCGGCCGTCACGCTGCCGCTCGTCGCCCCCGAGCGCGTGCCCGGCCGCTGGCCGATCGCCCTGATGCTGGGTGCGGTCGGCAATCGCACGAACGCCGCGACGCTGCTTTCCCTCGCTGCTTTCCTTATGGACGCCGCCTCGCGCCTGCCCGCCGAAAGCCTCAGCGTTGCGGTTCCGGGCGATATAGAGGCCCTGGATTTCCGCGTCAAGCCCGACAACAGCCACAGCCATGAGCATGAGCACTAGCACCAGCGACCGCACGGCACTGCGGTGGGAACTGCTGCTTGTCCTGGGCATCACCTTCGGCACCTCGGGGCTGCGCGCCATCGCCCGGCTGGTGGAGGCAACCGTCAGCCCGGAGGCGCTCAACGAGCAAAAAGCCACCCTCAACCAGGCACAATCGGTGCTGCCCTGGCTGGATCCGATTCTGCAGCTGCTCTCCAGTGGCGTGCTCTTCGCCTGGGGTGGGTTGGCGATATTCCTGCTGCTACGGCACCTGCCCACCCCGGCGCTGGTGCGCAGCTGGCGGCTGCGGGGCCGCGACTGGCTGCACGGGGCGGGGCTGGCCGCGATCATCGGACTACCGGGGCTGGCGTTTTATCTCGGCGCGGTGCACCTGGGGCTATCGAAACAAGTCGTGCCCACGGGCCTGGACGAATCCTGGTGGCGGATTCCGTTGCTAATTCTGAACTCCTGGGCCAATGGATTCGCCGAGGAACTGGTGGTCGTGGCCTGGCTCAGCACGCGACTGCGGCAGCTGCGCATCAGCTGGGCGTGGGTGTTCGCCGCCAGCGCGCTGCTGCGGGGCAGCTACCACCTCTACCAGGGGTATTCCGCCGGTCTGGGCAACATCATTATGGGGGTCATCTACCTCTGGTACTTCAAGCGAACCGGGCGGATCTGGCCCCTCGTCATCGGCCACGGGCTGATCGATACCGTCGCATTCGTCGGCTACGCTGTGCTGTTTTAGTGCACAGTTGGGCCCTTCGAGCGCCGCTGTACCACTGCATTGACGCCAGCTATGTCCCCGGAACCCGTTATTATTGTCCCCATGAATTCTCGCGATAATTTCGGCCCCCGCCGCCCCGCCAACAATTCCGGCGGCGCGGACGGTGCCGGGGGTATGGAGATCGCCCGGGATCGTCACGGCAAGCCCATCCTGGATCGCTACGGGCGGCCGGTACGTAAGGGCGTCATCCCTCCGAGCAGCAACGAGCCCAACGGACCCACCGAGTCCACCGGGCGCAAGGAGCCCCAGCGCCGCGAGATCCCGAATCAGCCCGAAGGGCCGCGCTACCGCCGTGCCGAGCCGCTTCCGCCGCGCGATGCCACCCTCGATGCTAACCGGGGCTACCAGCCACAGCCGGGCCAATATCAGAGCCAGTATCCGGGCCAACAGCCCCAACAGGGTCAACCTTTCGGCGAGCCGCAATTCGGCGGCTACCCCGACCGCTCCGGCAGGGGCCGTGATGGCAGGGGCGAGCCCCCGCGCCCCACTCGGCGCCCCCGCGGGCGGGCTGCTCAGCGGCCGAGGAAGCGCAAGCGCTTCGGCTTCTTCAAGGCGCTAGGTCTGCTGCTGGCCATCGTGCTGGCGTTCAGCATCGGCGCGGCCGTGTGGATCGATACGAAGCTCCAGCGCATCGACGCCCTACAGGATTACGACGGTCGCCTGGGGAACACCTCCGGAACCAACTGGCTGCTAGTTGGCTCGGATTCCCGTGCCGGGCTGAGCCAGGAGGACGCCGACCGTCTGATGGCCGGGGAGCTGGATGAATCGGTGGGGCGCACAGACACGATCATGGTGGTGCACATCCCCCGCTTTGGCGGAGACGCGACCATGCTCTCCCTGCCGCGCGATAGCTGGGTGGACATCCCGGGCTACGGGCAGAACAAGCTCAACCAGGCGTTTTCCCTCGGCGGCCCGGCACTGCTGCAGCAGACCGTGGAACAGGCGACGGGCATCCACCTGGACCACTACGCAGAGATCGGCTTCGGCGGATTCGCCAATGTTGTCGACGCGGTCGGCGGCGTGGAAATGTGCCTGGACGAGCCGCTGGATGACCCGATGGCGGGCATCAACCTGCAGGCCGGCTGCCAGGAACTCGATGGGCCGACCGCGCTGGGGTACGTGCGCTCCCGCTACGCCTCGGCGCAGGGAGACCTGGACCGCGTGGAGCGCCAGCGCAAGTTCCTGGCCGCGCTGTCCAATAAGATCAAGTCCCCCGGCACCCTGCTGAATCCGTTCAAGAACTTGAAGGTCGCGGACGCCCTCAGCGCGAACATGAAGGTCAACGAGGGCGACCACGTGTGGAACCTCGCCTCGCTAGGCCTGGCAATGGCCGGCGGCGCGAAGCAGGAGACCGTGCCGATCGCTGGCTACGAAAACACTTACGCCGGCAACGTCGCACTGTGGGACGAAGCCGGCGCAGAGGAGATGTTCGCGGAGCTGCGTTAACCAGCTGCTAACCAGCCGCTACTAGCGGATGGTTACCTCGCGGGACTGGATGGTCTGCTTGGCCTTCTGCTCGTCGGCAGTCAGCGGAGCATCCTTGGCCAGGGCTTCTGCGATCTTCGGATCCAGCGCCTCCAGGCCTTCCTTCCAGGAAGCGGACTCGCGGCTGCGGTCCAGGTCCCACACCGGAACCAGGATGCCGTGGGTGCGGAACACTCCGGCGAACTTGGAGCCCTCGCCCAGGTGCAGTTCACCAGCGGCGTGCAGGCGGGCCAGAGCGTTCAGCAGTTCCTCCTCGCCCTCCTGGCGAACCCAGCGGATGTGCGCCTTGTCGGACGGATCAATCCACCATGCGGCGCCCTTGATGTCCGCCTCCACGCGCTCAGACGGCAGCACGGACTCGTTGGCGCGCTGCAGGGTAGCGGCGATCTGCGGGTTGTTGCGGTTATCCTCGGTCAGCCACCAGGCGAAGTCCTGGGCGACGGTGATCTCCGAGGCAGCGTCCTTGTTCAGGATGTCCGCCAGGGCGGGCTCGGTGCCGTCGGCCACGCCGACCTCCAGGGACTGGCCCGGCTCGGCCTGCTTTACCCAGTTCAGGGCGAATGCCAAGTCACGGTTCGGGTTGTCACCGCGGCGCTGGGTCTGCAGTGCGACGAAGGCCTCGCCGCCGTCTTCCTCCGAGCGGCGCAGTGCTGCGACCGCACCCGGCAGGACGGTAACGATGGAGATCTTGTGCTCCGCGTCCTTCACGTCGGCAACGAAGTGCGCCGAGGGGACGAATTCCTGCAGGGCGATCAGGTCGGCCTCCATGGCGAAACCATCGAAGGGGCGCGGGTCCTTCTGCAGCTTCGCGCGTTCCGCGGCGCGGGCAGCGAGCTTCGCCTGGCGGCGGCTCATGCCCTCGGGCAGGTTCTCTTGATTCTTTTTCTTCTTAGCCACGGTCGTTAATTGTACCTGGCTGCACCAAGGAAAATGCAGCAGCACTGGTTTCGCTGGCTGGCCTCGGCTTGTCTGCCGTTAGCTTGGCAGACTCCGGCCTGTCCAGCCCCAGCTCGCTGTCGCGCCACATCCGCGCCCGCCCGGGGTAGTTCGTCGCCAGCCAGGTCACGCCCTGCCGCGCAGCCCACCGCACTTCGTCCTCCTTGTCGGCGGTCCACACGTAGGTTCCATCGCCAAAGCGGCCGATGATGTCGGGGCGAATCCGACCGCGCGCGACCGACAGGCCGTGGGCGTCCACCACATGCAGTGCTTCGAGACCTGGGTTGAGCATGCGCTGGTACTCGCGCCGCAGCAGAATGCGGTGAACCGCCGGGTTGATCATCTTGAAGCGCACCAGCGATTGCGGGCTGAAGCTGATCAGATGCACGTGCGCGCTCTCCGCCAGGTGCGCCCGCTGCAGTTCGTAGTGCAGGGCGTGCTCGACCTTGGGCCCGTAGCGGTTCGGGTGCTTGGTCTCGATAAAGATGTCTTTTTTTAGTGACGCCCCCTCTCCAGCGCCTGCCGCCCCAGCCCTCTGGCTATGCTCCTGCCCGGCGTCGATGCGCGAGGAATTCACGTCGTTAAAGAAGGTCAGAAGCTCGCGCAGAGTAAGCACCTGCGCGGGCTCCTCGGGAGTGCCGACGTTCAGCTCCCGCAGCTGCGCCAACGTCATCTCACTGACCACGCCGTTGGATTTCGCGGGCTTGTCCACCGCCACTCGGTCGATGGTGCGGTCGTGCAGGCAGACGAGTTCCCCGTCGCGAGTCAGGCGGATGTCGCATTCGAAGCCGTCCGCTCCCCTTTGCTCGGCCAGTTCATAGGCTGCCAGGGTGTGTTCTGGGCGTTCCTTGGAGGCTCCGCGGTGGGCGACAATTTTCATACCCTCTATTTTTAGTGCGCCGGCGTGCAACCGGCATCCGCTCACGCCCGACAGCCTCCAAGTTTCACTTATTGTTTACTTAAATCAGCCCCGCTTCGCCCATCACCTTGCGCAGCACGTTCGCGGAGTGGTCGAACCTCTCCTTTTCTTCGGCGTCCAGCTGCAGCTCCACGGCGTGGCGCACGCCCTGGCGATTAATCACCGCGGGAGTACCGATGTAGATGTCCTCGAATCCGTACTCGCCCTGCAACAGGGTGGAGATCGGCAGCACGACATCCTGGTTGCTGAACACCGCCTGGGTGATGCGCGCCAGCCCCATGCCGATGCCGAAGCTGGTGGAGCCCTTGGCCTGGATGATCTCGTAGGCCGCGTCGCGGGTCTTCACGAAGATCTCGTCGACGTCCTCGTCGGCGGATTCGCCGATCAACTCCAGCCGGTGATGGATGGAGGTGCCCGCCACCGAACCGGCGGAAAGCACCGGCAGCTCGGTATCGCCGTGTTCGCCGATCACGTACGCGTGCACGGAGGTCGGCGCGAGGTCGAAGTAGCGGCCCAGTGCATAGCGGAAGCGCGCGGTATCCAGAATCGTGCCGGAGCCGATCACGCGGCTGGAGTCCATACCGGAGAACTTCCACGTCGCGTAGCTCAGGATGTCCACCGGGTTGCTGGCGACCAGGAAGATGCCGTTGAAACCGTGTTCCATCACGTCGCCGACGATCGTCTTGAAGATTGCGGTGTTCTTGGCAACGAGGTCCAGTCGGGTCTCCCCCGGCTTCTGCGCCGCGCCCGCGCAGATGCAGACCATCGCGGCGTCGCGGCAGTCCTCGTAGGTGCCAACCGAAACGCGGGTGTTGTGGTGCGACCACGGCACTGCGTGGTTGAGGTCCTGTACGTGGCCCCAGGTCTTGCGCTCGTCCAGGTCGATGATGGCCAGGTGGTCGGTCAAACCCTGGTTAACCAGGGTGTATGCGTAGGCGATGCCGACGTCGCCCGCTCCGATGAGCACGATCTTGGAGCCGGGGGTCGGTGGCGTAGTGGTGGTGCCGTTGGTGTCGCCGTTGGTGTCATTGTGCGGTTGTGGAGCAGTCATTGTGGCCTTCTTCCTTCTGGTTGCCCTGTAGGTGCCTTCGTTCTTTATTGACGCCCACGGCCAGCATAGCGCTGTGTCCAGACACGCTCACCACAAGATTTTCTGCACGTTGAACTTTTGATACGTGGTAGCCAAAACTAATAAGTTCCTAAGAGAAAACCTTGCAGGAACCATATTTTCGCGCCACACTTGTTGTCATAAGCACTTCCGACGTGTGAAAGGAACTTTAAAAACTATGGCTAAGTACGAACTTCCCGAGCTGGACTACGCATACGACGCTCTGGAGCCCCACATCTCCGGCGAGATCATGGAGCTGCACCACACCAAGCACCACCAGAATTACGTTAACGGCGCTAACGCTGCCCTCGAGAAGCTGGAGGCTGCCCGCAAGGATGGCTCCATCGCTGGCGTAGTTACCGCACTGTCCAAGGACCTTGCTTTCAACCTGGGTGGCCACACCAACCACTCCCTGTTCTGGAAGAACCTCTCCCCGAACGGTGGCGGCGAGCCGACCGGCGAGCTGGCTGAGGCTATCAACCGCGACTTCGGTTCCTTCGAGGCATTCCAGGAGCACTTCAACGGTGCTGCACTGGGCCTACAGGGCTCCGGCTGGGCTGTTCTGGGCTACGACCACATCGCTGGCCGCCTGGTTGTCGAGCAGATGACCGACCAGCAGGGCAACCTGTCCATCAACCTGACCCCGCTGCTGCTGCTGGATATGTGGGAGCACGCCTTCTACCTGCAGTACAAGAACGTTAAGGCAGACTACGTGAAGGCTGTCTGGAACGTCTTCAACTGGGACGAGGTTGCAAAGCGCTACGAGGCTGCCCAGAAGTAGCCCAGAATTAAAGCTGTCTCAAGGGAGCGCCCGCGTAGGCGCTTCCCCAGCACTGAAAACTAAATAGAGCTGGCCCTGTATCCGCCGGAAGCTTTTCCGGCGATTTGATACAGGGCCTTTTGCGTACCTGGAAACGCAGCCCTAGAAACGCAACGGGCCCAGCGAACGGTTACTTAAACGAGCACTCACTCACTTCACGCGCTCGATTGGACTTTCGCAGCTGGCCCACAAGTCACCTACACACCCACCTGAGATTGGAGAAGAACAATGAAGGCTCACGCACGAACCATCCGTTCCAACCACTCCCCCGATTCCCACCACACGCGCGGCGCACGCCGCACCCGTCAGTTTGGTGCCGTGGTCGCCCTGACCGGCCTGTTGCTGGGAACTGCAGCCTGCGGCGACGACGGCAACGATGAAGGCGCTCCTGCTGCATCTGCAACCTCCAACGCGGAAGCCGCGGACGCTGGCTCCGCCGACAAGGGCGAAGCGCCCAAGGAAGGCAAGGACCAGAACGCAGAAGGGGCAAACACCGAAAACGCCGCAGCGCCGAACCCCGCCGAAGGTGAGGATGCCGAGGGCGGCGATGGTAACGCCGGCTCTGACGGCGGCAACCAGGACTGCTCCGAACAGCCAGACTCCCCGGAGATCACGAACAACATCAGCAAGCTGCCGCCGAACCAGTTCGGCTGGAAGCCCACGGGCGAGTCGAACTACAACCCCTGCAATGACCTCAGCTACGCGCTGATCACCCAGGCGCAACAGGGCAATAGTCAGTTCCGGACCCAGCTGATGCTCTTCCACAAGGGCAAGTACATCGGCGTTGGCTCCGACACAATCCAGCAGACCGAGATTCTCTCCGACACGGATTCTTCCGTAACCGTGCGCATGCGCGACTGGGAGGCGCTGCAGGAATCTGGTGATGCCAATGTGAATGCTGGTAAGTACTACTCGGACGTCACCTTCCGCTGGGACGGCAGCAAGGTCGTGCCCGAGGGGCGCATTCCGAACCAGAACCTCCCCAAGTAGAGTCCGCAGTCGCTGGCTCGCTAGTCCCCTAGTACCCCGACGGGGCAACTCACGCCGTTAGGCCCGTGGTTGCAGTACCCGTCGGGGTGCTTGTGTAGGTACTGCTGGTGCTCGTCCTCGGCCAGGTAGTACTGCCCGTCGCCAATCTCCGCCAGCTCGGCAACCTCCGTGGTGATCTCCCCGAAGCCCGCGTCGCTAAAGCGCTGCTGCCAGCCTGTGATGGCCTGCCGCACGCGCCCCAACTGCTCGGCATCCTGCGTGTACACACACGAACGGTACTGTGTGCCCACGTCATTGCCCTGCCGGTCGCCCTGCGTCGGGTCGTGGTTCTCGAAGGCGATCTGCAGCAGTTGCTCCAAGCTCACCGCGGCGGCGTCGAAAACAACCCGCACCACCTCGGCGTAGCCGGTCCGCCCGGTGCATACCTCGCGGTAGGTGGGGTTCGGAGTGTATCCGCCCGCGTAGCCCACGGAGGTGCCCCACACTCCGTCCACGCCCCAGAACATGCGCTCCACACCCCAGAAGCAGCCCAGACCCAGGACGATCTGCGCGGGTTGCTCCAGCCCGTCGGCCTCGGCCCAGTAGCTATCCTCCAGGCCGGTCAGCGGCGTGCCCAGAACCACGTTCGGCTGCGGGTTCTCTAGCACTGGCGTGCGTCCGCCCTTCAGCGCGTCCTCCGGCCCGACCCTTTCGGCCCGGTACGGCCCCTGGCTGTTGAGCGCCATGATGCGTTCGAAGAAGTTCGTCATGTCTTGTCCCTTTTTCTTCTTGACTGCTTAGTGACGCCGCAGCTCCCGCAAGCCCGGCGCGCCCCTGCGCAGCCACGCGCGAACCGCCGAGGTCGCCACGCAGTCGTCGGCGTTGTAGCGCTCCAGCTTACGCCTGGCCGCCTGCGCCGTACTGCGGGATCCGCCGATGGCCTGCTCAAACAGCTCCACCGCCGCCTTGCCGTTGATGCCCGCCTGGCTGAACTCGAACCCCGCCAGCGGCGCCACCGTCTTTAGCCCCAGCGAATCCGTGGGCGCCAGCGCCTTTTTCACCAGGCCGAAGCAGTCGCACCAGTGCTCGGAGGCGATGAAGGCATTCACCTCCTCCAGCGTGGGCATGGTCACCTTCACGTTGGTGCCCGCGACAGCGTAGCGGCGCCCGCCATAGCGCTCGGCGGCGTGGCGCAGCCAGTAGTTTTCCCCTTGCGCGGCATACACCCACACCTGGAAGTTCTTTCCGTTCTCCAGGGCGCGGTCCTTCTGCGATTGCATCCAGTGCCAGAACTCGGCTACGTGTTGGCCTTCGTCGCCTTCCCGGCTGAAGTCTCCGAACCCGATGTAGCGCGAGCCGTCGAAGGTACCCCAGAGGAACGTGCCGCGGTTGGGGTGGGCCTCCATGTCCACGTCGATCTCCACCCAGTCACGCAAGCCCCCGACGGCGTTGCGCGCGCTACCGCCCCAGAGTTCCGGCTGCTCTTGCCAGTTCTTCTTCGGGCGGCGCAAAGCCACCTGCCCGTCCATCCAGGCCTGTGCCAGCTCTGACTGTTCCCCGTTCCCGGAGGCCGCCAGCTGCGGCAGGGTCTCGACCCCCTTCTCCCGCCACTTGCGGGCCTTGTCCCCCGGCAGCAGCAGGCTGATCTCCTGGCTCTGCAGCAATTGGGCCCGGCAGTGATTATGAAACTCGCAGGTCTGGCATTCCTTGATTCTGCGTGGCTTGGTCGGGATCGGTTCCTCCAACGCGGCCTGCAGGCCGGGGAGGACGGAGGGGGCGTCAAAAAAGAAACAACGTGGCCTGCCCGGCCCGGCGCGACCGATCAGTGCGACGGTGCTGGCGGCGAAGCCCCATTGCCGCAGTACGACGTGGGCGATGGCCACCTTTTGGGCGTCCCCGGCGGCGGCGCGATGGCGGAAGTCAATCGGCGCCGGCACCGCCAAACCCAGGGCGCTAATGTCCGTCACCCGACAATCCGCGAGCTGTGTGGCCCGCGCGCGGCGCGCCACGGAGTGCGAGGAGATCGCGACGGGCGTGTACTGCATAAACTCGTCGACCCCCTTGCCCCGGTCCGCGCGGACGAGCAGATCCAACTCCACCCGGAAAGGCCCTTCGGCCAGCACGGGGCGGGTGATCAGCCGAGCACCGGAAGCCAGCGCCTCCAGGGTCTGTTCGACGGCGGTGCCGGGCTCGCTAGGGTCGATATCCACCCTGGTGGGGAACACTTTGTCGCCGATCCGCGGCTTCGTCGGCAGGCGCCGAAACACCTGTTCCCGCCGGAGCGCCGCGTTGGCCTTGCGCTGGACGGACTCCACGTAGGACTCGAGATCCTGTGCGATGTGGATACGCGGGGTGGCCGATGCTTCCTGCTGTTCCTTGTGACGCCGCAATACCGCACGGTGGCGGCAGCCCACGAGGTCGCTAGGGCCGAGCGGCGGAAGATCTTCAGGCAGGCTCACAATAGTTTCTAAGCCTAGCGCGTCCCCCGGACAGGCAGCGCGCCTCCCCAGAAGGTTGAGCGCCCAAATAGTTAAGCCTCCGCCCCGGGGTGTCGGAGTACAGTGAAGCAAGTACAGTAAAGATGTTTCTTAAGTAATCTGGTTGAACAGTAAGACAGATCAAGACAGATCAATTCGCATCGGAGTGACATGGGACTGCTCAGCGGTATGCGCAAGCGCCGTCAGGAAAAGAAGGCCATCGAGAAGGCAGCGAAGGTTCGCGCCAAGGCACAGGTAAAGGCCGACTCGAAGCTGGAGAAGCGCAAGGAGGCCTACCTGCGCAAGACGGCCAAGCAGGTGCGCAAGATGGATGCCAAGGAACTCAAGGCGCAGCGCAAGCACAACGAGAAGATGGCGAAGGCCTCGCTGGAGCAGATCAAGGCCGGTCGTTTCAACGCCAAGAAGGTGCTGAAGATCGCCGGTGCTGCCCGCGTAGCCGCCCCCTTTGCAATCCCGCTGTTCTACCGTGGCGCCACCGCCCTGCAGGAGGCCTCCAACAGCTCCGCAGCTCGCCGCAGTGGCCTGGCTACCAAGGCAACCGCCCAGTTCCCGGGCGATGGCGGCCTGCAGCAGGCGCGCATCAAGAAGATCCGCAAGTCCCTGGACGATGGCGTGCCGACCGGCTTTGCCAAGGACATCTCCGAGCGTATGGACGACCTGGATACGGCCGTCGAGAACTCCCGCTCCATGAACGACGGCCAGGCGAAGCGTGTGCTGCGTTCCGTATCCAACGAGCTGGATCTGGTGGAAGCCCAGATTAAGGCCAAGCGCAAGTAGAGCTTGGGGGGGGATCTCACCCAGCGAAACCCGTTTGCGCGTGGTTTTATTAGGCTATGACGAACAAGCCTCAGGAAAACTCCACCCCTGCCCAGTCCGGCCAGTTCACCCGCCGCCAGGTTCTACAGACCAGCGCGGCCGGCGCAGCTGCCGTCGGCATCGGCACCGTTGCCGCCAACTCCACCGCCTCTGCCGCGCCGCTGGGCTCCGCCAAGCAGCCGAACCCGCCCATCAACAAGAAGATGGGCAAGGATGCCTTCCAGCATGGCGTTGCCTCCGGTGACCCCTACCCGGATAGCGTGCTGCTGTGGACCCGCGTGACCTCCAACGAAAACGACTACCCGGGTGACGGCAAGGGCCAGACCACCAACGTGAAGTGGGAAGTCGCCAGCGACGAAAAGTTCACCCAGATCGTCACCTCCGGCACCGCGAAGGCGGAGCCCGCCGGCGACATGACCGTGAAGGTAGAGGCCCGCGGCCTGAAGCCCTACACCGGCTACTTCTACCGCTTCACCGCCGTCGACGGCCCCCGCAAGGGTCAGACCTCCCCGGTCGGCAAGACCCGCACCGCACCGGCCAAGGGCGCCGACGTCTCCGAACTGCGCTTCGCGCTGTTTAGCTGCTCCAACTGGGAGGCCGGCTTCTTCAGCGCCTACCGCGATATGGCGAACCGCGGCGACATCGACTACGCGCTGCACGTCGGCGACTACATCTACGAGTACCCGCGCGGCGAGTACACCGGTAAGACCGGCTCCGTCCGCCTGCACGAGCCGGCCAACGAGATCGTCTCCCTGGCCGACTACCGCCAGCGCTACGCGCAGCACCACACCGATCCGGACATGCAGGCCGCGCACGCTGCGTGCCCGTGGATCGTCACCTGGGATGACCACGAGGTCGCCAACGATAACTGGTCCAACGGCGCGGAGAACCACCAGGCAGACAAGGAGGGCGACTTCATCGCCCGCCGCAATGCCGCCATGCAGGCCTACCTGGAGTGGCTGCCGATCCGCGCCACCCCGCTGTCCGAGAAGGGCCACATCTACCGCAACCTGTCCTTCGGCAACCTGGTCGAGCTGAACATGCTGGATCTGCGCACCTACCGCAACGAAAAGCCCGGCTTCACCGCTGCCCGCAAGACCGACGACGAGTCCCGCACCATGCTGGGCTCCGAGCAGTTCGGCTGGCTGACCAAGAAGCTGTCCACCTCGACTGCCCGCTGGAACTTCATCGGCAACTCCGTGATGTTCAGCCCGGTTCTAATCCCGCCGCTGGATCCAGAGGCCACCAAAGCCGTCACCCAGCTGCTGGGGCTGCCGGAAGAGGGCATGCCCTACAACTTCGACCAGTGGGATGGCTACGCCGCCGAACGTCGCCGAGTGATCAAGTACCTGGTGGACAACAAGATCCGCAACACGGTCTGGCTGACCGGAGACATTCACTCCTCCTGGGCCAACGACATTCCGGCCAAGCCGGGCACCTACCCGAACGGCGGCACCGCCGGCGTGGAGATCGTCTGCACCTCCGTTACCTCCTCCAACATCGACGACATTCTGAAGCTGCCGGAGGATAACGCGCTGTCCCACACAGTCGAGTACGCCTTCACCAACATGAACCGCCACGTGAAGTACCTGGACTTCGACTCCCACGGCTACACCGTCGTGCGCGTGACGAAGGATGCCGTAGACGCGAACTGGATCTTCCTGGCTCCGGACGGCAAGCTGAAGCCGAACCAGCCGCTGCACTTCGGCAAGGCCGCCACCACCAAGTGGGGCGAGGGCATCCACACCTCCAACGTGCGCATCGAACCGGCTAAGCACTCCGCCCGCTAAAAGCCTTAAAGCGCTTTATTACCCTCAGGTACACACCTGGGGGTATTTTTTATTTATTCTTTTCTTAATGACGCCACCCTTTCCAGCGCCTTTACAGTTCATTTAGCTTTAAACAAAGCTCATCATTGATACTTGCCTTTAATGGGTTAGACTAGTGTTTGAAAATCTATTAACTAAGTAGCGCAGGTAGCAGCCCGAAAGCTATATGCAACAAACACTTGGAAGAAAGGAATGCCCCGATGGCACGCCGCGAAATTACCCAGTTCTTTGACGATCTGGACAATGCCCCACTTTCCGAGGAGGAGGTCAATGTCGTTGATTTCAGCGTCAACGGAATTGATTACACCCTGGATTTGTCCGCCAAGAACCGTGCGGCTTTTGAAAAGGCTTTGGCTCCTTACATTCAGGTTGCCCGCCGCAAGACCCGCGGTGGTGCCGGGCGCCGCACCGCCGGCCGCAGCACCAACCCGGAGCGCAACCGCATGATCCGCGAATGGGCACGCGAGAACAACGTTGCGGTTTCCGAGCGCGGCCGCATTTCCGCCGACGTTATTGAAAAGTTTGAGAAGGCTCAGGGCAAGTAAACGCTTTTCGTTTTAGGAGATTCGAGGTTTTTCGAAGTTGGGGCGTCACAAGATAAAAAGAGCATCCCTAGCGCTGGTGGCAGGCACCGCGCTGGCCTTTAGCATCAGCGCCTGTGGGGGCGCGGAGGACGACGAGCCGACCTCGGAAACCTCCGCAGAACGCACCGTCGACCCGGTCAAGGGCACGGAGCTGCCGATTGACGCCACCCCGGAGCCAGTGGGGCAGGGTGGCCAGGAGGTTTGCCCCTACCTGGACGGCGAGTGGTTGCAGAACACCAACGGCCAGCGCCTCACCGGCACCGGCACGGACGGGCGCTTCGACCCTCCCGCCTGTGTTTTCTGGTCTTACGAGGACTACCCGCAGGCCACGGTGATGGTGCGTCACATGCGCACCAACTCCGATGCGATCGCGGTGGTCGACCATGCCGCGCCGATCGATTCCACGCTCAAGGCTCTTGACCCAGAAGGGTGGAGCGGCGGGCGCCGTGGCGGCGACGGGGAATCCGGCGCAGTGTACGCGGTGTGGAAGGACGAAACGGCCGTGGTGGTCACCACTGCGCAGGAGCAGTCCGTGAAGGCTCAGAAGATCGCCGAGGAAACGATCAAGAACCTGAAGCTCTAAGCAGTCCCTCCGAGACCCCCACATCGGTCCAGGGCATCATAGGCCCGACCCAAGGGAACACGACCTCCATGAGCAGGAAGAAGATGCCCACCAGCAGCACCAGGACGATCAGTAGCTTGACCCACCAGGGCCCGGGCAGGTTACGCCACAGCAGCGCGTACATTTAAGCTCCCTCCGTCAATTCCTCGGGCACCTCGCCGCCCTTCTTCGGCTCCGAACGGACGAGCGCCGCGTGGACGATCATGCGCTCCTTGTTGGAAAACTGCGGGTGGCAGGTCGTCATCGTCAGCAACGCCGCATCGTCCTTGGGGTGCACCTCGACGCGCTCCTGGCCGGGGACGGGGTTGATCACGTTGATGTCGTTCGGGGTGGTGATGTAGCGCCCATTGACGCCCGCGTATTCACCGCTAGAGATCTTCTGCGCCAGCTCTGGGGGCATGCACTTCTCGGCCTCCGCCAGGCGATCGGCCGGAGCTACGTCGATCGGCAGCACACGGTAGATATTCCAGCTGCCGGCGGTTTCCACCACGACGGAATCGCAGGTTTTCAGCAGGCCCAGGTCGTTGAAGGGGGAGCCACGGCCCACGCGGTGACCGGCCATGGCGAAGTTACCGGGCTTACCTGGGGCTTGGGTTTCCTGGTAGTGGCCCGGCCCCTTGCTTAGGTCCTCGTCGGCCACGCCCTTGACCACAGAGAAGTTAAAGTCCGAGCCGAAAGAAGGGATATACAGGCGAGCAAAGGCAGCGCCTTCGGCCGGCTCGGTCAGCGGGCGGGGGTTCTTCTCGTCCCACTGATCATCCAGCTCTTGGGCGACTGCGGCCTGTTCGCGTCCGGATTGAACATCCGTCCAAAAAACATCCCAGAAACCGAAAAGCAGGGCGAGGACACCAAAGGTGATGAGGACTTCGCCGAAAACACTAATCGGGTCGAGCCGTGTTTTCGTCTGCCGTCGGTGTCGCGCCATGCGTCACATGGTACTACGTCTTGGGGCGTTTCCCCACCGTATCCCGCAGCTATCTCTTTTGGCGGGTAAGCTCTCCCCCATGAAGATTGTCGAGTATCCCGTTGCCCTATTCCTGAAGGCATGGCATTACCTTTTTGCCGATATTTTTGGCTGGGATGCAGCGCAATCTTGGTTGCTGGCACTTGTGCTTCTGATCGTCACCGTTCGGTCGCTGCTTTTGCCTTTCGTCTACCGGCAGTCCTATTCCAGCCGTATTTTGATTAACATCCGTCCAAAGGTTTATCGGCTGGAGCAGGAATACAGCGATGATAAAACGGCGGAAGGGCGCAAAGAGCTGGGAAAGAGGCGACGCGAGCTACAGAAGGAGCACGAATATCGCTTCTCCGATGGTTGCATTCCCGCGCTAATTCAAATTCCGGTCCTGATTGGCCTGTACCGCATGCTCATCCACGTCACCAGTCCGGATCCGGAAATCAACGCTTCCGTCAACGGCTTTGGCCCTCTGAATGCCGAGGAAGTCCAGTCACTGCTTTCCGCAAAGCTCTTCGGGGTGCCCATGGCCGCCTACGTGCAGATGTCGGATTCGCAGTTCGCGGAAATCCACACCACGCAGGAGCAGGTCTTTTGGGTGGTGTTCCCCATGGCCATTCTGGCGGCGATTTTCACCACTTCTAACTGGGGCTATTCCATGTACCGGAATTACCTCACGGTGGATCACAACTCAGGCCTGGCCCGCGGAATGCTGAAGCTGATGTGGCTAATCGGCCCGATCGTGTTGATTGCCCCATTCACTATTGCCCTGGGCGCGGTCGGCCCGGTTGCGTTGATGATCTACTGGGTGGGTAACAACCTGTGGACCACCACCCAGACGATCACCATTCAGCGGATCCTGGACCGCAAAATCCCTTACTCGGAGGAGTTCTTGGAGCACCACAAGCTGATGAAGGATCAGCTGGTGGAGCGGAAGAAGGAAAAGAAGGAAAAGAAGCAGGCTCGTAAGGCCAAGCGAAATAGCTAGATGTTGTAGCTCATCGGTGCCGTTAGCAGCAGCTGCTTCGCCAGGCCGCGGGCGGTTTCCAGCGGCACGGTGTTGCGGGACATCTTCGCCCCGTTAAGCCCGCCGTCCATGAATACCATGAGCTGGTCGGCCAGCGTCTGCGAGGCATAGCCGAAGCGTTCCGTAAGCAGCTCGGCCATCGTGTCGCGGCACCAGCGGCGGTACTCCATCGCCGCGTCGCGGATGCGCTGCTCCGAGTCGGTCTCGGGCCGCGGGTATTCGCTGGCCGCGTTCTGGAAGTGCGAACCGCGGAAGTTATTCTCTGGCTCCTGCTGAATACACAGGTCGAAGAACGCAATGATGCGATCCTCCGGCTTTTCGCGCTCATCCGCCAGCGCGTGCCAGTCCTCGCGCCACTTCTGATCTAGCTCCTGCAGGTAGGCAACTACTAGGTTGTCCTTCGATCCAAACAGGGAGTACAGGCTGGCCTTCGCCACATCTGCATCGCGCAGAATTCGGTCGATTCCGATCACGCGGATGCCCTGCGTGGTAAACAGATTCGTCGCGCTGGCCAGCAGGCGCTGGCGCGGCCCGGGCCGGTTGCGACGGCTGGAGCGAGCAGTCTGCTTGGTGGCCTTTCCGGTTTTCTTGGCAGTCTTCTTTACGGTCTTCTTGGCTACCTTTGCACCGTCTGCCTTGGCCGAGGAGTCAGTAGAGGCCGCGGAGCCCGCCGTGCGGGATTTATCCTCTGCCGTTGCCATCTACTTCTCTCCTTATCCTTGTCATCCTTGTCATCTCTGACTGTCGGCCTTTAGCGCGCTTACTCGCATAAGTCTACAAAATCCTGCAGAGCCCATTGGACTCTACAGGATCTGTATTATCTTGCGCTATTGTTTTGCGCGTGCTTACTTGCGCTTCTTGTCCTTCGGGCGGACAACCATCATCGGGCACGGTGCGTACTGCAGCAGGGTGCGGGAGGTGGAGCCCAGCAGCATGCCCTTGAAGCCGCCACGACCGTGGGAGCCAACGATCAGCAGCTGTGCATCCTTGGCTGCCTCGGTGAGGGACTGTACCGGACGCTCGCGCTCGACGATCTCCTCGACCTGTACGCTCGGGTACTCCTTGATGAGCTCCTTCAGCTCGTCCTCCATCATGTTCTGACGCTCGACGATCATGCGATCCATCTGGTTCTGCGCATCCACCAGGCCAACGTAGGTGGTGTGGATCTGGGTGTCGGTCCAGGAGTGCACGGCGCGCAGCAGGGCGCCACGTGCCTCGGCCTCGCGGAAGGCGATCTTCAGTGCCTGGCGGGAAATCTCGGAGCCATCCACACCGACCACAACGGGGCCGTACTTGTTATCGACGGTAACGTCGTTGTCCTTGCGCACAACCACCACCGGGCATTCGGCGTGGGCGACAACAGCGCTGGAGACGGAGCCCATGACCAGGCCGGAGAGGCCGCCCAGGCCGCGGGAGCCCATGACGATCATCTCCGCAGTCTCGGAGAGATCCAGGAGAGTATCGATCGGGGCGCCTTCCTTGACGAGGTAGCTGACCTCGACGTCGGCGCTGAAGTCGGTGACGATCTTGCGGGCGTTCTCGATCTTGTCGCCGGCCTCGCTCTCGAGCTCGTCGTACAGCTCCTGCGGCGGAACCATGCCGTCGGCGTACATGAACTGCGGCATGGTGTAAGCGCTGACCAGCTTCAGTGGCTGCTTGCGCTTCAGGGCGGCGTTCGCAGCCCACCTAACGGCTTCGTTGCTGGCGTCAGAGCCATCAACTGCGACGATGATTTCTTTATCGCTCGTGGTAGCCATGGGAAACGATCCTTCCTTGCAAGGGCATTATTTGATTGATCCTCTACCACTTCCCATTATCCTCAAAAGCGCTAATCAATGCAGAAAGGGTGCCCATTTGCCCCCTATTCTCGGGACAAATCGGGCACCCTTGGGTGGGAATTTAGGTTTCAGATTGAGGTACTAGCCCTGGGTGTTGGGCAGCGGAACGTCATCCGCAGCGGGAGCGTTGGACGGGGAGAAGAACTCAAGCAGCGTGCGGAAGATGTTCAGCAGAACAGCGCCGAGGTCGCTCTTGAGCAGGTTAGACAGGGAACCGGTAATTGCAGCAATATCCATGCCGGGTAGCATAACGGATTGATGGGACCTTTACCAGTAAAAAGGGGCTTAAATCCTACGCGGATTCTTGTTCCCCCAGCTACCGACACGCCGTGGGTGGCAAAAGATTTTTTGTGGCACCTTATTTCCTCCCAGCGCCACCGCGCAGAAGATGATAATTTTAGTGCCGTTTTGGAGCGCTTCGCCGCAGGTGAAGTGTGTCTGGATTCCGGTGAAGCGCTCGCCCCGGATGACGTCCTGCGCCCCGGCAGCTTCATCAACTTTTATCGGCGCCCCGCCCCGGAACGCCCCGTCCCCGGCGAGATTACGGTGCTGCACCAGGATGCGGATATCGTCGTGGTGGATAAGCCCCCTTTCCTGGCCACCCTCCCCCGCGGCCAGCATATTACCGAGACCGCGCTGGTCAAGGCTCGTGTGCAGCTCGGCATTCCGGAGCTTTCCCCCTCGCACCGCCTCGACCGCCTGACCCGCGGGGTGCTGCTGATGACCGCCCGCCCGGAGGTCCGCGGCGCCTACCAGACGATGTTCGAGCGGCGCATCCCCCACAAGGTCTACGAGGCCTTGACTCCCCTGCCCGCGGAAGCCCCCTTCGCCCCCATCTCCCCGCTTGCCGATTGGCGTTCGTGGGATCCCCCTACGCCGGAGCGCCCGTGGCGCCTGGAGCACAGCATGTCCAAGACACGCGGGCACCTCAGCACCATCCTCACCGACGGCCCGCCCAATGCACTTACCCTGGTCACGGGGCTGCGCACCGAGTATCGCGACGGCCGCGAGGTTCTGGTTTGGCGCCTGGAGCCCCGCACCGGCAAGACCCACCAGCTGCGCGTCGTCCTGCGCTCACTGGGGCTGCCGATCCTGAACGATCCTCTGTACACCGAGCTCACGGACGCGGCGCTCTTTTCTATTGACGCCCCTACGCCCCGGCCGGTCTATGTGGAGGACGAGGACTTTGCCGCCCCCATGGGCCTAATCGCCAAGGAGCTCCGCTTCCCTGACCCACTGAGCGGCGAGGAGCGGGAGTTCATCAGCCGGTTCTAACTGGCGCTGGATCAATCCTGCAGCTCCACGGTGACGCCGCGCAAGATTCGCGCCGTGTAGAGGCATCCAGCCGCCAGCACCACCACGACCAGGGCAGTGATCATTGCGAAGGCATGGGAGTAAGCCGTATCTGCGGCAGCTAGCAGCGGTTCGGCCCAGCTGGCGTCCGACAAATGGGCGATGTGCACCGCGGCATGCAGGCTCTCCGTCGCTTCTGCTGGGGCCCCGGCCGGCAGGGTGATCAGCGCAGAATAGAAGGCCGTGACCAGGCTGCCGAGGACCGCGATGGAGGTCAAAGATCCGAACTCGTAGCTGACTTCCTCCACCGAGGAAGCCATGCCTGCGCGATGGCTCGGCACGCCTGAGATCATGGCGATGGAGGCTACCGCCATCACCGCGCCTAGCCCCATGCCCTTAATAAATAGGCCGCTGAGAAGAAGGGGCGTCGAATCCAAATAGCCATAAAGGCACACGCATAGAGCACCGATCGTGGCTAGGCCGAACCCGCCGGCGATCAGGCGTCGGATGCCGAAGCGAGTGAGGCGGGCACCGGCGTAGATGGAGGTAAATAGGGCGCCCACGGCTGCGAAGGTCACGTACACGCCGGAGTGCAGCGGGGATAGGCCGTCGGCGAGTTGCAGCTTCTGAGTGATGACGTACTGCAGTCCAGCGAGGGCGAACATGGACAGGGCGGCTCCCAGGGCGCCGGCACGGAACGCGGGGAAGCGGAAGATGTCAAAGGTGATCAGGGGTTGCTCGAGCCCGTTCTGACGCCGCGTAAAGGCCCAGCCGCCCAGGAGGAGCAGCACGGCTGCCACGCCGATGACTGGCCAGTTCTGCGGGGAGTGGCTGCCCTCCTTGATGAGCAGGACTGCGCTGACCAGGGTGATCATCGCGTAGAAGGAGGAGATGAAGTCCCAGTGCTTGTCGGGTCGTGGCTGATCCTTCGGGGCGACAAAGGGCACGGCTATGAGCGCTGCGATAACAAGCGGGACGTTAATCAGGAAGCAGGATCCCCACCAGTACAGTTCCAGAAGCAGACCGCCGGCGATTGGGCCAAGGGCGGCCGAGACGGTTGAGAGGCTGCCCCAGATTCCGATGGCGAGATTCAGCTCAGCCGGGTTTGTAAAGGTAAGGCGGATGAGCGATAGCGTGGACGGCATCATCGTGGCGCCGCCTACGGCAAGTAGGGCACGGCCAAGGATAAGAACCCCGGGGTTGGGGGCGAACGCCGCGACTAGTGAGGCGAGGCCAAAGATGATGAGGCCGGCGACGAACATGCGACGATGGCCGATTTTGTCCCCGAGGGTACCGGTGCCGAGCAGTAGGCCGGCGATGACGATGGCGTAGATGTTGACGATCCAGAGCTGTTGCGTGCTGGATGCGCCGAGGTCCTCTACGAGGCTGGGGAGCGCTGTGTAGAGGATGGTGTTGTCGATCGTAATGATGGTGATGCCTACGCCGACTGTGGCTAGTAGCAGCCAGCGTTGTAGGGGCGTGGCGGAGGCTGGCTGTGTATTCATGAATCAGACTTTAGCATTGAGGATTTGGGCATGGAAAAAGGGAGCACGTACGCCATAGACGTACATACTCCCTTAATCAATT
>NZ_JAKMUT010000008.1:0-82711 GCF_027570065.1 Corynebacterium evansiae | reverse complement strand
GTTGAGTATCAGAGAATTCCGGATTGGTCTTTAAAAAATCGTTGACAAGTGCCTCTCCTTTTCCTTTTCTGGGAAGCACGTCTTCCCGGAAAGCAGCGCGAGTCTGCTCATATGCTTGGCCAGTTTTCACAAGCTGACGCTCTAGTTGAGCATGATTAAATGAATAAACCCATGCATCTCGATTTGTTTGAAGCCCAGCTGAGAATACGGAGAAAAAGGTGGTCGAGTTACCCTTCTTCTCCCCAATGACCGGCCACGTCGCGAACTCGTCACTGCGCTGGTTCAGCCAGTCCCCTTCCTTATTCGGAATGATTGGCTGCCAATCAACGCCATTGACGGTCGAAGTCTCTACAATCTTTAATTTTTCGTCACGGCTAGAGCCATCTGGAGTCTGTGTATAACGTAGGGTGAAGTCGGCCTTTTTTGGATCCTTAACGCCAATAAATACTGCAATCGTAGTCTGCGATCCGGATCCAAAAATCTGGCCACCTTCCGCGCGCCAGTCAGCACTGCGCATATTGCCGCGCAGATTGAAAACATACAGGTCTGTGAAGTCCTCAGCCATGGACAAACGCACGCCATCACCAGTATTGCCATCGATCCAGCCACCGTTGGAAACGAAGGCGACCACACCCTGGTCGCCGATACGGTCAGTAGCCCAGCGAAATGCCCGCAGGTAGGAGTCGTAGAGCGAGTTCTTGTTCGTCGCCGTGGACTTCGCCGCGTAGGTTTTCGCGATGCGCTTGTCCAGGCTCGGGTACTTCAGGTTCGCGTTGAGGTCATTCGCGGACTTCTGACCAGCCGAATACGGCGGGTTTCCAATCACCACGTTGATGGGTGCGTTCTTCTGGCGCTCGATGGTCGCGTTGTTTTCCTTGAAAATGTGCAGATCCGGGATGTCGCCGTCCTCGTGGATCTGGAAGGTGTCGGCCAGCGCGATATTGCTGAACGGAATATACTCCGGGGCTGGTTCACCGTTGCGTTGCGCAGCTTCCTCGCGAAGAGCGTTGTAGGTGGTCTCGATGTTCACAGCAGAGACGTAGTAGGCCAGCAGCATGATTTCCGTGGCGAAGAGCTCGCTGGCGTATTTCCGAGCGAGATCCTCCGGCTTAATGAGGCCGGACTGCAGGAGGCGAACCGTAAACGTGGATGTTCCCGCGAACGGGTCTAGGATGCATACGCCTTCGTCGGTAAGTCCCTTGCCGAAGTGCTTTTGGGAGACCTCGTCCGCCGCTCGCAAGATGAAATCAACGATTTCGACCGGGGTGTAGACAATACCGAGGGCCTCTGACTGCTTCTTAAAAGCCTTGCGGAAAAAGCGCTCATAGAGATCCTTAATCACCTGTTGCTTTCCAGAAGCACTGGAGACCTCGGAGGCACGCACGCGCACGGACTCGTAGAATTTCTCCAGGGACTCCGTCTCCGTATCCAGATTCTCACGGGAGAGCGCCGCAACCATCTTCTCCATCACCTGGGCCACTGGGTTGTGGGTGATGAAGTCATGGTTTTCGAAGAGTGCGTTGAACACCGGCGCGGTGATCAGGTGCTGGGAGAGCATCGAGATGGCATCATCCTCGGTGATGCCCTCGTTGAGGTTATTGCGCAGGCCCTCGACGAACTTCTCGAACTCCCTGCGCAACTTGCCGTCTGCACCGTCCAGCAGAGCTCGAATGCGGGTGATCTGGTTCTCAGCGATGGTGGCCACATCGTCAGCCCAGTCCTCCCAATAGGTGCGGGTGCCGACCTTATCCACCAGTTTGGTGTACATCGCCTCCTGCCACCGCTCCAGAGAAAATAGGGCGATCTGCTGCGCGATTTCCTTATCCGATTCCGCAGGCTCCGCTTGCGACTTGGCTTCTGCTCGATCCAGCTTCTCCTTGGCATTCGAGACATGATCGACAGATAGCGGAAGCTCGTCCACCGCGCCCTCGTTCAACGCGATAGAGTTCACCTTCGCATTAAAGCGGTCATCATGGGCGCGCAGTGCATTGAGAATCTGCCACACGACCTTGAATCGTTGGTTATCGTTCAAGGCCTGTGCCGGCGGCACATTCGGGGACACCGCGACCGGCAGAATGATATAGCCATAGTCTTTTCCCTCGGATTTACGCATGACGCGGCCTACGGACTGCACCACGTCCACCATCGAATTGCGAGGATTGAAGAAAATCACCGAATCCAAGGCCGGGACGTCCACTCCCTCGGAAAGACAACGAGCATTGGTGAGCACGCGAGTCTGGTCTTCGTCGGGAGTGGATTCCAACCAGGTGAGCTTTGAACCGCGCTCCATCGCATTCATGGCCCCATCCACGTGCTGAGATGCGATGCGCAGATCCACGTTGTGCAGGGAGACATCCCCCAATACCGAGGCCTCCCGGAGCTGCTGCTGGTAGGTAGAAATTAAGGATGGGAAGGACTCAGCAATCTGCTTCGAGGTCTTGATGTCCTGGGCGAAGGCCACCGCGCGCTGCATCGGAGCAGCATCAATATCAAAGCCGCCTTTCTGCCCTTGCAGATCACCAGAACGCTTTGCCAAACCATTCCAGGCACCGATCATCGCCGAAGCCAAAGAAAGGTTCAGCTGGCCACCCTCGCCACGCGCCATGGCATCAGCAGCAACAGCCTCATCCACCGTCATCACGAGCACGCGGTAATCGGTGAGCAGCCCCTTATCCACTGCCTCGCCAAAGCCCAAGCGATAGAACTCCGGCCCATACACAGCCTCATCATCCATGGAGGCGAGCTCGGCGGAGTGCTCCGCGGCTTTACCCTTGACCTGGTCATCGAACAGACGCGGCGTCGCCGTCATATACAGCCGCTTCGCCGAACGGATGTAGTCCGAATCGTGGATACGCACGAAATTGGAAGCGTCCTCCCCAGCCAAGGTCACACCTGTGGTGCGGTGGGCCTCGTCGCAAATCACGAGGTCGAAATCGTCCAAGCCCTGCTGCTGCGCATCGTGCACCGCTGGTAGGGACTGGTAGGTGGAAAAGACCACATGCAGCCCCTTTGCCCGCTTACCGGATGCGAAACGCTCCGCGATCTGAGCGCCGTCCGTGGACACCGGAACCTCGAGATCATAAGTAGCGATGTCCTCTGCACTGCGGGAAACCTTGGAATCCGAACACACCGCGAAAGTGCGCATATCCAACCGAGCCTGGGCGGTCCATTCCTTAAGCGTCTGCGAAAGCAGAGAAATCGATGGCACCAGGAACAGCACCCGTGCCTTACCGCCATTATTATCCGCAACCTTCTCGGCCAACCGCAGCGCAGTAAAAGTTTTACCCGTACCACAAGCCATGATTAACTTGCCACGATCATGGGTGGTGAAGCCTGCAATGGCTCGATCAATAGCTTCCTGCTGGTGCGGGCGAGGTTCGAAAGTTTCGCGGCGGGAGAGGTTAATCTGGATAGCGCTATCCCCCATCGCTGCACCCGGGAAGGCTATATCCCAGTTGATTGGAGACTCAGAGATCGCAGCCACACCGATTCGGCTGGTGGGGATCACCTGATTGGCCAGCATCTCTTCCGCATTGGAAGACCACCGATCAGTTGTGGAAATGATCAGGCGACTGCCGAAGTGCTGCACTCCGTCTTCAGTCTCGAAAGTCCGGCCCGAGGCCTCAAAGAAGGAATCCAGGTTTGCCTTTTGGATGCGGGTCGTCGGCTTATAAAACTTACATTGGATAGCCGTCCACGTAACATCATCCACACGACGGGCAACCAAGTCGATGCCCGTATCCGCTTTGCCCCCGTTGTAACGCCAATCAGCCCAACGGTAAACCTCATCGAACTGTGCTTTCAGCGTCGGGTCTGTGCGGAAGTAATTAACCATCAGCTTTTCGAAGGCGATGCCGTACTTCGCCTTCGGCTGATTCTCGCGCAGTTGAGTAAGGACCTCGGAAAACTTCGCCATGGAGCCATTATGCCCCGTGACTGACCTCACTAAGTGTCCGGCACGCCCCACACCGGGGCCGATGCCTCGTCGAAGATGCGATTCTTAAGCCACGCCGCTAAACAGCGCGCCCGCGCCGTACGTCAGCGCCAGGCCCAGGCCGCCACCGATGACCAGGCGAATCATCGAGCGAGCCACGCTCGTGCCGGCGATCTTCGCCGAGATCAGACCCGTCAGCGCCAGCGAGAAAATCGTCACTGCGGTGACAACCCATGCCTGCGTGCCCGCCGGTGCCAGGAACACCGAAACCATCGGCAGGGCTGCACCAGCCAGGAAGGACAGCGCGGAGAAGAATGCTGCAGCCTACGCACTGGTCAGCTCGTTCTGGTCAATGCCCAATTCCAGCTGCAAGTGGGCTCGCAGGGCATCCTCCTTATGGATTTCCCGGGCAGCTTCGAGAGCTGTATCCCGGTTAATGCCGTAGCCGGAAAGAATCCCCGCGAGTTCCTCCAGCTCCTCCTCGGGAGCCTCCCGCAACTCCTGCCTCTCCTTGGCCACCAAGAACTGCTCGGAGTCCCGCTGAGCGGACACGGACACAAACTCCCCCAAAGCCATGGACACCGCGCCTGCAATGGTGGCAGCCAGGCCTGCCATCAAGATGGCCTTATCTCACGCGCCGGTGGCAATCATGCCGATAAGCAGGGCAGCAACGGAAACAATGCCGTCGTTGGCGCCCAAAACTCCGACGCGCAGGGAGTTCATCTTCGCTGCATCACCGGCGTCGTGAAGCTCCTGGTGAGCGCCGGGAACAGTGGAAAAGGGTGGTTTTCCTCATGAGCGGAATATTAGCCGACTGATTCACAAGCTCCGGGTCTACTGCCGCTGCTATGCACCAGTCCCACTGGAACTCACTGCCCGACGCAGCTGCTGCTGCGCATAGTCAAACAAGATTCTTTCCTGCTCAACGCGCAAGCACCCGCCCGCAGAACGCCCCCGGAGATAGTCCAATGCCAAGCGCTCCCCGTAGCTCAACAGCTCAGGCTCGAACCGGCTAGGTTGCGGTTCTTCCACCGCAAGATCAACGTGGTCACGAACCGTATCCAGGTCCATGAGGACAGATCGCGCATGAGGCACGTATCGCCTGACGAGTTCCAGGATATAGAAACCATGCGAATCTAGATCTCCCCAATAAAGAACTTCCTTCGCCTTTAGCGATGGCATCTGCTGGACGATCCTGGCAGCGTTCAATCCACCACCGAAGATCGCGACCGTCGCGGGCAAGTCTGGCAAGGCAAGGAAACTCTGGTGATTTTCAACGATAAGAACTCGCGCCCCCGGGATCTCACGGAGTTCTGCCGCCGGACATGCCAAGTGCCGAAAACCGCCAATTCCCAGTGTCGGGTCAAGGCTGCGGACCTCTACCAACTGGGGCTTCGGCTTGAAGTTCAGTGGCCCGACCACCGCTTCAACGACCGCCCTGTGTGCCTCGAACCATTTGCTATCGACACCAAAGATTGGCAATTCGCGAATATAAAAGTCGCTGACCTCGTGCTCGTGAACCCACCGGACAACAGCAATGAACTGCTCCACAGTCGTATCATTCCAGTCGTCCCACGCAGAAAGGTGCCTGATGAGCTCAGGTCGAACGCTCTCCCCCAATTCCGTGCAGAAACGGTCCAAGACCGTGCGGAGGCGTTGCCAATGATCGAGTTTGCCGGCCACGCGAGCCGCAGTATCCGCGTCCGCGAGAACAACTCGCCGGGGCAGCGAATAAGTCCCCAAATAGCTGAGCTTTTTATCCTCCCACTCGACGGTAATTGAACTGCGGTTCCACTGTGCCACCCAGGCTCTCACGGCAGCGCCGTCATCACGCTCTGCCGACCTTCCAGTCGGCGGATCCAGGTTGATGGTCAGCATCTTGAATTCCCCGGCCAACCAGCTGCGGTGGTTACGTGAATAAAAGACCGCAGCGCGTTGGCGCACCTGATCAGGAGTCTTCATCCTGGACCTCCTCGATCGTCAGAGAACTCGTTCGCGATCGCTTCCGGTCTGGGCATTCCACCATCAGCACACCCCCGATGTAGTCCTGCACGGTCTGCAGCAGCTTCTCGGGCGTGGCCAGAATCATGTGGAAACCAAAACGGCGAAAGGCCTCCATCGCAGCCCGAGTGAACTCCGTATCCGCACGATCAAAAGCTTCATCCAGAACGATCGTGCCAAATCGCGGATAAATATCCTCCCCCACCCGGACAATGGATTTCTTTTCTTGTGCGGCTGGCAAGCCCATCCCAGTCAGCCGGTAACGCAAGGCTGCAGCCAGGCAGAAGGAGGACAGCTTTTGGGCTTGGCCGCCCGAGAGTCCTTCCGACGAGTCATAGACCGCACCGCGCGTTCCATCCTCGCTGTATTCCACTCCCAGGAACTTCACGTGTTGCCTCGTATCCAGACGCAACTGGCGATCACGAGTTGTCGTACCGTCCGAGACCGTCACTGCGTCGATCACCGCCTGCAGCTTATGGAATCTGTGCTCGCTCTCCTCCTGATCAGCTTCATTGATAATCCCTGCCAGTGCGGAATCCAGAAGTTCAACGAAATTGCGGGCGATCGCGGGCTGTGCCTCCCTCACCTCGATCGTCAGGTAAGCACCCGGATAGAACTCGACTTCCGCAAGTGAATCATTAATCATCTGAATCGAGCTGCGAGTCTTCGCTGTCGCGTCACGGATTAAACGGCGCAGCCGACCCAGATGCTTGTGGGTTTCGTCTTGCAGCATGTCCCGGAAACGCTGTTCAAAACGGGGCAAGTCGTCTGCTTCAAGCCTGCCCAGTTCCCGAAGAAAATCCTGCTCCCACTCCATATCCGCCTTGAGGTCGCCCGCCCGATCAGGCCAGCGCACCAAGTAAAGGTTCATTGCGTTGACCAGATCACCACAATATTTGGTGAAGTGCGCATTGAGGTCTGCAAGCTGATCTTCGATACCACGAATGAGGCGATTGTTGAGCGCATCGATGTTATCGGGCCGAATGGTGCGGTCGATAGCCGTGCAACGTTCTGTCAGACGGGTCGCAACGTCCTCAGAGACGGTCTTCCCACCTCGGCGATTCCGAATCTTCTCAAGCGTTTCTTCTGCCTGCTCCAGGCGAACTTTGGAGACACTAAGCTGGTTCCGCTGTGCCATGACCTGCTCCTCGACTTTGTCGAGAGTAGCTTCAACGCCCTTCAACTTCGCTTTCAGTTCAGCCAGCTCCGCGTTTCCATCAGTAAGTTCATCAACGACTCGCTGGGCTTCTGCAAGCTCCTGGGTCACCGACGACACATCGATATCCTGAAAACGTTCCGTCTCCAATAGCCGCTCGATCGTGGCTATTTGGGCACGCCTTTTCTCCTGGCCGGCCGCGATGGCCTTGCGTCGCCGTTCAGCGTCTTCAAGTTTCGCCACGATGTCGCGCACCGCTGTTTGAAGGGCATCGATCTTGTCAGCGAGATTGCCCCACAGCACCCAGTTCGAACGGTCATCGATTCGGCGGCGATCATCCTTAATGTGATCGTTGCGGTTATGTTTCACCTGACCCTTTGCAGTCACCGCCCGCCGGGCAGCACGAAACTCTTCCACAGAGCCGCAGCATAAGTAATCGAACTTCGTAGAAAGTTGGGTCTGGATCCAGTCGTGATACCGCCCGGACTTTACGTTGATTTTCAGCCCCAGTGAGTTCGGTACGAAACGGGACGGGCGCTGGTCTTCCAGATCCCGAGTGAACCTGGTGTAGCTCACTTTCGCACCGAGATAGGTGTCATCGATAGCTGAAGAAACCTGGTCATAGTGCTCGTCTGGGACAAGGATCCGCCGGGCAAACCCGCCCATCACTCGCTCTGCGGTTCCTTGCCAATGGTCTTCACCAGGCTTCATACTCACGAGGTCTGCAATGAATGGAAGGTCAGACTCCCGCACTCCAGACTTCTCTGCAATCAAGGCTCGCGCACGGAGCAACCGGTTATCCATGGCCGATTCGTATTTTCGCAAAGCCTCAAGCTCCGCGACCAGCTTGTCCTTGTTCTCGCCCAGCTCGTAAACGCGCACGTGCGCCTGACCCAGCTTTACGTCTTCTGTTTCATATGCAGCACTCAACCGCTTCCGCTCTTCACGCAACTGCAGCACAAGGTTGGTGAATTCCTCAACACTGCCGGGCTTTGCAGCCCCAATGGATTTGAGCCGGGAATTGAATGCCTCTTCCTCTTTGGTCACTCGCTCCAGCCGGTCCTGCAAACGGTCACGCCGAGCCTGTGCAGAAACCAAGGCAGAATCCTGCGCTCCATGAATCAACGTGCGCAGTTGATCTGCTTGCGCCCGGTGTGCATCTCGAACCCCGGTGGCTTCTTCAATCTTCGCGCTGACTGTCTTAATCTCGGAAGTCCACTGATCCCGCTCCTGTTCGGCGAAACGCTGCCGCCACTCGTCGACGAAGGTTTCGACGCCGTCTCGGTCCTCCTTTACCGTGGTCAGCCTGTTTTCGACCCCTGCACGCTTCTCTGCTGCCACGCGCACCGGTGCCAGTTGCTCAATCTGTTCACGAGTTTTCACCACCGACTCATACGCCGTTCGGAGGTCTGTGAAATTCTCCGCTGCTTGCTCCGCGATCTCGAAGGTCTCTGGTTCGGGCAGCATGAAGGTACGCATCAAGTGATTAAGATCGCCGAGCGTTTTAGCCGATTGCGTTCGGTTCAGCAGGTCCAAAGCACCGGCATCGGCGATCCCCACCGCTCGGCGCAGCGCCAAACTGAACTTCGGATGATTTCGACTGACGTGCAGGGCATCGCTGTATGTCTTCTTCGCCTCACTAACCGGCAAGTTCTTCTGTGCCAGATCCTCAAACTCTGTCAGATCGGCAGCCCGAGGGAGCAAAATGTAAAGATCCGTGATTTCCTGGCGCGAATAGGCGTTAGCGGGCAAAAACATCAACCGGCAAGCGGTTACGGTCTCCCCTGCCCCATCGCTATAGCGTAGAGCGACGCCCGTCCACGTCGCACCTGTTCGAAGGTAGGACTGCGTAAGTTCGTCCGCCTCGATCGAGTGCTCGCGGCGCCAGGCACCGCGGCAGTAGGTAACCAAGTTACGGCCCGAGTGTGCTTGGTTATCAGCCGCAGCGTTGAAACGAATCTTGCCGGGCGGAACAAGAATCGTCGAGATCGCATCAATCAGCGTCGACTTACCGGAACCTGAAGGGCCTGTGATGAGGAAGCCCTCCCGCGGCACCTCGACACAGTGAAGGTTGTCGAATGTTCCCCAGTTATAAACCTGGATTTGGGAGAGTCGGAATTGGCCAGGCAGAGTCGTCGTCATTGTTCTTCCTCCAGGAGAGCTCGGAAAGACTCGGTGACAGCGGCGATTTCTTCGCTGGAAAAGATGATGCGCAGCACCGGGGACACCTCGAAACGCCCCTCGGTCGGGGTGCTGGCAATAATCGAGTAGCTCTTCAGCTTGTTCCACGCTGCAGTAAAGCGCTTACGCTGCGTGGACTTGTCCGTGCCAGCGTGGCCTTGATACGGCAGGGTCGCCTCAAAAACCTCACCCTCATCCACGATGGTTCGCTCGTTGGGGCTCGTCGTCACCAGCTCACGGCGCAGGTGGAGAATCACCACCGTGTCCATAAAAGTCAACGACTGTTTGCGTAGCAGCGCACGCTTTTCAGGGACATCCGCTTCCCACGCCTTTGTGTAGGCAACCCCTGCATGCTCGTCGAGAATGAGAGTGAGGTAGAGATTATCCAGCTGTTGGGCAAGAATCTCACGTGAGTTGGATATCGCAGCAAACACATCTGGCGATTTCACGCTCGACACGTATGGGCCGCGGATGAGTTCCGCCAGGGCACGACGCTGCAAACCTGTCAAGGTTCCGGTGTCGCCTTCATACAGTTTGTTTTCCATTTAGATGCGCCCAACCTTCCTCCGAAATTCGAAACGCTCATACCGCCCTTGATACCTTTTCCCGCTTGGTCTCTCCCACTGCAGGACTTCTGTACCGTCGGATCTTTCGCCGTGATCATGCGCAAGTTTGATGAGCCCCACCACACTCGCTAGCCCCTGAGTGGCAGGGTGCTCTTCCAAGACTTCCCGAATCGATGCTTGCCCCTTTCTGCCGAGCACATCGTTGATTGCGTCGCGCAGTTCCTGCCAGTCAATTTCTGATTCCCGGATACGCCGACGCATCTGTTCGAAGTCGATCTCGCCTGACTCGTTGACTTCCATTGACCGCTCGATGCGGTATTCCTTCGGGTTGTGTAATTCCCAACTGGAAAGCGACGTCGGTTGCCGCCTCGTCAGCTCGAGCTCGTAGCCGATCTTCTCGTAAGGCGCGATCCCTCGTTTTGCGAGCTCGAGCGCTTGCTGCTGCGCCTGATTGATTGCCCGTGTGAGGGCCTGCTGCGATTCTGCTTCTCGGGACTGCACGAAGCGCCTTAGGGACCGCGATAGGCCCGTGAGCGAGGTATGCACCTGTCCCGAGGAGGAATCGAGCATGTCTACCAATTGCGCGATCTCGTTCCGCTCTTCCGGGCCGAGCTGCTCCATAAAGTCCCGCGATTGCACTGAATCCATCACGGCATCGAGTTGCTTTGATTGCTCCGGGTCAAGGAAAAGCTCATAGAAGGAGTTGAATGCCCGTCCCGCTTCTGATTCTGCGATCAGATCTACACCACGGAAGACATTGTCCAGTACCTCACCAGCGTTTAGCTGCCCTTCGACGAGCGATTCTCGGAGTTCGTGATCGACATTCTCAACCTCCTCCCGAACGCGGGAGAAGTCGGTGGGCAAATCCCTCGCCAGAGCCAGGATTTCCCGTGCCCTCTCCACTGCCTCTTCGTCGGAAATCACGCCGACACCGTTCATGCGGATGTTGTCGATACGGTCTTGGATCTGATCTCGCTGAGCTTCCAGGCGACTAATCGCTCTCGCTTCGTCGGGATCTGTTTCAGCCGCCAGATCCTGGAGATTATTGAATAGAGTTCCGAGGCGGGATTTGGTCACCACCCGCTGAGGACTGATCAACTGCTGGACATAGTCGATAGCAACGTGCGCGTCCGTGGTGAGCTCGTAAAACTCTTCCCTCGAGCCCTGAGGGCTGCGTCTCGTAAGGTATCCGAGTTTCACCCAGTCATTGATATAAGCCACGGCTGACTTGGGCAGCTCCATATTGGTCTGTTCCCGAATATCGATCAGCAAGGACTCCACTGCTAGGGTGAGCTCGGATCCGGCGATCTGGCGATTACCTGCTTGGAAGACAGCACTTAAGACAGAAAGAACAGCTGGGGCGTTATGGGCACGAAGCATCGCCCAAGCAGGTACCGAGTCCGCAAGGCGGATCATCGCCAACGCATCTGCCACCACAGTTGTCCGATTCATGTGCTCAATCTAACAAGCGCTGAAGACAAGGATTCAAAAATATCGAACATCTCGGCGCCAACTAAGGGTTCGATGCTCATGCGCACGCCCTCAGATTGGCACTGCTGTACGGCAAAGGCTTTGGACAAGTGCACCGGTTAGCCCACGGCTGCCCCGCGTCCTGGTGCGAGAACTTGGGCTAACCTCGGGGCAACCCACCCCGCTCCTGGTGCACGTGTCTGGCTACATCGCCAGCCGGATCTAACCGGAGCGTGGATCCAAAGAGAAAGGCATGCCCCCATGGAACTGAACCGCGACAAGGGCGAAGACTTCGTCCGCGAGACCCAAACCCCAGAATCCGCTGCTGCGTGGAAGAAGCAGCTCGACGAGTTCGCACCCGGCGCGTCCGACTGGGTTGTCGAGGCCGTCTTCGGCGGAACCTACCAGCGCGATGGCATTACTCTCCGCGACCGTCAGATGCTGAACATGGCTGCCCTGGCTGCGATGGGTGGCGTAGAGCCGCAACTCACCGGCCACATCAAGACCGCTGTGGACGTCGCAGGCATGAGCCCAGAGGAGGTGGCCGAATGCTTCGTACACCTCATGCCTTACGTCGGCGTGCCGAAGACTTTGGCCGCGATGCGCTGCATGAAGGCCGCCCTCGAGGGTTAATGCTGCCGGGGTAGGCCTAGCCGCTTATTAGCGCTTGGCAGTCGAGATCAACCCGACTGCTTCTTTCTCCGTTGACGGCGCGAGAAGTACGTCAACGCGGATATAACAACAATGGCCACCAGGCAAACAATGAAAACCCACCACTGCCCAACAGCGGGCAGAAGCGCAAAAAGGCTTGGGACTGCCAGAACTGCGGCTGCTAACGCGATTAATTCATTGCGTTCATCGCGCCGCTCTTGTTTACGCTTATGAGCGTCTGCCTCGATGCCATCAAGTCTGATACGTGCGAAGTTGTACTGGGTTGTGTAGACGTTCTCACGTATCTCAAGCTCGCCGACAATGTCATCAAAGTCTCCCCGCGCACCTGTCTTTTCCAACATATGCTGCAGAATGGTGGTAGCTACGTCGCGTCCGGGGACTCGCTCGTACCAGAGGTGGTCACGCACATAGACTAGTTCCGCTTGTATCTTTGCGAACTTCCGGAGACTGCCCTGCAGCTTTTGGTCCGCGCCCCTTATCTTCTCGAGAGTTCCAGCATTGCCCTCAGAGCCGGAGCTTTCCAAGACATTGAGAGCTTCCGGGCCGAAAGATAATTGGCGAAGTTGTTCGCTAATACACCCCAGATAGTTATCTGCTCTAAGCGCTAAAATAGCCAGGTCTACAAAGCGAGTCCCAGCCAGCATAAAGAAATTATTTTGTGAGTTTTCCAGCGGTGCCCGGCGCACTACTGCCAAACCCTCCTCGCAGGAGTGAATAGTCCAGTCACGATAGCGGGACACGAGGCTTCTGTTTATAGAGCCATCGCGGAAATAAGGGATGTCTGTTGTGTACCGGTCGAAACGGGAAGCAAAGTACCATGCCCATTGGTCGTGGAGCATCCAATTCTCCCCCGACTCCTCAGATGCATCCGCGATGGGAGTTGGTAGGGCAATGTCTGTACGGCCCGGGATAGCCATCGTAACGCAATAAGGTTTAGGAGACTGGCGCCCGTGGTTCGCTTTTGTTCCTCTACCGGGTATTTTGAAGTATCCGCCCTTGGTGAGATCCCACGGAGTGTGAGTTTCCGAGCCAACGAATAGCTGCTCTTCCACAACCTTCACGGCAGCTTCCAATAGGCAAACACTAGCCTTGTTGTTAGTCAGTGGTGAGCCAGTGAGTTCTTCAAGTAGCTCTCTTTGTCTCGCCTCTCCGTTGCCTTCCTCCGCAATCAGGGTCATTTTCTCTCGTGGCTTAGTCAACGACGCAGTAGCTTCCTCCAGCGCTTTTCCGGAGCAATTTTCCGCGACGGCATGGATGACGAGAAAATTCTGTTCGAAGTTACTAGGTTCGCCACTTTCAAGGTCATAAAGGCATGGCCCGGAGTATTGCAGGTACTCGGCACACACAAACTTCAAGGTCGCAAAGGGGTGCCCGGTATCGTCCAAAGCGAAACGCAGCGGATACGTCTCCATTTCTGGTGCCTGCTGCTTGCCTTCCGTCGTAAGGTCAGGCTCAAACACGAGTCGATGTGCGACGACCTTGGCAGGATTAGTCGATGCATCCGAGATCCACTCCGCGGGATCTCCACCAGACGTCGGTACAGCATCAACCGCACTCGCCCCCATAGAGCTGGCTAGGGGCTCACGGAAGTACGACCCAGCACTCTTATGGAAAACGCGGGGTACATATTTGTAATCAACTTTATTACCCCAGAACTGGCGAACGAAGTCCCCTTCTTCATCCCGTTCTGCGAACTCAATCTTCTTAATCCCGCGAAAACGACCGGGCACCCAAGCCTCGGGCCAATCGAAAGCCTCCGGTAATTCGGGCACTGGAAGAACCACCGCGAAATGCGCAAGGCGCCACTCTGGCTGAGAGCCGCAGACATAACCCTCCGGAAGATGGAACTCCGCTCCCTGGATTTGATACCAGTTGGAATTCCGAGCATTGTTCGCCTCGGTGAACTCGTCGTTTATCCCCATAACACAAAGCCTCCGTGATCTTCGAACCACCTGTGCCCCAGGCTACAACAGCACTTCAGAAGCCTATCCACTTTGAAACCATCCCACCCCCTGAAATAAGGTCACCCTTAGTAGCGTTATGCTTCACTAAAGGGAATTTCGCGCACAACCGCGCGAAACCGCGCCAGCGCGCAGACCTACACACAGGCGATCCGAAGGAGGGCACGCACCACCGTGGCTGACCAGGACACTCACGCCGGAAACTCACAGCCGGACAACCCTCGCGGGGAAGCACAGCCAGGCACCCCGGGTCAGGGCACAGGCAACCCCCGCCCCGGCGCGACGGAGGCCACGATCCAGTCCCCCGGCACCTATCCCCCGGGTGAGGATCCGCGCCGCTGGAAAGTTCTGGGCGTCATCCTCACGACGATCTTCATGTCGCTGATCAGCGTGTCCATCATCAACGTCGCCCTGCCCTCCATCCAGCAGGGGCTGGGTGCCACCGAATCGGACATCCAGTGGGTGCTCTCCGGCTACACGCTGACGTTCGGCGTGGTTCTCGTCGCCGCTGGCCGTGCCGGCGACCTGCTTGGCCGGGGCGGGATGTACCTCATCGGCCTGAGCGTCTACACCCTGGCCGCCATCACCGCGGGTTTCGCCCCCACCGCGGAGGCTCTGAACGTCACCCGCTTCATCCAGGGCGTGGGCGCGGGCATGCTCAACCCGCAGGCCGTGGGCATGATCCAGCAGTTCTTCCGCGGCAAGGAGCGCGGCCGGGCCTTCGGCTGGTTCGGCACCGTCGTGGGAGTGGCCGTGGCCATTGGACCCGTCCTGGGAGGTTTCCTCATCCGCGTCGGTGGCCCGGAGCACGGCTGGCGCTGGACGTTCCTGGTCAACGTTCCCTTCGGTGTTCTGGCCTTCGTCCTCGCGCTCCTGTGGTTCCCGCGCCCGCTGATGGGCCGGGTTAAGGATCCCGTCACCGGCCGTAATGTGGGCGTCATCCGCGCAGTGCGCAGCCTCGACCCCTTCGGCTCCCTCCTGCTTGGCTTGGCCGTCCTGGCCTTCCTCTTCCCGTTCGTGGAATCCTCCGGCAGCGCGCGCACCTTTCTGCTGCTCCCCGTCGCCGTCGCTCTGCTGGCCGGGTGGCTGGCCTGGGAGCGCCACGTGAAGAACAACAAGCCTTTCGACCCCATGGTGGACATGCAGATCTTCCGCTTCCCCAGCTTCCGCCTGGGCACCATGCTGGCGGGAGTGTACTTCATGGGCATGACCAGCATCTGGGTGCTCGTGGCTCTGTACTTCCAAAACGGCCTGGGTTACAGCGCGCTCGTCGCCGGTAGCGTTGGCATTCCTGCTGCGATCAGCAGCTCTTTCGCCGCCAACTGGGCTGGCAAGCGGGTCGCCGACCGGGGCCGTCGCGTCGTCATCGACGGCATTTCCGTGGCGCTGACCGGCATCGTGCTGACCATCCTCGCCCTTGTCCTGCACCACGTCGCGGGGATTTCGGAGTGGTGGATGGTCCTCACCCTGTTCCTCGTCGGCACCGGCCAGGGCGCGGTTATCGGCCCGAACCAAACTCTCACGCTCGCGGACGTCCCACTCAACTACGCGGGCAGCTCCGGCGCGGTTCTGCAAACTGCCCAGCGCATCGGCACCGCCATGGGGCTGGCGCTGATCACCGCGATCGTTTTTACCGGCTCGCGCGCCATCAACTGGACTCTCGGCACCGCCATCGGCTTCGGCACCATCGGTTCGCTCATGGCCGTCGCCCTCGTCATCGCGCTCTACGACAATCGCCTGCGCGCCCGTCGTGCCGCTCGTTAGTTACTGACGCCACCAGGCCTTTACAACCATCGGATTCCGCCCTAAACTTAGGTGAATCAGTTAAGAGGGGAAGTGATTCAGATGGTGCCAGAAGATTTTGGAACACGTCTGCGGACTCTAAGGGAGCTGCGAGGTTTGTCGACCCGTGAACTCTCTCGAGAGCTTGAGGGAGTGATTTCCCAATCTGGGATCTCACGCATGGAGAATGGGGCAAAACAACCAACGGTGAGCGATCTCTTGGCGCTGAGCTGGGTGTTTGGAGTCAGCCTGAATGAGCTAACGGACGAAATTCCACTTTCTAAGCGCGCTCAGTGGGCTGCGCGTTCTTCAAAGGAGATCGACATCTCTGAAGTAAAAAGCGATCTGATGCCGTACCTCGAGCTCCGAAACACCCTGGACGAGGTGTTAGATGCCTAGTGCGTTTTCCTATGAGCAAAATGCCTCCCCAACCAGGCAAGGCAAAAGCCTCGCTGAACAATTTCGGCGCTTTTACGAGCTTGGAGACGATCCCATCGATCGCATCGAATCTTTTACCGAGCACGTAAATGCTGATCTGCTCATTCGTCCTCTCCCAACGGACGTTGAAGCAATCTCCGTCAAGGATCCACAAACGGGCAACATCGTCATCGGCGTAGGAACAAGCACCTCTCCTTATCGGCAACGTTTCACTGTAGCCCACGAGGTCGGACACATCCTGGCTGACGATATTGACCGATCTTCCGAGGTACCTCAATGCGAGCCAAACAGCCCTTCGGAGACTCGAGCCAATTCGTTTGCCCGCAACGCACTGTGCCCCTTGGATGGGGTGCAGAAGATCGCTCAGAATCTCTCTCCCACAGCCCCCGGAACACTCTCCAAGATCATTCAACACTTCCGCGTCTCCCCTTCGGTAGCTGCCATCCAGCTGAAAGAGGCTGGATTGATTAGCGAGGAAGTCTGCAACGAATTATCTGAAGAATGGTCCGCTCCTAAATTGGCTTCCCTCTACGGCTGGCGGGAGCAATACAATGCGGATGCGCTAGTTTCAGACCAGCCACGACCATCTCCGCGCCTGGTTGCCGACGCAACCAAGGGATACCGCAAGGGCGTCGTATCTCCTACTGCAGTCGCACTAGCCCGTGGCATTTCTTCTGAACAGGTGAAACAAGAACTAGATGTGGCACCCGCGGAACCACAACCGACGGACTCCCCCTTTACAGAACTAGATGCATTCTTCGAAGAGGGCTGATGGATTCCACTAACCGGCAACTGTTCGTAGTTTCTGACACTTCAGTAATCCTGTCGTTCGTCTGCTCCAAGAACCAGGATCTACTCATAAGCTTTACCAACGGTGCGCCCCTTTACGTCCCTGAAGCAGTGGCATCAGAGATGAGGCGAAAACTCACAGAAGATCGATTCGAGGCTGGTCGGACGACCTGGTTCAGCCTCATCGGATCCAAATACATCAAAGTACTAGAAGACACCATCGATGTTTTTCACGTTGTTCGACGCTTCGCTGGTGTGGGCTTTAGATCCGAAGCCGGCCTCGCTAAAGACCTCGGCGAATTCATGTGCCTTGCCCACTGCCTAGTCGAACAAGATAAAGGCAAGAAAGTAGCCATGATTGTCGACGACGGCCAGGGGCAGGAGATGGCACGGAAGCGCCAAGTTCGTTCGTTCAGCTCTGAGGATGTTTTGCTCCGCGCACTTCAGATGAAGAAGCTTCGGACAAAGTCCGAAGTACAAAAGATCTGGGAGCAGCTCTCCGAGTTCGACACCCACGTACACTTCTCAAACACAAAGTTGTCTAACCCGAAAATCTACCGCGACCTTTAGCACCCAACCCCAGCCTCACCTAACAAAAGGCACCCTGACCTGCGTAAAGGTAGCCTTTCAATGCTTGCGGCGGAGTTCAAACCCGGCGATACTTGAGTCATGAGCACTTCAGTATCTTGCCCCTGCGATCGCTACTACGACGGCAGCTGCACTGCCGTGGCTACGTGCGAACGCGGGGTTATCACCATCCCGACGGCTGAAGTGACCGCACACGCAGAGGTTCCGCCAGCCACCCAGGCCGAACACACGCCGACCGTTCCAGCCGAACACCTCGAGCTCGCTGCCCCAGCTGAGCACGCCGACGTCGATGACAACCACGGCGAAAGCCTCAACCGCCTCCGCGCGGCCGTCCTCGGCGCGAACGACGGCATCGTCTCCACCGCCGCGGTCCTCGTCGGCGTGGCCGGCGCGACCAGCAACCCGCAGACCATCGCGATGTCCGGCCTGGCCGCCGTCATCGGCGGCGCCGTATCCATGGCACTCGGCGAGTACGTTTCCGTCTCCTCACAGCGCGATTCCGAGCGCGCCATGGGCATGAGCCAACTGGTGAACCCGTGGTCGGCCGGCATCGCATCCTTCATTTCCTTCATCTTGGGTGCCGCACTGCCGTTTGCCGCTGCCCTGTTCGCCCCCGTCGCCGTAATCTTCGGCGTGACCTTCGTAGCCCTGGCGCTCACTGGCGCCCTGTCGGCTCACCTCAGTAATGTACCGAAGACCCGCGCGGTGCTGCGCATCGTTATCGGCGGCATGGCGGCCCTGGCGGTCACCTTCGCCGTCGGCTCCGTATTCGGGGCGGCGATATAACCCACCCCTTTCCCCAACAGCGCTGCAGCTTCCCAGCTAGATTCCTTGTAGATTCGGGTGCTGTAGCGCTATTTCACAACGCCACCGCAGCACACCGCGGAGGAAATTGACGAAATCGTCAAAATCTACAAAGATGTCCAGGGTGTCTGTTGAAATAGACCGAGCTTCCCTCCTCACAGAAATTAGGTAAAGCCATGTCTTCCCTAGCAGTAGAAGCCCAGGATCTCGAGCTAAAAGGTGACGAGGGCCGAGTGTTCGGCCCTCTTTCTTTCGCTATCCCCAACCAGGGTCTAACCAACCTGCTTGGCAAGGGTGGCTCCGGCCGCACGGCCCTGGCTCTGGTTCTTTCTGGCCGAATGAAGCCCACCGGCGGCTCGCTAAGCGTGCTCGGCGAATCCAAGCCAAAGCCGATCCGCTCCCGCGTAGCCATCGCGGGCGTGGAGCAGATCGACCTGCTGGAGCGTTCCGTCACGGTCCAGGACGTGCTCACCGAGTCTATGTCCTGGTCGAAGCCGTGGTTCATGCCGATGCGCAAGGCCACCCAAGAGGACCTGGAGCGCTTCTGCAACTACGTCTACGGCGACCGCGACCTGCCCCCGCTGGATGCCTACATCTCCCAGCTGGACAACCTGGACAAGATCATGCTGCGCATCAGCTTGGCCCTGTCGCCCGCCGACAACAAGCCCGTCGAGCTGCTGATCATGGACGACATCGAGCAGGTGCACGAGAACGACGACCGTGCGATTCTATTGCAGGTGCTCGAGCGCCTTTCGCGGGACATTCCTGTGGTCGTTAACTCGTCGAACCCCATTGTCGGCCCTGTGGAGCCGAACAAGGTTATTGAAATTGACGCCAACGCTGGCCACGCGCACCCGATTCATACGGGACTGCGCGAATACCCTGACCCGGCCGAAGCCGAAGCAGACCAATACGACCCTGCACTGGACGACCCAGAGCTCGACGACCTGGACATCCCCGAAGACCACACCAACACCACAGAGCAGAAGGAGAACCGTTAATGCTTGCCGGTTTCAAACTCAACAGCGAAATCCGCAGCTTCAAGCGCAATAAGCTCACCCGAGCCGCACTTGTCATCCTTGTGCTTATGCCGCTGCTGTACTCCGCCCTATATCTCTGGGCATTCTGGAACCCTTTCGGGAACCTGAACAGCCTGCCCGTCGCACTGGTTAACAGTGACAAGGGAACCAACGTTGACGGCAAGGAACTGCGCGCTGGCGACCAGGTGATTCAGGGACTAAAGGAAAACGACCAGATCAGCTGGATCGAAACGGACGCCGAAGATGCCCGCAAGGGCGTGGAATCCGGCCAATACTACTTCTCCCTCGAGCTGCCGGAGAACTTCTCCGAGGCGGTGGCCTCCCCCACCTCCGATAACCCGGAGAAGGCCAACCTCATCAGCACCTACAACGACGCAAACGGCTACCTGTCCACCATGATCGGCCAGAACGTCATGCGTGAGGTCATCAGCGTGGTGGGCGACAAGATCAGTGCAGAGGCCGTGGACAAGGTCCTCGTCGGCATCGTGGACGCCGGCTCCGGCATGCAAAAGGCCGCCATCGGCGCCGGCAAGCTCGCAGACGGCACCGCTGAACTGAAGGACGGGTCTATCCAATTGGACGACGGTGCCAACAAACTCGCCGACGGCCTGGCCACCGCCAAGGACGGCTCCGGCAGGCTGCGCAAGGGCGCAACCGATCTGGACGACGGACTCGTCAAACTCCACGACGGCTCGGGCAAACTAGCCGACGGTACTGACGAGCTCGCCACGAAGGTGAACGCTGCGGCCGACAAGATCAACGGCAAGGCCGGAAAGCTCAACGAGCTGGAAGATGGCGTCAATAAACTCGGCGACGGAGCAAGCCAGGTCAACGACGGAGTGCAGAAGCTCAACACCCAACTCGGTGGCGTGACCAAGGCCCAGGGCGACCACGCGGCTAACCTGCGTGGACTCTCCCGCGACCTGCGCGGCACCGGCGTGCCCGCCGCCATCACCGCAGCCGACGAGCTGGACAAGGTCGCCTTCGCCCTGGAAACGCAGGGCCTCGGCCCGAAGTCGCAGAACGCATCGGACTTGAAGCGCCTGGCCGACGGCAGCGCACAGCTGTCCTACCAGCTCAACGACCCGAACGCGCCACTGCGCAACGGCGTGACCGAGCTGAAGGGCCTGCCCGGACAGTTCAAGCAACTGCAGGACGGCGTAAACGAGCTCAACGACGGTGCGCAAACGCTCAACGAAAAGATGGGCGAAGCCTCCGACGGCGCGGGCAAGCTGAAGGACGGCGTGATCAAGCTGGACGACGGCAACACCAAGCTCAAGGACGGTGCGGATAAGCTCGTCGAAGGCACCGGCAAGGCCAAGGACGGCACCGCCAAGCTGGACGACGGCGCCTCCGAGCTGCACACCAAGCTCTCCGATGGCTCCAAGCAGGTTCCGAATTGGAACGAGGGCCAGCGCCTGGCCACCGCCTCCACCATCGGTGGACCGGTGGATCTGAAGAGCGATAACGATTCCGGCAACCACACCTTCGGCGCCGGCATGGCACCGTTCTTCTTCAGCATGGCGCTGTTCATCGGCGGCATCATGGTCTACGTGATGATCAAGCCGCTGCAGGCTCGAACCGTCAACTCTGGTGTGCACTCCTGGCGTGCGGCGCTCTCCGGCTTCCTGCCGACCGGCCTACTCGCCATTGGCCAGGCAGCTGTCGTGGTCGGCGTGACCGTCTGGGGCGTGGGCATGGAAGTCGATAACCTGCCGGGACTGTTCCTCTTCGCTGCCCTCGTGGCACTGGTATGGATGCTGATGAACCAAATGTTCATCGCGTTCATGGGGCCTGGACCAGGCCGCGTGGCAGCCCTAGCGGTGCTCATGTTGATGATCGTCGCCTCGGGAGGCCTCTATCCCGTCGAGACACAAAACAAATTCTTCCAATTCCTGCATCCGTTCGACCCAATGACGTACACAGTCAACGGCTTCAGGCAGCTGATCTACGGCTTCTACGACGAACGCCTGCCGATCGCAGTGGGAGTGCTGTTCCTCGTCGGCCTCGGCTGCTTCCTGGTCACCACGCTATCGGCTCGCAGCCAGCAAACGTGGACCATGAAGCGACTGCACCCGGTGCTGAACGCTTAAGGTTCGGTGGGACGAGGGGGCGTCACAAAACCTTGTCGGCGCCCTCGACACCCAGCAACAAATCCGGGTCGATCTTCTGCCCCGCGCGCAGGGTAGAGATCGACCCGTTGGATTCCAGAATCATGCACGCGACCTCGCTAAAGTCGCGCACACCCGCCTTGCGCGCGGCCGTGGCGATAGCGGTCTCGGTGATGTGGTTGCGCTGCAGAGTCTCCTCCAGCACCTCGCCGTGGGCGATCAGCACCGTCGGGGGCGGGTTGATAGTGCGGCGCAAGGCCACGACGTCCTGCACGGCGCCGAAGAGAGCCTCCATGCCCATGAGGGTGAGCAGGCCGATCACGCCCGCGGCCAATGACGGCGGGTGGCCCAGAACAGTACGGCCCGCGACAGCACCGAACATGAAAATAACGACGGCATCGAAGCCGCCCAGCGGGCTGAGGATGCGCTGCCCGAACAGCCGCACCGCCACCAGGAACGTCAAGTAGATACCGACGGCGGCGACCATGACCACCGGGATGCGCCACAGATCAATGCCGAGCTGTTCCTTCAGCACCGGCCCCCACCCCTGCGGCGGGGTGAAATCCGCCGCGCTTATCGCAACCGTCGTGAGTGATTCATGCATCCCGCCAAACATGGATACTCATTGTACGCCCAGGTAGAGGGCACGCTACTTTTCGAGTTCCTCGTCTGGGATCTCGCTCTTCACCTCGTCGGTGATGGTCTCGTGCAGCTCCTTGTCCTCGATGTTGGACTCGCCGACCAGCTTGCGCAGCTCCTGGCGATCCTCGTCGGTGTACTCCTCATCGTCGTGCTCGCGGGCGTGGGCGAGCTCGTGGATGCGGTCGCGGCGTTTGGACTCCGCGAAGATGCGGGCGCGGGAGCGAAGCCACCAGACGATCATCACGACGATCATCACCAGGCCGATGTAGCCAATGACCGGGTAGACGTAGGTCATGAGGGTATCGAAGCCCACGAAGCTGATGCCGTAGCCAATGAGCGTCACCACGACAAACACCGGGCGGAAGGACTTGTCGGTGCTGGCGGTCAGGCGCTTACCCAGCGCGTAGAACATGCCGATCGCGGTGTTGAAGATCATGAAGAAGATGATGATCGCCATGATCACGCCCAGCACCGGGCTGATGTCGTCCATCATCGCCAGCATCGGCACGTCGCTGCCCTGGACGGTCTCGATGTTCAGGTACAGGGTGATAGCGGCAATGATCAGCATGATGGTGTACAGAACGCCACCCATCAGGCCACCCATGCCGGCCTCCTTCGGGGAGGCGTAGTTACCGCCGATCACCAGGGACATGGACACACCCAGCAGCAGCGCCAGGCCGTTGTAGTTCAGGGCAGAGACGAACCACGGAGAAACCGGCGACTCCTCCGCCATCGCGATCTCGTTCAGGTGCGACGTGTCGGAGGGCATGTTGATCATCGTGTACACGAAGGCGAAAATCACCGCGATGATGATCAGCGGGGTCAGCGCGCCGATGACCTGGCTGACCTTCTCCACGTCCAGCATTCCGGCGGCCAGCACCACGCCCGTCATTAGCAGCGCGCCCGCCCAGGCGGGCAGGCCGAACTGTTGTTCCAGGTTGGAGCCCGCGCCGGCGAGCATCACGAAACCGACGGCGAACAGGGTGATCGTCACGGAGACATCCAAGAAGCGCGAGACGATTGGGTGCGCAACGTTGCGGAACACCATGCGGTGCTCATCGGCTAGGAAGTAGCTGCCGACCTGCAGGATCACGCTACCGGCGAGGGTCATGACGATACCCGCCAGCACCGCACCCCAGATGCCGTTGAGACCGAAGGAAATGAAGTATTGGATGACTTCTTGGCCAGTTGCAAAGCCCGCGCCGACGGTCAGCCCGACGAAGGCCATGGCGATAGAGAATGTTCTCTTCACGCTGAAGAAACTCCTTCACTAAAACGTCACTAAAAACTCGGAATCTGCTTAGGAAGCAGAAACAGAAATTAGAAAAGCAAATTATGCGATTTTGTCCGAACTATGACTGTACTCCGTCGGATCCCCTACAGCACTTCAGCTAGCAACGCCTCACAACTCGCGCACCACACGCCCCGCGCCCGCGACAGCCTCCCCGACATAACCGCCGCCGAACACCGCCGCATGCAGCCACAGCAGGTGCTGCTGGTGCAGATCCACGCTCTGCGCACCCGTCCCCCAGCCATCCACGTGCGGGCTGGCCTCGAAATACGCTCCCTCGATGCTGCTCAGGTGCGGCGCGCCGAAGAGCCACAGCGCCGCCAGGTCCGCGCGCGGATGGCCGCCATGCGCGCTCGGGTCGATGAGGATTCCTCCTTCTTTATTTCTTGACGCTCTATTTCTTGACGCCACCTTCCCCCACAACACATTCCCCGCCCACAGATCACCGTGGATGCGAGCCGGAGGTGTGCCATCGTCCAGCTGCCCGGCGCGCAAGGCCTCCAGCAGCCGGGTAACCTCGGCGGGAACGTCCGCGGTGGCGCTCCCGGCACCAGTCCCCGGAGCAGACTGCGAAGTGCCAGCTAACGAGGCTCCACCGAATACCCCCGCAACCAGCGGAGACAAGCATACGTCCGCGTAGAACTCTCCCCAGCTTTCGGAGGGTTTCAGGGGCAGCTCCAAGAGGTTGTCGTTGGGGCCTTGGAATCCAGACTCTCCCGTCGGCGAGAACCCGAAGTGGGGCGCCCCCGCGGCATGCGTGGCCGCCAGCTTTCGGCCGAAATCCTCGGCCATGGCGCGTGTGGGCGTCATAGGCTCTACCCGATCGATCCCCAACCCACGAGCATCGTGCTCGTGAACAGAAACAACCGGGGCGCCGCCCGGAGCCTCGGCGAGCCAGCGCAGGCCCGCGACCTCCCAAGCGCCGGGGCGACCAGGGTTGTTCTTCCAATAAATGTCAGAAATAGCCATGCCTCCCAGTGTTACAGCGTTACGGCTTCGGCGCGGCAGGTTGCTGTGGCGGCAGGCTGACGAGCGCCTGAAAGCCCAGGACAATCGGCCTACACTGGGAAGTGAAGGATGTCGAACCGGAAGGAGCATCATGAAGATCGTAGACAACGGACCAGAGGCCAATGTCTTTGACATTGAAACTGCCACCCGAGAGAACACCAACTACCGCACCACCGCTTGGACGGGCAAGTACCTGCAGGTGACCCTCATGTCCATCGCCCCCGGCGATTCCATCGGCCTGGAGGTGCACCACGATACCGACCAGTTCCTGCGCCTGGACGCGGGTGTTGGCAAGTGCATCATGGGGCCGGACAAGGACAACATGACCATCCAGCAGGAAGTTTCCGACGGCTGGGCTGTGCAGGTTCCGGCTGGTGTGTGGCACGACATCATCAACACTGGTGACGAGCCGATGCAGGTTTACGCGATCTACGCGCCGAGCCACCACGCTAAGGGCATCGTGCAGGAGACCGCCGAGCAGGCGGAGCAGGACGAGGAGTCCGGCAAGGACGTTCCGCCGGAGTGGACCGTTCAGCCTCCGAAGCAGCAGGCCGACGAGCACGCCTAGAGCTGGGTTGGCTGGCTTGAGCTGGCCTGAGCTGGCTGGCACAGCGGCTGGGTTAGCTGGCGACAGTGGCACCTCTTTATGAGGTGCCACTTTTCTTTTGCCTGTGCCTACCGTGCCCCATGTACCGCGTAGCTTCCGCCGTGCGCCCTGCACCTGGCGGCATGCACCGTGCGAACTGCAATTGGCGGCATTCACCGCGCGACATCCACCGCATAACCTCCACAGCGCCGGAACCGCCCACGCCACTCACGCTACATGCGCCCCTTATGCCCCACAGACTCCACAGTTGCGAGCGGACTACAACGCCAATGTCCCAAATCTTCCACTTTCGGCGAAAAGCACATTTGCAGCCCAGTTCCCAAAATCGTTTGACCTGCGCAAATACATTAGTTATAAAAACAGAGTGGAAGATTTGGGACATCACCCCCTGACACCACGCGCCCATACCCCCGGACTACACGCCCAACCCCCGGTATGCCATACCTCGCGATCGCGGTACGTTAGCATGTGAAACTAAACAGCGTTCAAGGGTGGTACGCCCACATAATCACCCTAGAACTCGCACAAGAACTCGCACGAGAAGTTTCACGACAGCTTTGAGGAGACCGACGATGACTACCGCTGAAACGAAGCCAGCCACCGAAACCGGCGAAAACGCAGGCACCGCAGACACCGCAAGCACCCCAGCAACCGCAGGCACCCCAGGAACCACCGAAACCCCAGAAATCCTAAACCTCGCCCGCACGAAGGTCCTAGAAAACGGCGAGCCCCTGAACTACGAGGAAACCCTCCAGGTCCTGCAGCTCGGCGACGAGCACCTGGACGAGCTACTGGACCTGGCCCACCAGGTCCGCCTGAAGTGGTGCGGCGATGCCGTGGAGATGGAGGGCATTATCTCCCTGCAGACCGGCGGCTGCCCCGAGGACTGCCACTTCTGCGCCCAGTCGGGCCTTTTCGAGTCCCCGGTCCGCTCCATCCAGCTGGACATCGCCCAGCTGATCGAGGCCGCGAAGCAAACCGCCAAGACCGGCGCCACGGAGTTCTGCATCGTCGCCGCCGTGAAGGGCCCGGACGAGGACCTGATGAACCAGATGGCCAAGGCCATCGCCGCCATCCAGGCGGAGGTCGACATCAACATCGCCGCGTCCATCGGCATCCTCACCCAGGAGCAGGTCGATCGCCTAAAGGAGCTCGGCGTTCACCGCTACAACCACAACCTGGAGACCTGCAAGAGCTATTTCCCGGAGGTCGTCACCACCCACACCTGGGAGGAGCGCACGTCCACCCTGGAGATGGTCCGCGACGCGGGCATGGAGGTCTGCTGCGGCGGCATCGTCGGCATGGGCGAGACTGTCGAGCAGCGCGCGGAGTTCGCCATCGACCTGCAGAACCTCGACCCCACGGAGGTTCCGCTGAACTTCTTCGACCCCCGCCCAGGCACTCCGTTCGCGGACCTCGAGCCCATGCCGGTCAACGATGCTCTGCGCACCATCGGCGCGTTCCGCCTGGCTCTCCCCCGCCAGCTGCTGCGTTTCGCAGGCGGCCGCGAGCTGACTTTGGGCGACCTGGGCGCGGAGAAGGGCCTGTTGGGCGGCATCAATGCCGTCATTGTGGGCAACTACCTGACCACGCTGGGCCGCCCCGCCGAGCGCGACGTGGATATGCTCGGCAAGCTGCAGCTGCCGATCAAGGCTCTGAACGCGACCCTGTAGGCACACCGTGACGTCCTCGATGCCTCTAAGCGAACTCACCGCCCTGTTTGTCTTGGGCGGTACCCCTTTATATGACGCCCATACGGGCCAACCACTCGATACCTCAGACGAAGCCTTGCGCGTCGGCCGTGGGGCTCTTGCGAAGGCGAGCCGCGGGGCGCTGGCGGGTTTGGAGCCGCCGCGTTTCTGCCCGCTGTGCGGGCGCCGCATGAAGGTGCAGGTGAATCCGATGGGTTGGACGGCGGAGTGCTCCCGGCATGGCGATGTGGATTCTTCGATTGTGGTGGATATGTAGCTTCCAGCACGTAGTGTGGAACCACCGCTAGTTGCAGCGACAAAACTTCCACCACCGAGACGAACCACTGACGAAAGGCCCCACAACCATGGCAGCTCCGGAGATTTCCGCCAGCACCACCGTCAACGCACCCGCCAGCAAGGTCTGGCAGCGGGTTACCGACCTCTCAGCGATGGGTCAGCGCAGCCCGCAGTGTAAGAAGATGATCCTGCTGCCACGTCGCAAGAGCAGCGCAGCTGGCACGGGCAACGTTGGCGCCAGCGCCAGCGCAGGCAACGCTGGCAACAGCGCCGGCGCGGGCGCGAGCGGTTCCGCGGGCGCAGCCCCGGCTCCGGGCACCGTCACGATCAACTTCAACCGCCAGGGGATCCTCTGGTGGCCCACCTGGGCGGTCGTCACCGAAGTCGAACCGGAGAAGGTCTTCGAGTTCAAGATCCCCCTGAACGGCACGCGCTGGCGCTTCGAGCTCACCCCCACCCCCGACGGCTCCCAGACTGTCCTCACGGAGAAGCGCCTGGCTCCCGGTGGCAAGACCTCCCTGATCTCCCGTGTGCTGGTCGCGGTCGTCCTCGGCGGGGAGGAAAAGTTCGAGGCTAGCCTGCAGGAAGGAATCCAGCAGACCATCCGTGCGCTTGCTAGGGAAGCTGAAAATTTTTAGGTACAGTTCACTCTCGTGAGTGATCAGACCAACGTAACTACCGCCACTTGGCCCCGTTCTAGAATCATCGCAGCCTGGGTAGCGGCGAATGCGGTTATCGTTGGAATCCTGATCTTCTGGCCCTTCGCCAAGGGCGACCCGATGTATTACTTCCGTAATTCCTTGGGCAAGCCCACGCATCCCAGCCATGGCGCGCTGCCGCTATCCGAGTATCCGGATGCCGGCCTGTGGCCCGTCCGCGCGATCATCCAGCTGAGCGGAGACCACGCCTATGTTTTCCTCACCCTGTTCTCTGGGTTCCTCATTGCCCTCAGCACGGCATTCTTCTTCTACCTACTGAACCGCAGCCACCGCGCCGCACTGTTCTGGACTGCCTTCACCGCCGCCGCGGGGCCTATCGCCTACTCTCGCCTGGATCTCATCCCCGGCCTGCTGGTCGCCGCCACCGCGGCTGCATTGTTCACCCACCCCAAGCTCGCCTCCGCACTGCTGGGGTTCGCGGCCATGTCGAAGCTGTGGCCCGCCGCGCTGGCCGCCGGGCTGGTGGATAAGTGGAATCGCTCCGCCACCTGGGTTCGCCTGGCCACATTCGGCGGCACCCTCGTGGTCGTCGGCGCGATTACGGCGCTGACCTCCGGCTGGGATCGCCTGGTCTCCCCGCTGACTTACCAGGACGTCCGTGGCCTGCAGATCGAGTCGATCCTCGCCACTCCCCTGATCGTCGCGGCTGCGTTCTTCCCCGGCCATTGGCACATCGATAAGGCCCCGTCGAAGAGTTTCGAGATCTTCGGCCCGGGCGTGGATCAACTGGTCACGGCCAGCAGCGTGTTGATGGCGTGCACAATGTTGTTCGGCCTGGGCTGGGCCTTGTGGCACTTTCTTGGTGACGCCTGGTCTCCCCGCAGTACCGCCCTGTTCTTCCTGACTATGGTGCTGCTGCTGATCGTCTCCAACAAGGTGTTCTCCCCGCAGTACGTCGTGTGGTTCGGCCCGGTGTTGGCAGTCCTGTTGGCAAAGCAGCCGGACAACCCCGGCGCCTCCGCGCAAGCTGGAACGAGTAGCGAGGCCGACGCGCTGCGCAAACTCTCGTGGCTCAGCGTGCTTGTCGCAGCCCTGACCACGGCAGTGTTCCCCTTCACCTACAACCTGCTGTTTGAAGGCCCCCACTGGTTCGCAGCCCTCGTACTCACCGCCCGGAACATCCTGATGGTGTACATCACCTACCTGGCGCTAAAGGCCACCATCCACGCCGGGTTAAAGTCGCAGGCCGCGAAGAAGCGGGAGGCTGGGGGCGTCATAAAGAAAGAACCTTTAAAGGAAAAAGCCTAAGCGTAACGGCGCACGTTGCGATCGCGCGTGAGCCACATTCCGCAGAAACCGCAGGCCCACACGGTGGCCACCGCGATCCAGGCCACGCCGAAGTCCGACCAGCCGTAGTTACCGTCCGGGGCGCGCAGGTTCAGCAGCACGCCGACGGCCTGGGCGCCGATCATGCCCGCAACCCAGCCGCCCATGTTCGCCAAGCCGGTGCCGGTGGCGACGAAGCGGCGGTCCACCTTCTCGCGCACGGAGTCGAAGCCCAAGTTCGCAACCGGGCCGGTGAAGCCCATGATGATGTTCATCAGGCACGCCGCCCACAGCACGCCCGTCGGCGCGGAGGTGAAGAACCACAGCCAGCCCAGCCAACCGGTGATGGAGAAGATCATCACGATCTGCATGCGGCGGTTGTAGAAGCGGGCGGATAGCAGGCCGACGATCGGGCCGACCGCCACGGAGGCCAGCGTGCCCAACGAGAGCGCCAGGCCGGCCTGGTCGGCGGGCAGGCCCAGGCCAAGGGTCATGATCGGCAGGCCCCACAGCAGGGTGAACACTACCAGCGCACCGAGGCCCGTCCAGTGGATGAAGAAGCCGTGCCAGCAGACACGGTTGGTCAGCACGTTGGCCAGGACCTTCTTGACACCCAGGCGCTCGGCGGGCTTGGCGGCGGTGGTGGTCTTCTCAGACTCGGTGGCATTGCCACGCGCCGCCTCTGCCTCTGCCTCCGGCTCCGGCGAGTCCTTCACCAGCACACCCGCCGCCAGCGCCAGCAGCGCGCCAACCGCGCCGAGGCTCACGAAGCCGGTCTGCCAGCTGGTCGCGTGCAGCAGGCTCAAGAAAGGCACGGCGGAAAGGAACTGGCCAAACTGCCCCACCGCGCCCGTCAGCTGGCCGAGCAGCGGTGCGTGGCGCAGCGGAATCCACGCGGGGATCAGGCGCATCACGGACAGGAAGGCCGTCGCATCACCCGCACCGATCAGCATGCGGGCGAAAATCGCCACCGGGTAGCTCGTGGTGAAGGCCAGCGTGACCTGCCCCACCGCCATGACGAAGGCGCCGGCCACCATCAGCTTGCGCGGGCCGAAGCGGTCCACCAGCAAGCCCACCGGGATCTGCGCGAAGGCGTACACCGCCAGCTGGAGTGCAGTGAAGACCGCCAGCTGGGCGGCGTTGATGTGGAAGCGGTCGATCGCATCCACGCTGGCCACACCAAAGGACGTGCGCCCCGTTACCGCCAGGGTGTAGCACAGCACCCCGGCTCCCCACACGATGAGCGCCCGTGCGCTGAGTTTGTCTTTATCCGTAGCTGTCACTCATCTCACGCTACTCCGTGGGTTATGGATAAACTTATTCACCATGAGCTCTCGCCGCCCCTTCTCTAATCGCCGCCGCGTTTTGGTCTTCGTCGTGGTCCTGCTGCTCATAATCGCTTCGGTTATTTGGGTCGTCGTGGGCTCTTCGGGTGGGGACGCCCCCTCGGCCTCCAACGCCACCAACTCCAGCGAGGGCTCGTCCAGCTCCGATACCTCGGATTCGGCGAAGCCCAGCGAGAAGAAGCCGAAGAAGGACGGCAAGCGGGAGGACGAGGATGATCCCTCGGTGGTTCCGGGGCCGGTCGAGGGAACCGGGTCTTTCAACATGGACGGCCCCGCCCCGGTGCAGGGTGCAACGTTCGACTCTATGCCCTACGCACTGCCGCTGAACCCGGCGGGTCCGCAGAACACCATGGTGCGCTGGGTCAATGGCTGGGGTGTATCGCCGAAGGATGCGGAGAAGGGCACGATGTACGTCCTGGGGCATGCGTGGGGTGCGGCCCCGCTGGTGTTTAACCCTTTGAGCGAGGCGGTGACAGCAGATGTGGACCTGAACGCTCCGCCAAAGAACGTAAACGGCACGGATGGCAAGCCGGTGAAGCGCTACACCTCCGACGTCTTGAACGGCGCGCGAATCAAGATGCGCGACGGCGCGAACCACCAGAAGACCTGGAAGGTCACCCGCAGCTGGCTAGTGGATAAGAACGAGGCCATCGTGGACCCGGACATTATGGACGACAAGCGTCCGGGGCGGATCGTGCTGATCGCCTGCTCGGTCTCCGGCAGCAACGACCTCGGCTACAACGTCATCGTCGAAGGCGAGCTGGTTTAGCCCGCTAGCGGCGAGCGGCTCCGGCCGCTGGCGGCACGCAGCTCCGGACGCTTCGCCCGCTGGCAGCTCCGGCCGCGGGGCCTAGCCGCCGTAGTCGATACCGACGTCCTCGCCCCAGAACACCCGGTCCACCACTCGGTGGGCCTTGCGGGTCTTCTTCAGGTAGTCGTCCAGGAACTCCTGGGCCTGCTCCGGCGGCCAGTGGGCGGCAGCCGCAACGTGGCGCAGCTGGTCGCCGTGGCTGGGCAGCTGATCCTTCCGCTTGCCCTTGACCAGCACAATCGCGTTGCGGGCGATGGTGGCGGTGATCCAGGCATCGCGCAGAATCTCCGCATCGGATTCGGCGATGTACTCGCCGCTGGCGAGCTCGCGCAGGGTTTCCAGGGTGGAGGTGTTGCGCAGGTTATCCGCATCGTCCCCGTGCTGCATCGTGAGCAGCTGCACGGTCCACTCCACGTCCGTCAGGGCGCCACGCCCCAGCTTGGTGTGGGTCTTGCGGTCCGCGCCGCGCGGCAGGCGCTCGGAATCCACGCGCGCTTTCATTCGGCGAACTTCCTGGACGACCTTGTCATCCACCCCTCCCGGCGGGTAGCGGAAGTCGTCGATCATGCGTAGGAACTCGATGCCCAGGTCCTTGTCGCCCGCAATCCACGTGGCGCGCAGCAACGCCTGCATCTCCCACGTCTCGCCCCATTCCTTGTAGTAGCGGCGGTAGGAATCCAGCGTGCGCACGACCGGGCCGTTGCGCCCCTCCGGGCGCAGGTCAATGTCCACGTCCAGGGGCGGATCCTGGCTGGGCCTTCCCAGGCGCGTTCGCACCGTGTCGCAAATGCTGGTGGCCCACTTCAGCGCTTCTGATTCGTCCGCACCTTCGACAGGCTGGGCGACGAACATCACGTCGGCGTCAGAACCATACCCGAGCTCCGCACCGCCCAACCGTCCCATGCCGATAACGGTGATGCGCGCCGGCGCGTTGGCCACATTCTCGTCCTCCCAGAAACGAATCTCGGCGCGCAGGGCGGCCTCGAGCACCGCGTCCCACACCCAGGACAGGGAAACGCAGACCTGCTCCACGTCCATGAAGCCCAGCAGGTCGGCTGCGGCGATGCGGGCCAGCTCCGCGCGGCGCAGCGAACGGGCGACAGCGATGGCCTTGTCCGGGTGGCGGTGGCGGCCGGCAGCGGCGACCAGGGAGTGGGTGACAACCTGCGGCTCGCGTTCCAGGAACTTCGGGCCGGTGGCGCCGTCGGACAGGATCTTCACCGAGTCCACGGAATTGAGGAACAGCTCCGCGACATAAGGCGAGGTGCCCAGGATGTGCATGAGGCGCTTGCCCACAATGTTCTCATCGCGCAGCAGGCGCAGGAACCAGCTGTAGTCGTGCGCGGCCTCCGAGAGCTTGCGGTAGTTCAGCAGGCCAGCGTCCGGGTCGACCGTCTCCCCCAGCCATTCCAGCAGCGTGGGCAGGATGATGGCCTGCAGCTTGGCCTTGCGGCTGCTGCCCGCGGCCAGGGCGCTTAGGTGCTCGAAGGCACGGTCCGGGTAGGCGTAGCCCAGGGCGGCCAGCTGGCGCTTCGCGGCCTCCGGCGACAGGCGGATCGTGTCGGCTTGCATCGCTGCCACGGAGGACAGCAGCGGGCGGTAGAACAGCTTCGAATGCAGCTGGCTGATCTCCAGGCTCACGCGCTTGACGTCTGCCGCCAGCTGCTCGTCCATGGTCTTGGTGCCCTCTGGGCGGCAGCCGGAGGTGCGGCCCAGCCACACGCGGGCGGCCTTGTCTTCCTTCGGCGGCAGCGTGTGCGTGCGCTTCAGGCGCTGCAGCTGCAGGCGGTGCTCCAAAAGGCGCATGAAGGCATAGTTTTCCTGCAGGTTCTGGCAGTCCGCGCGGCCGATGTAGCCGCCCTTGGCCAGGGCGCGCAGCGAGGCGACGGTGGAGCGAGTGCGCAGCGATTCGTCCGTGCGCCCATGCACCATCTGCAGCAGCTGGACGGCGAACTCGATGTCGCGCAGTCCGCCAGGGCCCAGTTTCAGCTCGCGGGCGCGGATGTCATCCGGGATGTTCTCGATCACCCGGCGGCGCATGGCCTGCACGTCGTGCACGAAGTCCTCGCGTTCGGCGGCCGACCATACCTTCGATGCCAGCGCGTCGACGTACTCCTGGCCTAGCTCCAGGTCGCCGGTCATGGGGCGTGCCTTCAGCTGTGCTTGGAACTCCCACGTTTCGGCCCAGCGGTTGTAGTACTTCACGTGCGATTCCAGGGTGCGCACCAGGGCACCGCTTTTGCCTTCGGGGCGCAGGGCGGCGTCTACCTCGAAGAACACGCGGCTGCCGATGTTGATGAACTCGCCCGCCCAGCGGGTAGCCTTCGGGTCGGCGGGTTCGGCGACGAAGATGACGTCCACGTCGGAGATGTAGTTCAGCTCCTGCGCGCCGCACTTGCCCATGGCCAGCACTGCGAGGCGGGCGGGCTGATCTTCGGGGTCGTACACCTGCGCGCACGCGACGGCCAGGGCGGCGGTCAGCGCGGCGTCCGCCGCGTCGGAGAGTCGGCGGGAGACCAGCTCGAACTCGACGGGCTCGGCCGATTCCTCGCCGCGCTGCACGAACGTGCCCGCGACGTCGACGGCGGCGATGCGCGCGAGGATGGTGCGGTAGGTTCGGCGCATTGCGTCGTCGGCCTCTGGCCCTGTGACGCCCGCCCGAAACACCCGCTCCCCCGAGCCTTCAACGGGGGTTGCCGAGACGCTGCCGAGCATGAGCTCCATCATTTCCTCGGCCGAGGGCATGCCGTTTTCGAGCTGCTTCCACTCCGCCGGGTTGGCGACGATGTGGTCGCCCAGCATGGACGACGCGCCGAACAGGCTGAGCAGCCGGACGGCGAACTGGCGGGATTCGTTGACGCGCGTCAGCAGCTCGGCGCTGGTGCCTGCAGCGTCCGCAGCATCCGCACGGTCGAGCGCCTCCACCAGGCGAATGAGGTTGTTCAGCGCCAGGTCCGGGTCGCCCGTCGAGGCAAGTATCCACATCTGCTCCGCGTGCTCGGCATCCACCCAGCCGAGCTGCTCAAGGTCCTCCTGCGCCTTGGGGTGAGTCAGGCCCAGGGTGCGGGCGGTTGGCACGGAGGAACGCGAACTGCGAGGGCGGGTCATAGGGTGAAGGTGCTCCTGGAACTTAAGGAAGTACTGGAAGTAGTGGGAGGGGTGGAAATGTGGGGGAAGCCGCTGACAAGGCGACTAGAAGGACAGGTTGTTCCGCAGCTCCCACGGCGTGATCTGCGACTGGTACTCGTACCACTCGCGCCACTTGTTTCGTAGGAAGAACTCAAACACGTGCTCGCCGAGGGCATCGGCAACCAGCTCGGAACGCTCCATCTCCCGCAGGGCGCTGTTCAGGTCCGAGGGCAGATCCTTGTAACCTGCGGCAATGCGCTCGCGGCGGGTCATGCGGGAGACATCCTCCTCCGCCGGATTAGGCAGCTCGTAGCCCTCCTCAATGCCCTTCAAACCTGCGGCCAGTAGCACCGAATAAGCCAGGTAGGGGTTGCAGGCGCTATCCGGGGAGCGGACCTCCACGCGGCGGGAGGCCGCCTTGTTCTGCGTGTACATCGGCAGACGCACCATCGCCGAGCGGTTCGACGCACCCCACGCCGCCGCACGCGGAGCCTCATCGCCGGAGGTAATGCGCTTATAGGAGTTCACCCACTGGTTCGTCACCGCCGTGATCTCCGGGGCATGCTCCAGAATGCCCGCGATGAAGGACTTCGCGGTGCCCGACAGGCGCAGCTCATCATCCGGGTCGTGGAAAGCGTTATTCTCCCCCTCGAACAGGGACATGTGCGTGTGCATCGCCGAACCCGCGTGCTCATGGAAAGGCTTAGGCATAAACGTCGCGGCCACCCCGTTGCGGCGGGCGACCTGCTTAATCAGGTAGCGGAAGGTCATCACGTTATCCGCCATCGTCAGGGCGTCGGCGTAGCGCAGGTCGATCTCCTGCTGCCCCGGAGCGTTCTCGTGGTGCGAGAACTCCACGGAGATGCCCATGTGCTCCAGCGCGCTGATCGCGTGGGCGCGGAAAGCCGGCGCGTCGTCGGTGACCGCCTGGTCGAAGTAGCCGCCGTTATCCGTCGGCACCGGCGGATACCCCTCGGTCTCTAGCTCCTTGACCAGGAAGAACTCGATCTCCGGGTGGACATAGCAGCTGAACCCCTGGTCCGCTGCGGCCTTCATCTGGCGGCGCAGCACCTGCCGCGGGTCCGCCCACGAAGGGGTTCCATCCGGCATCGCAATGTCGCAGAACATGCGCGCCGACAAAGCTCCATCATCTGACTTAAACGGGAAGATCTGGAACGTCGATGGGTCCGGCTGCGCGATCGTGTCCGACTCCGCGATGCGGGAAAACCCCTCAATCGCCGAGCCGTCGAAGCCGATGCCCTCCTGGAAAGCCCCCTCTAACTCCGCTGGCACCACCGCCACGGACTTGAGGTACCCCTGGATATCCGTAAACCAAAGGCGAACGAAGCGGATGTCGCGTTCTTCCAGCGTGCGCAGAACATATTCCTGTTGGCGATTCATATCCCCCATTGTAGAAGTTCCCAGCCCGGCTGCGCCCCCGTTTGCGTTAGGCCGCGCCCCCCGCTCGCGCCCGCCCGCGCCCCCGTTTGCACTAGTCGAAGGTTGAGCGGTTGGAGCTATGGGCGTCACCTAGAATGAACAGCATGACTGCAACATCTGGAACATCCGGCTCCACCCCCAACGGCTACCTGGTCCCCACCAAGAAGGTGCGCATCGCCGACCTGAAGGCGCGCAAGGGCACGGGCGAGCCGTTCGCGATGCTGACCGCCTACGACTACTCCACCGCCGTCGCGTTCGCCGAGGCGGGCGTGGAGATCATGCTGGTCGGCGATTCTGCCGCGAATGTGGTGTTTGGTTACGACGCCACCCAGCGCATCAGCATGGACGAGATGGTCTACCTGACAGCCGCCGTCGTCCGCGGCGCCGGTAATGCCGCCGTGGTCGCTGACCTGCCCTTCGGCACCTATGAGGCTTCGGATGAGCAGGCCGTGAAGGCCGCCACCGAGATGCTGCATCGCACGGGCGCGCACGCGGTGAAGATCGAAGGCGGGGTGCGGATTGCGGATCGCATTCGCGCTATTACTGACGCCGGTATCTCCGTGTGCGCGCACATCGGCTTTACTCCGCAGTCCGTCAACCAGCTGGGCGGTTTCAAGGTGCAGGGCCGCGGGGCTGGCGCAGAGCAGCTGCTGGCCGACGCCCGCGCCGTGCAAGAAGCCGGTGCCGACATGGTTGTTCTGGAGATGGTGCCCGCGGACGTGGCTGCTTCCGTGACTAAGGAGCTGGACATCCCGACGATTGGCATTGGCGCAGGTCCGGACTGCGATGGGCAGGTTCTGGTGTGGCACGACATGGCTGCGTTCCCGGCCGGTGGGCACCGTCCGCGCTTCGCGAAGCAGTGGGCTTCGGTGGGTTCGGATCTGACCACCGCCGCGGCTGCCTACAAGCGGGAGGTTGCTGAGGGCGAGTTCCCGGCTGAGGAGCACTGCTTCTAGCCCTGCTGGATTGGGCTGGCTCCCTGCTGCTCGCCCTGGCTCCCTGCTGCCCGCCCCTCCTTCCACCGCGCCACACTAGCCCCACGGTTCACTCTGACCCCTTCCGGGCGGGCTGGCACCCCTTCCCAAAACGCTAAATGTCGTTAAAGTGGGAATTCGTCTTCCCGAAAAAATTTTTCCAGAAACTAAAACTGCCGTGACCTGCGGCTTTACAGTAAATACAATCACTGCCAATAACGTTTTACCACTTTAACGACATTTAGCGCGCCAGCCACCGCCAATCACCACGCCCACCGTCAGTCACCGTCAGCCACCACGCCCACGTCAGCCACCGCCAATTATCACGAGCCACCGTCAGCCACCACTAGCTTTGCTCAGAAATGTAGACCGAAAGCCGAACCGCCATGCCACCGCCAGGCGAGTTTTCCAAGTCCATCCCCTTCCTTTCTCGAATAGATTCTGGCCTCTCCCCAAAATGAAAATGGGGATTTAAACTAAACTCTTTTCCTCCCTTGACAGCATGAACACCGGAATCCACATAGCCGCCGCAGAAGATTGACTTCTCATACTCGTCATCCCCCTGATCCCTACATCCCACAAGGTCATACTGCATTAACTCTGGGTCACTAGACAAAGCGTCCAGAACCTCTCGATGGTACTTCTCCAAAAAAGTCTTTTTGGTGTGATCCACTCTCACGGTGTTTATTGGGGAATCTTCCGTCACCATTGGAACTGCCCTCCCGTTACCGTATTTATCCAGGGTGTAGATCCTGGAGGATATTTCACCCGGGAACAGCACTAATTTGAAGGACAACGGAACAGAAATCAGGTATATCGAAAAGGACAGAGCAAAGAAAACTGCCCACATACGGGATTTTCTGCCGGGATTCTTTTTTCTCCAAATCGATCTGGAAATCAAAATGATGATTGCCACCCAGGCCATAATGCCGGACAGAACTGTAAAGAGGATCAACCCGTGAAAGATGAGATCTAAAACATTAGCCCCTGGGGCAACATCAGAGACGTCAAAAGTCCGATAGAAAACATCTACGTCCACACGCTTTTTGCCCCTTTGTTACGCCTGCACATGGTGACCTGCCTTGAACTGCGCATTTGATCAACACTTAGGACAGTACAACAGTGCTGGGCGGTTGGGGTTAGATGGCGTCCAGAATAACGAAGATGGCGGCGACCAATCCGCAGATCAAGACTGCCGCAGTCACCGCGACGACCGAGCCGACGTTCGCGGTGAGGCGTTCGGCGCGCAGACCGGCGCTAAAGCGCAGGTAGCGGCGCCTTTGGGTCAGCAGAATGAGCGCCGCGAGCAGCACTAAAACTCCCGCGGCGGGCAGGACGATCACGCCGTAGCGGCCGATCCACCGGAACAGCATCGCGCTGACGACCAACAACGCCAGCAAGGTGCGTTGCCACGACAGGCTGGTGCGCTCCGGTTGAAGTCCCAGGTCAGAGTGCGGGCGCTCGGGCACCCCACGCGCACTCTGGCGTGGCACCTCCCGCGCAGCCCCACGCACCTCCCGGCGCGTCACTTACAGCTCCATCCCAAAGTCGCCGAAGACCACAAACCCCAGCACCACCGCGCAAGCCACCACGGCCACGCCCGCCAGAAAGGGCACGATCGCGGGCACGGGCAGAGCCTTCCCGGTCCGCATGGCACGCTCCACGCGCAGCCACCGCACCGCCGCCCCCAGGCCGATCAGCATGCCGACGATCAGCACCAGCACGGCCGCGGCACTCCACAGATGCTCGGGCACGTTCGGCGAGCGGAACGCCTCCAGCGCCACCCCGCCAGCCAGAAACGCCAGGCTAGTGCGGATCCACGCCAGGAAAGTACGCTCGTTCGCAAGGGTGAAGCGCGGGTCCGGCTCTTTCCCCTCCGGCAGCAGGGTGCGCGCCAGCCACGAGCGCTCGGCCGCGCTGCCCGCGCTGCCCGCGCGACCGTCCGCGGAGTCCTTAGTCGTCATCTTCCGCGTCGTACTCCTCGGCCTCCTTGGCCCGACGCTGCGCGGTCTCGATGGCAGCCTCGGCCTCCTCGCGCGAGTCGTATGGCCCCATGCGGCTATCCCACGCGCTGTCCTTGCCCTGGCTCACCTGGCCGGTCTTCGTGTCGTAGTACCACTTCTGCGCATCATTTTCGCTCATAGGCTCATGTGTACCACACGCACCGGACAGCCCCCTGCCTAATCGGCCGGCCAGGCGAAACGTACCTCTCGCGCTGCGGGTTCGGCTTCAATCAGGGTTACTTTAATTGTTGACGCCTCGTCTGGGCCGCCCACACAAGTCGTCAAGATGGGCGGCTCCTCGACTAGGATCTTCGCCTTGTCTCCGCCGTCGCTGTTGAGCACCGTCGCATTGAAATTCTGGCCCACCCACGGTTGCAGGACGACCGCCTCGGTGAGTTTCATGCAGGCGCGGTCGACGGCGCTGGCCGTCTGGCTACTGGATTTCATGGTGCCGAGAACCTGGTCGACGTTGGCGGTCACCCACTCCGGTATGGGTTGCGCGCTGGCGATTGCCAGGCAGATTTCCGTGGCGAAGCGGTCCACCAGTCGGCGCAGGGGCGCGGTGACGTGCGCGTAGTGGCCGCCGATGCCGGCGTGGATGCTGGGCTCTACGGCAGCAACCTCGCCCGCGCCGCCTGCGCCAGCGGGTTCAGGCTCGGCAGCCTCGGCACCCCCGCCAGCCAGGCCGAACTGCTGATACCCCGCCCCGCGCAGAAGACTCTGCGCGTCGCGCATGAGTGCCATGCCACGCGGCGTGGAGGCGTCAATATCAGCGAGCAATTCCCCGATCGGGCGGCCGGAGCGATCGAACCCCAAGGCGTGCGCGGAGTGGTCGAAGGCGGCGATCTCCTTGTCCCCGGCGGGTGGCAGGGTGCGCAGGATGCCCACGCCCGCGCGCACCATCATCTCGCCGGCGCACATGCCCGCCAGTAGGGACAGCTCGGAGTTGAAGTCGTTCATCTCCTGGCGCTCGTCGATGCCCAGCAGGTAGCGCTCGGTGCCATCCTCGGACTGGGTGCGCTCCACAGAGATCGAAGGCAAACGCAGGTTGATAGCCTTACGCCGCAGGTCAGAGCGCTGGCGCGCCCTGCCAACCTCCGGCAGCTGGGCGATGGCAGGGTGCAGGGTTCCGCCGTGCATGTCCGCCTCCACCTCGGTGTAGTCGAAGCGCTTCACGGAGCGGATCAGCGCGCGGTACACGGTGAAATCCGCGACCTCACCGTCGGCGCGCAGCAGAATATCCCACACCACGGCGGGGCGGGTCTGGTCGGGCAGCAGCGAGGCACTGCCCTCCGAGAGCTCCGCCGGGTGCAGGCGGGTCGGCTCGTCCGGCAGGTACATCGTCTGGCCGCGTTGCAGGGATTCCGCCATCAGCGGCCCGGCCGGATCCACGAAAGCGCCAACGTCCGCGATGGCGTACAGCACGCGCCACCGGGCGGCGCCTTCGCCAGCTCCGTCAGTCGCATCGCCAGCATCGTCCGCACCTGCGCCAGCACCACCGCCCGGCGCGTCCTGGATGTTCACCGCCTGATCCAGGTCCATCGAACCCGCCGGGTCGATCGTCACGAACGGAATATCCCGCAGGTCGCGGCGCTCGTCGGCATGTCGGTCGCTGGATTGCAAAGCGTCGGCGTGGACGTCCTCCGGGAAGCGTTCCGGCAGTTGGAACTCCTCGGCGATGGCGCGGAAGTTCAGCTCGGCGGCGAAAAGTTTCATGCCTTCAAGAGTGGCACAACCGCCCCGCCCCGGCCACGTATCTAGCCACGCCGGAAACCCCCAGAAAAAATTTTTGCGCCGAGACGACCTATGAGCCGGATTCTGTCCTATCCCTCGCCCACTCCGCAGCACCGCGAAGGCACGCGAAGAAGGCGTGGGACGAGGCGATCATCCATCTGAGCCCACCATTGCTGGTGGCTTCAAGCGGCCTACCTGCTCATCGTTGGGCGGGCAGCCCTAGAGCTACGCCGCACGCTTGTGCACCATCTGGGATGGCGCGCGTGCGGGCACCTTGACCTTGCTCCCGGTGGGGTTTACCTAGCCACCCCAGTCGCCTGGGGTGCTGGTGCGCTCTTACCGCACCTTTTCACCCTTACCCGCGCGTGGCGGGCGGTTTGTTTTCTGTGGCACTGTTCCCGCGGGTCGCCCCGGGTTGCTGTTAGCAACCACCGTTGCCCTGTGGAGTCCGGACTTTCCTCCGCGCCCGGCCTGCCCCGTGTGCAGGGTGGTTCCGCGCGCCGCGATCGCCCGGCCGTCTCGACAAGGTTTAACTCTAGCGCACGGTTTCTCCATCGAGGAAGTGCGTATCGTTGACCCTTCGCACCACGGCGCTGTCCTTGTTGCTGCCCTTATTATTGACGCCCACTTCTCCCCCGGAACCATTCGAGCCATCCGGGAAGATTTCGATGACGCTCAAGCCTGCCAGGTCCAGGTGCAGCGTGCGGTACAGTGCACCGCTTGCGCAGAAGGCGTGGCGCAGGATGGATTTGATGGGCGTGACGTGGCTGACCAGCACGACGTCCTCGCCTGGGTGGTTGCGAGCCACGTCGCGGAGGAAGGGGCGCACGCGCGCGAGCACGTCATCGGGGCTTTCGCCTCCGCTGGGGGCGGCGGCGCTGTCCCAGAAGCAGGCGTCATGCTCGAGGGGGAATTCGTCCATGACCTCGGCGAAGGTGCGGCCTTCCCAGTCTCCGAAGTTCATCTCGATCAGAGCTTCGGTCACGTGAACGCGCGGCTTGGCGGCGCCAGGGCCACCGGCGCTGCTGGAACCGCCGACCGCTGCGGCCTCCGCGAGTGCCTCGGCCACGGCCTCCGCGGTCTGGCGGGTGCGCTTCAGTGGGGAGCTGTAGATCGCCACCGGGCCAGCGCTGCTTCCCGCACTAGCGTTGCCACCAGCACCGCCAGACAACTGACCGGCCACGTAGGCGGCGGCCCGGCGAGCCTGCTCACGCCCGTGGGAGGTCAGCTCCGGGTCGGAGAGCCCAGAGAACTGCTTCTGCACGCTCATCTCCGTCTGCCCGTGCCGCAGCACCCACAGTCGGGTCGGCTTCCCGCCGGGGTGCCATTCCGGCGCGCTCGCGGCATCGGTCACAGCCTCCGCCCCCGTGCTCTCATTGCCCGCAGCACCCGAAGCCCCTGCAGGCGCCGGCGCGGCATCCCCGCCGGCCTCGGCTGAACTGGCGGCGGGTTGGAACGAGAGGGCGTCATCAAACCAGCGACCCCCAATCCCATCATCCATAGCGCGATTGGCCAGCTCGTCGGCGCGCTTATTCTGCGCGCGCGGCACCCAGTTGTAGGTGACGGCGGCGAGGGTCGCCTCGAGCTCCTTGACCCGCGCGGCCAGGGGCTTCATGTCAGGGTGCTTGATCTTCCAGCGGCCGCTCATCTGCTCGACGACGAGTTTGGAATCCATGCGTACCTGGATCTCCAGGTCCGCGGCGGCAACCCCGCGGATTTTCGCCACCTCAATGGCCAGTTCCAGAGCATTGATGAGCCCCTGGTACTCCGCCACATTATTCGTGGCCTTGGCGATGAACTCCCAGCGTGCGGCTACTTCCTGGTCACCCTCCAGGACCGAACTGCCGCAGCCGGCGATGCCCGGGTTACCGCGGGATCCTCCGTCGCATTCCACGTCTAAGCGCATCACTCATCACCCTCGTCTTGTCGTCTTCAGGCCACTCTATCGCAGCAGCAGGACATTACATTCAGGGCATCGCGGCACTTCCCCGCTGCCGTCTGCGGCCAGCTCGTCGATCTCCCTCAAGGACAGTGGATCCAGCTCCATGAAGCACGCCTGGCACGTCCGCCCCTTCAACGGCGCGGCACCCACCCCGTGCTCGGCGAGCTGCTGGTCGTAGGCGTTCAGCAGCTCCGCGTTCGTGTCTTCCAGTGCCGTCCGGCGCTGGGTCAGCCGGGCCTTGATGGCGGAAATGTCGGCCTCCAGGGCGTTGGTCGCGCGGTCCAGGTTGGTCTGTGCTGCGGCGATGTCCTCGTCGATCTGCGCATGCGTCTGGTCGTCGGCTTCGTCGGCGGCGGAGTTGGCCCCGCTGAACATCGACTGCACCTTCACGGAGCGTTCCAGCCGCCCCTCCAGGTCCTTCAGCCGGTCGCGGGTGCTGCGCAGGTCGTGCTTCAGGTCGCGCCGACGCTCCGGGTCGGTCTGCGAGTTCAGCCCCGCCACGTTCGCCCGCTCGCGCTCCTTGAGCTTCGCCACGTCCTGGCGCAGGCGCATCAGGGTCGCCTGGTCGCTTCTGACCTGCGCGTTGTTCAGCACTTGCTGGCGGCGTTCCTCGCGCTTCTGAGCCTGCAGCTCCTCCAGCTTCGCCTGCTCCGGCAGCGAGTCCAGCCGCGCCTGCACGATGCCCAGCTCCTCCTGGTCGCGCGCTAGGTCTGCCAGGTTCTTTCGGTCGTCGGTCGTCCAGCGCATCGCAGTTGTCCTCCTACTTTTCGTGCACGGTCCACGGATCGGTGCGCACGTCGATCACTGTGGTCTGTGCCTTCGTTGCCTTCTTAATGACGCCTTCCGCCTGGAAACACCACGGAAACTCACTGGCCCAGTGGGCGGTATCGATCACCGGGCACCCGCCCATGCGCAGGTGCTCATCCACCGGGTGATGGCGCAGATCTGAGGTAACGAAGCAGTCCACGTCCATTTTTGCGACCTGGCCGAGGAAGCTATCGCCGGCGCCGCTGGCGACGGCGACGGTGCGGATCATGGCATCCGGGTCCCCGGCTGCGCGCACGCCCCATTCGGTGGCGGGCAGGCGCTCGGCCACACGGGCGGTGAACTCCCGCAGAGTCATCGGGGTATCCAGCTCGCCGACGCGCCCGATGCCCAGCTGCTGGTCGGCGGGCGTGGGCAGGGAGGTTTCCACGCAGTCGTAGGCCGGCTCCTCATAAGGATGGGCCTTGATGAGGGCTGAACGGATGGCTTCCCGCTTCGCGGCGGGGGCTACGAACTCGATACGGACTTCCTCGACCGTCTCGACCTCCCCGACCGCGCCGAGGTGCGGATTCGCACCCTCCGTGGGCAGGAACTGGCCGGTGACGGAGAACTCGAAGCAGGCCTGCTCATAGTCGCCCTGTGCGCCACCGCCAGCGGAGAAGATGGCGGATTTCACCGTGGGGGCGTCATTAAGAGGAACGGTGAAGCCCCACTTGTCGGTGCCGGAAGGAATCGGACGCAGAGGTGCACCCGGGGTGACGCCGAGGAGTTCAGCTAGGCGATCGTTCACGCCGGGGCGGGCGGAATCCGCGTTCGTGTGCGCGGCGAATAGGGCGATGCCATTGCGGATCAGCTTGTGGACGATGCGGCCCTTCGGGGAGTTGGCGGGCACGCCGGTGACGCCGCGGAGCAGCAGCGGGTGGTGGACCACGAGCATCTGCGCACCCTGGGCGATGGCGGCATCCACGACGGTGTCGGTGCAGTCCAGGGCGAAGGCGACCTTGTCCGCGGGCTCGGCGGGGTCGCCACAGATCAGGCCGACCGCGTCCCAGGATTCCGCGAGGTGGGGCGGGTAGGCGGCCTCCAGGGCGGCGACGACGTCGGCGACGGTGGTTTGGTTCTTAGATGGCTCGGGCACGGATTCTCCTGGGGTACTGCTTGCTGCTTGCTTTGCGGCTGGCTCGGCTGCCAGCCCAGCTGCTCGCTCGGCTGGCTGCATGCTCCACCCAGCCTAGCCAGATCTGACACACTGGAGGAGTGCGAGATTTACCAATTCTGCTTGTAGACGTAGACGGAACGCTGATGGATAGCTACCCCGGCATCCGCGCCAGCTTTGTAAACGCCCTGGAGGCACACGGGGTGCCGGTGCCTCCCGAGGAGCGCGTGCGCGAGATCCCCGGCCCGCCGATGGTGGAGACCCTGCGGGACATTGGCCTGGAAGGCGAGCTGCTGCAGAAGGTCTTCGACACGTACCTTTCGGACCAGGAAAACGGCCGATGGAGGGAAGCCACCCCGTTCCCTGGCATGCGCGACCTGCTGGAGAAGTGGTCGAGCGAGGGCATTATTCTTTCCACGGCGACGTCGAAGTCCGAGGTGTCGGCGGAGCGGATCCTGCGCGAACACGACATGCTGAAGTACTTCACGGTACTCGGCGCGGCCCAGGAGGATGGCACCCGCCGATCCAAGGCCGCCGTGATTGAGTATGCACTGGAGCAGCTGAAAGAGGCTCCCGAGGTGCGGGAATACCTGGCTCACATGAGCGCCGAGGAAGGCCTGCAGGCCCTCGACCCGACGAAGATGTTGCTGATCGGCGACCGCATCCACGACGTGGAGGGCGCCGCACAGTCCGGCATCCCCACGGTGCTGGTTGGCTGGGGCTACGGTTCCGAGGAAGAGCACGCCAAGGCCGCCTACAGCGTGGACACGCTCGAGGAGCTGGACGCACTGGTGCAGCGCTGGGCAAACGAGGGCTAGCCGGGCTGCGCTGCCAGCGCTGCACCAGCGCAATGCAGTCCCGAACCGCAAGTCCTTGAATAACTGAAAGGAACTCAATGCACATCACTGTCGTATGCACGGGCAACATCTGCCGCTCCCCGATGGGCGAGGTGATTCTGCGCGCCGGCCTCGAGGAAGCCGGCATCGCCACCAGCCACTCGCCCGCCACCGATGCTGCCGACGCGCCCGCTTCCGCCGACGCACCCGTGACCCTGAACTCCTGCGGACTCGGCGGCTGGCACATCGGCGACGGCGCTGATGGTCGGGCGGTGGATGAGTTGGCGTCATTGGGCTACGACGGCACGGCGCACCGCGCGGCACAGCTTGGACCTGCGCATTTGGGCGCCGACCTCTTCCTGGCCATGGACGACGGGCATGTGCGCGGGTTGCGCAGCACGGGTGTTGCCCCGGAGCGCATTCGGTTGTTCCGTAGCTTTGACGCCAATTCCCCCGCCGGTGCCGAAGTCGCCGACCCATACTATGGCCACCGCTCGGACTTTACCGAGGTCGGGCAGCAGATTGAGGCCGCCGTACCGGGCATTGTGGAGTACGTGCGGGAGCAGCTGGGGCGTTAGTCCCGCGGACGCGGGCGCCGGGATAGCTGGGGCCGGAGGCCTTTCCGCCGCTTACTGCTCGGCAGAGTTGCAGAACAGCGTCTGCGCAGACCTCAAAACGCCACCGCTGGCACCTAAATGTCGGAAAAGTTGCACAACATCGGGCCCGCAAGGCCTCCAGACGCCACCGCTGGCACCTAAATGTCGGAAAAGTTGCAAAACGTTATTGCAGGCAATTTTCACTAACGCATACCTGCAGGTCAGAGCATTTTGTTTGCGCGCCGACCGATTGCTGATTTTCCGTTTTGCGACTTTTCCGACATTTAGCCCTTCCCGCCCCACCGATTGCCGCCGGGGTCGGGCATTCTCAACCGCTCCACATAGTCAAATGCCAACGGACCGACCCCTCAGAGCTGCTTCAAACAGCCAAATGTCGCCGGGGCGGGCATATTCAGCCACGTTAGATGGGCAAATGTCGCTAGAACGAGAAAACGTTGATGCCAACTATTTTCATCAACACAAACCCGCAGGTCAGAGAGTTTTGAAAAATCTTGGTTCTCCGTCGGCGTTGACGTATTCCCGATCTAACGACATTCGCGGACGGCAGCCCTCTCGCATTCCCGATCTAACGACATTCCTCAGTCCGGGAGACAAACATTCCGCGAGCCGGCCCAACATCCCTCCGGCCGGGGCGGCAGTTTGAGGGGACTAGAAGCGCTCCCTGCCGCGCTTTTCCGCGCGGCGTTCCTCGAAGCGGGAGCGGGTGCCTCCATAGCGGTCGGTGAGGTCGGAACGCTTCCGAGACTTCGGCTTCTCGGCGCCACTGGGCTCTGACTTTTTGGAGTCGGCCGGCTTGGGTTTAGCAGCAACGTCGCCTGCAGCTTCAGCGACACCGGAACGCGCGCCAGCAGCTGAACCGTCACCACCATCACCAGCACCAACACCGCCAGCACCATCACCGGCACCGTCGGTGATCTGGGCGTTTAGGCGAGCGACCTCGGCGCTTTCCTCGCGCTCACGCCGGCGCTCGCGCATCTCCGCATACACAAACCAACCCAAGCCCACCGGCGCCAGAATGCCGAACGCAATCCACTGAATTCCATAGGACAAGTTCGTGCCGCCATCCAAGTGCGGCAAAGGCAGCGCCTGCAGGTCCGGCGCATCGCCATTCTCACCACTGCCGGCATCACCGCCAGCACCGCCGCCGGCCATGCCGTTCAGGCGGTCGACGCTCTCCGAATCTAGCTGCACATAATCCGCCGCCAGATCCTCGTCCGTCGCCTCGGAAATCTGCTTCGTCGACATGCCCGTGACCTGCGTAAATCCCTGAGATTCCGTCGGCTCCGCATCCGGCACACCCTCGCTCATGCGGATGAACCCGGTCACCTTCACCTCACCATTCGGCGCAGATTTCAGCCGAGGCGCAGCCCCGTCCCCCTCCACGGCGACCCACCCGCGATGCACCAACACGGTCTGCCCACCGTCGAGCCGAAAGGGCGTCAACGATTGATAAGAGTGGGCCGATTCCACCGGGCGGTTGCGCAGCAGCACCTCTTTGTCCGGCAGGAATTGGCCCTGTAGTGCGACTCTGGTCCATTCTTTTTCGACGCCCACTGATTCCCCGTCGCCTGGGATCACATCGGTGATCGGGGCGGGGTCGGTTTGCAGGGATTGTTCGAGGCGCTGGTTGAAGGCGTTTTTGTCCTTGTTCTTCCCCAGCTGCCAGGGGGCTAGGAAGCTGAATGCGGCGTAGGTGAAGGCGAGGACCAGGATGGCGGTGATGACCCATCCGGGTGTGAGGAAGTTTCGCCAGCCGCTGCGCTTCGAGGATGCCATGTGCTCCATTATTGCCACGACCAGCGGGGGCGGCCAAATAGGCGGAGCAGGAGCGGGCGGAGCGGGAAACGAAATCAGCCCCGCGGCCGAAGTGGCCACGAGGCTGAGAAAAATTTTGGTGCGCCCTGACGGGTTCGAACCGCCGACCTGCTGGGTGTAAACCAGCTGCTCTTCCAGCTGAGCTAAAGGCGCGTGCTGTTTGAAGCGTTAATGACTCTAGCACGCCCACCCGCAAAACAACGAAACCGCAGGTGGCGCGGGGCGCGCGGCAAGCAGCCAGGCGCGAGCAGTGCTAGGAGTGCGGCAAGCGGCAACGCGGCGCCAGCAGCGCCGCGCCGGCCGCGCGAGCGCCGCTAGCGCTTGGTGCCGGAGGAAACCAGGCAGGCGCCCTGCCAGTCGCCCAGGCGCTCCGACTTGGTCTGCACCAGGCCCGCCAGCTGGGCGGACTCGGCGATCACGCCCGGCTCCACGCGGCCGGCGTCCAGCTTCGCGGGGGTCAGCAGCCAGATGCGGCCGTCCTCCCCCAGGCTGCGGGTCGCATCGACGAGGCCGTCGACCAAGTCGCCGTCCTCGTCTCGCCACCACAGGAGTACGACGTCAACCACTTCGTCAGTGTCGATATCCAACAGGGCATCGCCGATAGCGTCTTCCAGGGCTTCGCTGATGCTGTCGTCGCAGTCTTCGTCCCAACCGATCTCCTGGATCAGGCTGTCGGATTCGACATTGAGCAGGTCCGCCCAATCGTGTCCATTCTGAGACTGCGCACGCTGTGCGCCCTTCGCGCCATTGCCTTGTGCACCGCCAGCGGAGCCTGCAGAGCCCGAAGCCGTACCGGGGGCCATTGCCACTGTTATTTCGTACCTTTCTAAGAAAACCAGCCCGTCGCCTAACCGCCAGCACGTAGTGGCCGTATCACAACCGCTACACGCCCCTGCGGTTATCGCAGCTGGTGTGGTTAAAAATCTTCATTTTTGAACCTAACATAGTCAGGCTTCCAACGGAGGTTTTATAACGCGACTTTGACGTACTGTGGAAACCACAAGGGGCCTAGACCACAGGCGCCCCACAACCCGCGGATCTTAGGAGGACGAACCAATGTCCACTTCGGCAGAAGAGAACAACAGCGCATACGATGCCAGCAACTTTGCTTTGATCCGAGACGGAGTGGCCTCCTACCTGGCCGATTCCGACCCGGAGGAAACCCAGGAGTGGATGGATTCCCTCGACGGGCTGCTGGAATCCGCCGGCCCGGACCGCGGCCGCTACCTGATGCTGCGCCTGCTGGAACGCGCCACCGCCAAGCGCGTCCCCCTTCCGCCCCTGCTGTCCACCGACTACGTCAACACCATCCCCACCACCCAGGAGCCCGACTTCCCGGGCGACGAGGAGATCGAGAAGCGCTACCGCCGCTGGATCCGCTGGAACGCGGCCATCATGGTCCACCGCGCCCAGCGCCCAGGTATCGGGGTGGGCGGCCACATCTCCACCTACGCCTCCGCGGCCCCGCTCTACGAGGTCGGCCTGAACCACTTCTTCCGCGGCAAGGATCACCCAGGCGGCGGCGACCAGATCTTCTTCCAGGGCCACGCCTCCCCCGGCATGTACGCCCGCGCTTTCCTGGAAGGCCGCCTTTCCGAAGAAGACCTGGATGCCTTCCGCCAGGAGGCCTCCAAGCCGGACCACGGTCTGCCTTCTTACCCGCACCCGCACGGCATGCCGGAGTTCTGGGAGTTCCCGACTGTTTCCATGGGCTTGGGCCCCATGGATGCCATCTACCAGGCGCGCTTCAACCGCTACCTGCACGACCGTGGCATCAAGGACACTTCCCAGCAGCACGTCTGGGCGTTCCTCGGCGATGGCGAGATGGACGAGCCGGAATCTCGTGGCCTGATCCAAACCGCCGCGCTGAACAACCTGGATAACCTGACCTTCGTTATCAACTGCAACCTGCAGCGCCTGGACGGCCCGGTGCGTGGTAACACGAAGATCATCCAGGAGCTGGAGAGCTTCTTCCGCGGCGCCGGCTGGAACGTCATCAAGGTCGTCTGGGGTCGCGAGTGGGACGAGCTGTTCGCCCGCGACGAAGAAGGCGCCCTGGTCCACGCGATGAACACCACCCCGGACGGCGACTTCCAGACGTTCAAGGCCAACGACGGTGCTTACGTCCGCGAGTACTTCTTCAACAAGGATCCGCGCACCGCCAAGCTGGTGGAAGACATGACGGATGAGGAGATCTGGCACCTGCGCCGCGGCGGCCACGACTACCGCAAGATCTACGCCGCCTACAAGCGTGCCCTGGAGACCAAGGATCAGCCGACTGTCATCCTGGCCCACACTATTAAGGGCTACGGCTTGGGCCACAACTTCGAGGGCCGCAACGCGACCCACCAGATGAAGAAGCTCGCCCTAGAGGATCTGAAGATCCTGCGCGATAAGCAGGACATCCCATTCTCCGACGAGGAGCTGGAGAAGGACCCGTACCTGCCGCCATACTTCCACCCCGGCGAGGATGCGGAAGAAATCCAGTACATGCTGAACCGCCGCAAGGAGCTCGGCGGCTTCCTGCCGGAGCGCCGCGAGAAGTTCACGCCGCTGAAGATGCCCGATCTTTCCATCGCGAAGCTGGCCCGCAAGGGCTCCGGCAAGCAGGAGGTCGCCACCACGATGGCGCTGGTCCGCGTCTTCAAGGACCTCATGCGCGACGACGAGCTGAAGAAGCGCATCGTGCCGATCGTCCCGGATGAGGCGCGTACTTTCGGCATGGATTCCTGGTTCCCGACGCTGAAGATCTACAACCCGCACGGCCAGAACTACACGCCGGTAGACCACGACCTGATGCTCTCCTACCGGGAGGCCACCGACGGCCACATTCTGCACGAGGGCATCTCGGAGGCCGGCTCTATGGCTTCCTTCATCGCCGCTGGCACCAGCTACGCCACCCACGGCGAGGTCATGATCCCGCTGTACATCTTCTACTCGATGTTCGGCTTCCAGCGCGTGGGCGACGAGATCTGGGCAGCCGCAGACCAGATGTCTCGCGGATTCCTGATCGGAGCCACCGCGGGCCGTACCACGCTGACAGGCGAGGGCTTGCAGCACATGGACGGCAACTCCCCCGTGTTGGCGTCCACAAACCCTGCCGTGGTGACGTACGACCCGGCGTTTGCCTACGAGATCGCCCACATCGTGCACCGTGGCATCGAGCGCATGTACGGCGAGAACAGCAACGATGGTCGCGGCGAGGACGTGATCTACTACCTCACCGCATACAACGAGCCGATCCACCAGCCGGCGGAGCCGAAGAACCTCGATGTGGAGGGGCTGCACAAGGGTATTTACCTTTATGACGCCGCCTCGGACTCAGCGGAGTTGCAGGCCAATATTCTGGCCTCTGGCGTGGCCATGACGGCAGCGTTGAAGGCGAAGGAGCTGCTGAAGGAGTTCGACGTAGACGCGAACGTGTTCTCTGTGACCAGCTGGAACGAGCTGGCCCGCGATGGTCAGGCCGTGGAGCTGGAGCAGCTGCGCGACCCAGCGGCGGAGCCCCGCACGGCGTTTATCACTCAGCAGCTGGAGGCAGCGGAGGGCCCGTTCGTGGCGGTGAGCGACTACGCCACCACCGTGGCCGAGCAGGTGCGCAAGTGGGTGCCGGGCGAGTACGTGGTGCTGGGTGCCGATGGCTTCGGCTTTGCGGATACTCGCCAGGCAGCGCGCCGGTACTTCAACGTGGATGCGGAGTCCATCGTGGTGGGCGTGCTGCTGGGACTGGCGCGCGAGGGCAAGATCGAGCGTTCCGTGGCGGCGGAGGCGGCCAAGCGTTTCCAGATCGACGACCCGACGGCGACGAACTAGCGGCAAGCTAGCAGCTGACTAGCGGCTAACTAGCCGCGAACTAGCTCAGCAGGTTCAGCAGCGCCCGGGTGACGTCCTCCGGGCGCTCGACGGGCAGCATGTGCCCGGATTCCGGGTACTCGTGGAAATCGGCACGCGGCCAAAGGTCATGGATGCGTTCGCTCTGGCTGGGCGGGGTGACGTCATCCATAGCGCCGACCAGGATCTCGCCGGGAATGTCAGCCAGTAGCTCGGCGGCGGCAAGCTCGTCGTGCTCGGTCAGGTCGTCCAGGTAGCCCAGTAGCGTGCGCATGGACGTCCCGGCGATCTCGTTGGCGTGGAAGGTCAGGACGTCGAAGTTATCGGATTCCCCTTCGTCCAGCGAGCCGTGGTAGATGAATGCGGCGATGACGGGCTTGATAGCCCATTCCACCAGCGACTTTGCCCATTCCAGGCGGCTCGGGCTCTTGGCGCCCAGCCAGCGGGTCGCCCGCACCAGACGGGAATGCAGAATCTGGGACACACCCGCAGAGGCGAAGGTATCGATCGCGCCGTTGATCAGCGCGATGCCACCCACCCGCTGCAGGTCGGCCTTGTCCAGGTGGCGCAGGCCGCCAAGTACGGTCATAGCGCCCATCGAATGACCCGCCAGGATCAGCCTGCCCGTCGGCGCGAGCTCGCGGATGGTCGCGGCCAGGTCGATGGCGGTGCGTTCAATGTCCAGCCCTGGGGCATCCTCGCTGGCTCCGTGACCGCGCAGATCCGGCAGCAGGATGCGTAAGTTCGGCTGCTCGCGCAGTGCGGCCAATTGGAAGAACCAGGAAGCCGCCGTCAGGTTGAAGCCGTGCACGAGAATGAGGGTTGTAGGGGCGGACGAGGGGGCGTCCTCAAAAGAAAAAGAGTAAGAACGCACCTCGTGGACCGCGACCTTAGTGCCGTCGTCCATGGTCAAGCGATGGATCCAGCGTGCGCGCGGCAAGCCCGGTACGGCGGGAGGGTCGCGCAACACGATGCTGGCGAGGTTGCGGACGGCGGTGACGGGACGCATAGGAATGACCTTCGCAAGATTGTTAGGATGAGTGTACAAACGGCCGCGCGATGCGGGATTGCGCTGGAGCTTTAGCCACAAGGCTTTTAGCTTAGCGCCCGGCGCGTGGGCGAATATGGAGTGGCAGGAGAAGGAACGATCATGGCTGAACAAAACAACCAGCTGGCTGCGGCGCTGTCGAAGAAGCTGAAGAAGGACGGCGCGGAAGGTGCCAGCGCTGGCGCCGAGGGCACGGCGGGCGCGGACAAGAACGGCGCTAGCTCGGCTGGCTCCGGCGAGAAGGACAAGCGCAGCATCGTACTGGACGTCGTGGAAGACGCGACGGGCATCGAACGCGAGGAGCTGGAGGGCTCCAAGCGCCTGGGCGACGACCTGAACATCGACTCACTGTCCCTAATGGACATTGCCGTGCGCCTGGAGGAAGAGTTCGGCGTGGAGGTGCCGGACGAGGACATCAACCGGGTGAAGACCATCGACGAGCTGGTTGGCCTGGTGGACAAGTGAGCAGCGCTGTAGAGGACGTACTCGCCGAGCTGCAGGACTGGCCCGTCGATAACGTGGCCGCAGCGGCGCTGTGGGAGGGCGAAACCGCCGACGGCGCGGACGCCCGCACCGCCACTTACGGCGATACGTCCGCGCAGTTCCCCCTGGCCAGCGTGAGCAAGCTGATCACCGCCTACGCCACGCTGCTGGCCGTCGAGGAGGGCGCCTTCGAGCTCGACCAGCAGATCCCCGCCGAGTTGCTGCCCGAGTTCGACGACCTGCCGACCGTCCGCGAGCTGCTGGCCCACACCAGTGGCATTGGTTTCCGCGACCGCACTCCGGAGAAGCCGCGCGGCACCCGGCGGATCTATTCCTCCGCGGGCTACGAGGTGCTGGCGGATTTCATCGCCGCGGAGGCCGACATGCCCTTCGCGGACTACGTCGCCGAGGGCGTATGCGCGCCGCTGGGCATCGAGGTGAAGGTCGAGGGCAGCGCGGGGCATGGTTTCTCTGCCTCGGTCGATACTCTTGCGGTGTTGTGTTCTGAATTCTTGACGCCCTCACTCCTGGCTCCCTCTACCTTGAACGAGGCGCTGGAGCCCCAGTGGCCGGAGCTGTCCGGGGTGGTACCGGGCTATGGAATGCAGAAGCCCTGCCCGTGGGGCTTGGGCTTTGAGCTGCACGGTGAGAAGTCGCCGCACTGGTTGGGTGAGAGCATGCCTGGCACGGTGGCGGGGCACTTCGGCCAGTCGGGGACGTTCCTGTGGATCGACCGAAGTGGGAGCAAGAAAAAAGCCGCCGTCGTCCTTACGGATGAGAACTTCGGCGACTGGGCCAAGCAGCGCTGGGATGGCTTCAACCAGCGCCTATGGGAGGCGCTGGGCTAGCTCCCCCCCCTGCCCCGCCCTGGCAGCGTTGAGCTAGCCTGGCGCGGCGCGGCTACTCGAAGGTGGTGCGCAGGTCCTCGTGGCCCTCTGCGCGCCAGTCAACGTAGGCGTTGTCCTTGGTTTCGATACCCTGTTCCTTCTGGTGCGGAACCTTGGCCACGATGTTGCGGCGCGCACGGCCGGAACGCAGCTGGACCTCGATACGCTCGGCCAGCTTCGCCAGGATCATGTTGATCACGATCATGATCACTGCGATCAACAGCAGGGCCGGGATCATCGCGCCGTAGTACTCGCCCAACTGGCGGCCGGAGCGGACGACTTCCACGAAGCCGATCATGTAACCCAGCGCGGAATCCTTCAGGGCAATGATCATCTGGGAGATGATCGCCGGCAGCATGGCGGCCACTGCCTGCGGCAGCAGGATTAGGTTGATGGACTGGCGGTGGCTCAGACCCAGCGCAATCGCTGCCTCACGCTGGCCGCGCGGCAGCGACTGAATGCCGGAGCGCAGGGTTTCTGCGATCACGGAGCCGTTGTACATCGTCAGGCCGAAGACCACTGCGGAAAAGCCCAGCCAGCTGGAGGGCACCAGCTGCAGCAGGGAGAACACCGCGTAGGCGAAGAGCATCAGTACCAGCACTGGGATGGAACGGAAGAACTCCACGATGATGCCGCAGATCCAGCGCACGGGTGCGGAGGTGGACAGTCGGCCCACGCCCAGCAGCGCACCGATGGCCATCGCCAAGACGATGGAGACCACAGCCGCGCCGATCGTGGAGATCAGGCCTGGGATGATGTAGGTCGTCCACGTGGTGCCCTCCAGGAAGAAGGACCACTTCTCGGACTCAAACTGCCCCTTGTCGTTGAGCTTCATTGCCACCAGGACCAGGATCACAGCGACCACTACGACGGTAATCGCCGTGAGGATCGAGTTGAGCCTGCGCCCCTTCGGGCCTGGGGCGTCATAAAGAACCGTTGCACGTGTAGTCATTAGCGCTTCACCGCCCATCGCTTACCTGCCCAGCCGAAGAACAATCCGGTAGGCAGCGTCAAAATGATAAATCCGATTGCGATAACTCCGAAGATCACCAGAATGTCGCTGGCGTAGTCCTCCGTCAGGGTCTTCATCAGCAAGGAAGCCTCAGCGACACCAATCACCGAGGCGATGGTGGTGTTCTTGGTCAGCGCGATCAGGGTGTTGCCCAGTGGCACGATCGCGCCGCGCAGGGCCTGCGGGAAGATCACGTGCCGGAAGTTCTGGCCGAAGCTAAGCCCCAAGGAGCGGGCGGCCTCGGCCTGGCCGAAGGGCACCGTGTTGATGCCTGAACGCAGGGATTCCGCCACGAAGCAGGAGGTATAGGCCACGAAGGCTAGGACTGCCAGGCGGAAGTTCTGCTTTTCGATGAAGGAATCGTTCTCCACCGCCAGCAGCAGGCCCAGGTTGTAGTACAGGCCCATGGAGGCCAGCAAAATGATCAACGTCAGCGGGGTGTTACGAACAATGTTGATGTACCACGCGGACAGGTTACGCAGGATGCCCACAGGGCTCACGCGCATGGCGGTCAGGATAATGCCGAAGATCAGCGACCCGACCGCGGAGAAGAACGTCAACTTGATGGTCACCCAAAATGCGGGCAGCAGTTCGGGCTTCATCTCGGACCATAGTTCGGGGTTCATAATGCGTTCCTCCTTCCTACTTCTCGTCGACGAACGACAGGTCGCCGATCTTTGGCTTTTCGCCGATATCCACATTGTCGCCTAGGTTCTTGGCGACAATCTTCTGGAACTCGCCGGAATCGTGCATTTCGTTCAGTGCTTCGTTGACCTCGGCTTTGGCTTTGTCGTCGCCCTTGGGCAGGCCGATGCCGTAGTTTTCGTTAGTCCAGAAGCTGCCGTCATCGTTCTTTAGCTGGATGACGCTGTACTCTTCGCCGAATCGCTCCTTGTAGCGCTGCGCGAAGCCAGCCAGAATCGTCGCGTCCGTGGTGGTTGCGTCCACCACGCCCTGCTTCAGGCCTTCCGCGCACGCGGCGTAGGTGTCGAACTCCTGCAGCTGCACTTCTGGCAGCGCGTCCTTCACCTTCTGTGCCGGGGTGGAGCCGGATACGGAGCACAGGCGGGTGCCCGGCGCGATGTCGTTCAGGCCCTTGATGCCGGAATCTTCTCGGACGAGCAGTGCCTGGTGGGTGACCAGGTACGGGCCTGCGAAGTCCACGGCCTTCAGGCGGCCTTTGTTGATGGAGTACGTGGCGGTGATCATGTTGACCTCACCGTTATTGATGAGGGTCTCGCGCTGCGCGGAGGGGGTTTCACGCCATTCGATTTCTGGCGTGGCCCAGCCGTGCTTCTTTGCGATGTATTCCACCACGTAGCGGGATACGTCGGTATCCAGGCCGGCGAACTGCTTGTCTGGGGTGCGCTCCCCCAGGTTCGGCTGGTCGTACTTGGTGCCCATTACGACGTGGCCGGATTCGATATCCGCCAGCAGGTCGCGGGCACCGCCAGAGCCGCACGCGGTCAGCGCCACCACGCTTGCGGTGGCGACCACTGCAGCGGTGAGGCGCTTGAGTGCGCTTTTGAAAGTAGACATGTGTAACTCGCTTCCCGAACTAGTGGTTCACGATCTTCGCCAGGAAGTCCTTGGCGCGATCGGATTGCGGGTTCGTGAAGAAGGTCTCCGGGTCGGCGTCCTCAACAATGGCGCCATCGGCCATGAACAGGATTCGATCCGCGACGCGGCGAGCAAAGCTCATCTCGTGGGTGACAACCACCATGGTCATGCCGCCCTTGGCGAGGTCGGTCATGACGTCTAGGACCTCGTTGATCATCTCCGGGTCGAGGGCGGAGGTCGGCTCGTCGAAGAGCATCACCTTTGGATCCATGGCCAGTGCGCGGGCGATGGCTACGCGCTGCTGCTGGCCGCCGGATAGCTGAGCCGGGTACTTGTCGGCTTGGGCGGCGATGCCTACGCGGTCCAGCAGCTTCTCGGCGGTCTTGCGTGCCTCTTCCTTGCTGACCTTGCGGACCTTGGTGGGGGCCAGCGTGACGTTATCGCGGATGGTCATGTGGCTGAACAGGTTGAACTGCTGGAACACCATGCCCACCTCTGCGCGGAGCTTGGCGAGGTCTTTGCCTTCTTCCGGCAGCAGTTCCCCGTCGATGCGGATTTCGCCATCGTCGATGGTCTCGAGGCGGTTGATGGTGCGGCACAGTGTGGACTTGCCGGATCCGGAGGGGCCGAGGACCACGACAACTTGGCCCGCCGGTACTTCGAGGTTGATGTCCCGAAGAGCGTGGTACTCGCCGAAGTGCTTGTTCACTCCCTTGAGTTCAATCATTGGTTTGGAAACAGTGGGTTCAGACATGTTCCTTATTTTAAGTAATGGGGATCACTTTTAAGTAATCAAGGCCAAGTACCTCACTGCTACGTACTCTTCGCTCCCCATTCCTGACGCACTCACAACGAATTCGAGAAGGGCCCAACAGACCTACGGCTCGGTGGCTAGCGCTGAGTGTTTACGGAGAATTGAAGCGTCCTGGTTTTCGTTCCGCTTACTTAACGCCTAACGTTTGAGCACCTGATCGTTGATAGTAGGCGTCCTCCATCTCCTGTGGAGTAAAATATCCCAGGGATTGATGAAGTCGCTGGTTGTTCCACCAGTGCACCCAGCGAAGGGTGGCGATCTCGACTTCACCGACCGATGTCCACGGCCGATCGGGATAACTCAGCTCTGTTTTGTAGAGCCCGTTGACCGTTTCATCCAACGCGTTGTCATAGGAGTCGCCAACGGTGCCGACAGATGGATCAACACCCGCCAAGGCGAGCGCTTCACCGTAACGGATCGACACATACTGCGAGCCGCGGTCACTGTGGTGGACAAGCCCTTCTGAGCGAAGATCACCAGCGTGATACAGGGCGTGCTCAAAGGCCTCCAGCGGAAGTTCATCGGTACGCATGCTCGCCCGAATCGCCACACCGACGATCTTCCTGGAGTACACATCGGTGATAAACGCGGTGTAGACAAAACCAGATAAGGTGCGCACATAGGTGATGTCAGCGACCCACAACCGGTGCGGTGCGGGGGCAGTGAAGTCACGGTTGACCAGGTCAGGGCGGCCATCCGGCACGTTGGCCCGAAGCGTTGTCATCGGTGTGTGGCCACGCCTGCGGCCTTGAATGCCAGCGTGCTTCATCAAACGCGCGGTCTGATCACGACTGATGTTCCAGCCGGCGCGCTGCATAGCCTTCCACATCTTGCGGACCCCGTAGACGCTGAAGTTGTCCTCGTAGACCCTCACCAATTCAGGAATGAGCAGCGCATCCAGCAGACTCCTCGCCGACGGCGTTCGTGTTTTCGCCGCTCGGTAGCCACCAGAGGTGATGAACCCACATTCTGTCTCTTTCAATGTGCGACAGATAGCCTCGACCCCGAAGCGATCGCGATACGCATCGATGTATTCGATCATCTTCTGGTGGGACGGTCGAGTTCCGCCGCGGAAAAAGCTAACGCGGTTTTCAAGATCTCATTAGCCCTGCGTAGCTCCATAACCTCTTTCCGGAGCCTCTTCAATTCGTCAGCCGTTGACTCGCCGGTGTCAATCTCAACATCGGACGGGGCCATATTCGGCTTCAACCAGTCGTTGAGCGTGTGCGCTGGAATGCCGAGCTTTTCACCAATCTCAACGGCTGCACCCCATTTCGAGCACCCTTCGAGCTCAACGAGGTCCTCAGGCAAACGCACTGCCTTGGCCTTGAACTCGTCACTGTACTTCCTTGGCATGATTCCAATCCTTCTCTAGAAATGATCGGAACTAAACCCAGGACACTTCAGACTCTCGAAATTGATAGCATGGATCTATGCAGAAGGAAGTCAAGGAAGCAATCGACGCAGGTATAGAACTGCGGAGCGAAGTACTCTCAGGCCTCACTAGGTATCAGCGAGTACAGCTCTTGGAGCTCCTTTTCCAAGACTTTTTCGTAGACCAACACCGGTTACTACAGAAGTGGGCATCCTTGACGGGCCAAACTGCTCAAATTGACACTGGTTACATCGCACAGTTCGTTGCCTCAATCATCACTGGTATCCCAGGGCAGGGTTTCCGCGGCAAAGGAGATGATCTAGTAGATGGGAGTGAAGTCAAATCTGCTGCAAATATTTCCGGTGTTGATACACCACGCTGGAACCACAACATGGGTACAGCCGCTGCAGACGAGAAGAACCGACAGCAAGGCAAAAAGACAAACTCCGAAAAGTACTTAGAAGCTCCGCTTCTCTTTTACCTTCTTGCAGACAGGATTACCTCCACAGAAGACGACGCGCCACCTGAAACGCGCATCCGGGCCTGGTGCGTAGATGTACAGGCCGATATTGCCTGGCGGTCCCTAGTCGAACGCTACAATTACGAGAAAAGCGGTGGCACTTATAATCTCCAGCTCCACCCTCCTGTGGGCTACAACGACAACTTAGTGACCAACACAACATTCAACCTGGATTTTTCCGACGTCCTTGTTTTTGACTATCGCATCGCTCTCAAGACAGACGGTACCGACGATCACTATTGGAACGTTGAACTTCCACAGAAGCTAATACCAATATCAGGTAGAACCAAGATTGTCGAAACAGTCAACAGAGCGAAGCAAAAGAAAACTCACACAGCCCCAGAGGATCTAGTGGCAGACATCGCAGTACTTCCGGATCATTTCCCAGTCATTCTCGACGCTGAAGTTGAGGATAAGCTAGATGAGGTTTCTGAGAAAGAAGGCGTACAGCTCGGAATTGAGTAAAACTCATTCAGTCGACATGACCGCAAAACTCCTCGCAAGCTCTACCCGGGCCTCCTCCAGCTGGCTAACATGCGCCTTAACCCTTTCATTTAGTTCTTCAAGGATGTCATCAGAGAGCTTCGGAACAACCAGATCAAGCACGTCCTGCGCAGAAATCCGGCGTCGAGAACTTGACGTACCACTTCCGAGTGGCCGTAACTGTACGGCAACATTCTGGTCATGAAGCAAAGCGAGAATCGCGTAGGGAAATTCCATGCCACGGAACACACCGAATTCTGAGGAGCACTCTACGATAGGCACCTTTTCCGGAACCACCGCCGCACGAAGTTTCGATGGATTAAGCAGCGACACGAGCAGATCGTTAGATTGAGCCAATTGGCCCGGGGTAACGGGACGGTATTCCTTAACTTCAACCCAATCGATCGAACCGTAAGCATCGACATGTAGGATCGATATAAATGGATTTTCACCAGTGCTCCTGGCAGCCGAACGCTTCTTCACAGCTTTGCAGTAATTCCCAAGAGTTACGCCGCCCGAAGAACTAATCACATGTCTCGCATCCATTGCTGCGGCATCGAATCGGCTCGGATCAATAGTGGTGAGGCCATCGCGTGGCACAACTGCGACAAGTGGCTCTGCGCAACGAACCTCAATTGCGAGCCCATCATAAGAAGCACTGGCGAGCTCCAAAACTTCAGGAAGAATCTTTTCTAGGTCGTTTCCGTCAGGATCTACCACAGCTTTTCCGGCCTTGCGCATAAATCCAACGTGTTCCGCTCTCGCAAGTAGAGCAGATGAGCTACCAGTCTTCTTCCGCATAAAAATGGCGCTCGTCTTCGCCACTGTCCCTGAAAGGGCAAAGGTGGCGGTCGGTAAAGACACGGAGGCAACCACTTCAAACGCTCCACCCCTCATTGCCTCAGTGAAGTGCCTCCCATTGATGATTCCATCCGGCAGGACTATCCCCATGATTCCTTCATCAGATAGCAGCTCGAGCCCCCGAGCTACACCGCCTAAAGCCGGGTCAATTTTTGAGGATGTCAGCGACTTGAAATATTTTCGAGCGACAGCGATACCGTCCTTAGAGTCGTATTTGCCGCCGCCAAAGGGAGGGTTGGTCAGAACTAGAGGGAACTTCCCAGAGAGTACCTGTAGTTCATCCCCACCAATCGAGTCAGAGACGACGAAAGCGCGTGGATTCTTCGCTCCGTACAGAATCATATTCAAAGCGCTTTTAGCAACAGCCGAACTTGACTGATCGGCGCCCACGATGCGAGTGACTAAATTCCGGCTCTCATCCAATTCTAGACCGGCGGATTCAAGAATCGCATGATAACCAGCAACCAAAAATCGTCCGGTACCGCAGAAAGGATCTACCAATATCTCATCGCTATCGTGCAGGACATCGGGTGACAAGAACGCCAAGGCCGTCTCAGCCATGAAGCGCGCGACGGAGCTTGGAGTCAGGTAAGTACCCAATCCCCCCGAGTGATCGTACCGGCCACTCAGAAATGCATCGAACGCGGTACCTAGGGGATCTACCAGGCTCGACTTGCTCGAGATGATGTCCTCAACCAGTTGCAGAGCTTCGCCAGCCACATCGCTACTCGTTAGACGGAACGGCTCGTCGCCCGGCCACAAGCTCTGTGTAGTTCCGTCAGGCCGATAAATGCGAAGCTCTGATCCCGACTGCGCAACCGCAAACATCTTCTTCAAGTCAGCGATAAGATCCTGTCTCGAAGCAGGAGTGGTGAAGACAGCATCGGCATCAATTCCGTTCTCCATATAGATTTGGGGTTCGGTAAGTGACGAATATCTGATATATATCAGCTTGGCGACTTCCTCGATTGCCGCGTTCGTGGAATTGAGTCCGCCCCGCATATATATGAGCTGGTGCAGTGCATCAATTTCTGACGCAAGCTGCAGTTCGTCCATCGATGCTTTTTTACCGACACCAAGCAACGGCGGTGTCAAATCAATGCTCTTGAGTCGTGTAGTCATCGCGTTCATCTTACCCTTCTCGATCACACGTCGGCGTGATGCACTCGCCCCGGCTGCGCTCATTGCCTGCAGCAGATATCAATGCGACTACTTCATGAACCCGTAGATCCTCGTGCAAGTCAAGCGGAACCTAGCTCTGCAAGTCATTGCCCAGCACTGACACTTTTGGACGCCTAATGCCTAACCTTTTGACGACACCCGATACTTTTTGACGGAGCCCCAATACATTTAGACGCCCTCGGGGTCGAGGTACCTCGATCCGCCTCCTCACTCCGGATTCGCGACCGGGAGCACCCGGAGCTGCCGTCCCCTACGCCCACCCAGCAGGCGGCTGCTTCCCAGAAAACCGGCCCTGACAAGCAAAAACGCCACCCATCCGGGGCGAAACAAGAGGACGCTCATTTTGTATCAAAATGAGCGTCCTAGTGGTGGGGCCAGCGGGGCTCGAACCCGCGACCAGCGGATTATGAGTCCGCGGCTCTAACCGACTGAGCTATAGCCCCTAACAAAGCCAAACCACCCCAACTGAGTAGCTTGCTCACAGAAGATTCAACCACACCGCCCGGCGCGGGCACTCATATACCCCGCTTTCGATGCATCGAATCCTTACCGCACCCCTATCCACCCCTCAGAAATACGCCCCTGAACAGCCGATTTGTCTGTTTACACCATTGCCATATAGAGTATGATCTCGTTGCACAGAGCAAGGGAATCAACCCCGAGCTCACACAACTTAATCCCCTATAGCTCAGTTGGCAGAGCATTCGACTGTTAATCGAAAGGTCACTGGTTCGAGCCCAGTTGGGGGAGCAACTTACAAGCCCCGATCAGCTGCACTACGCAGACGGTCGGGGTTTGTCGCGTTGGAGCGGAAACGCTATAACCTTCAAAACTTCGCCACATAATCGAACTAATACTCGATTATGTGCTGACTTGTCTTGTCATTTCCTTACACTCACACCTGTTCTCAACCACCACAAGTATTCACCAAGCGAGCTCAGAAGGGTAAGGTAATGAACCATGACGACCACGAACCCCAGCAAACGCCGGGCGTTCCTGACGGGAGTGGGCAGCATCCTCGATCTACAGGGCGCCGCGACGTACCGCCGCATGCAAAGCCTGATGCCACCTCCAGCGCCGAGGACTTCCCTCAACGCAGTATTGGTACGGGCATCAGCTCTGAGCAGCTCCGAAACGACCCCGTTCTCCTCACCGCAGTAATCGCAGTCCTAGTCCTTTGTGGCTACTTAGCCTTTTTGGGATACGTAATCAGCGCAAGCATTATTGCTGGATTTGATTTGGTCGCATTGGCGAGCGTTTTTGCCAACGGGCGTCGAATAGAAGACTCCTAACCTCAACTACCCCGCCCACGGAAACAAAATGCCTCCCCGCCGCATCTACTACTACGACCGGGCTTTGTGCTTTCGCCTCCCACACAGGCGCCGTGCACGTCACCCGCAAGTACCCAACACGCACCCAGCAACGAGTACCAGGACTTTAGTTAGATGCCCTCCCCCGACAGCACGCCTCAGAGAGACTCCCACGCAGATTCTCAGAAAGACGCCCTCCAAGACCCCATCAACGGCCGCCTCGCGCTGATCTTCATCGGCGCGATCGTCCTGGTCGGCATCCTCGTCGCAGCGATTTGGTACGTTGCCAACAACAAGGACTACGGTCGCGGAATCAACCCACAGCCCGCTGCAGCCTCCGCGCACCAGCACCCAGCCAGCACTTCGACTACGCCGCCGGCCACGGAGCCAGCCAACGCACCCGCGAAGGCATCCAACGCCCCACAAAGCGAGCTCAACCAATACTCCACGTCCGAAAGCGAGGCCACCGGCAGCACCGCCATGGAATCCACTGAGAACACGGCCATCGCGCAGCCAACCGACGCTCCCAAAACCCAGCGGCAAGCCAACGATGCCGCCATGACCGCCCTCAAATTCAATCTCTCCGAGAAGGGTCTGCGCGAGAACCTACAGCTCCAGGGGTACTCCGACGATCAAATCACCACGGCCATCGAAAAGCTCGCTCCCGACTGGAACCAGCAGGCCCTCAACTGCGCGCGCAAGCTCAACGAAACCGGCTCCCCCTTGCCCGAGGAAGAGCTGCTCGAGATGCTAAAGACTAACTCCGGCTTCACCGAGGAGCAGGCGCAGTACGCCATCGACCACCTGTAACGCAGCCCTGCGCCTCCCCTACCCCTTAACGAACCAACCGCTTCACGGCCTGGGATACCTCCGCCAACTTTTCTTCGGCTTCCTCTCCCCCGGCCTCCGCGGCGTGCCGCACGCAGTGGTTCATGTGGTCTTCCAACAGCCCCAGCGCCACGCCCTTCAGCGCAGACTGCAGCGCGCTGACCTGCGTGAGGATGTCGATGCAATACTGCTCCTCATCCACCATCCGCTGCAGCCCGCGCACCTGCCCCTCGATCCGCTTCAGCCGCGCCAGGTAGCGATCCTTATCACTCAAGTACCCGTGCATTACTTGAATCCTTTCAACCGCAGGCTGTTGCTCACCACAAACACGCTGGACAGCGCCATCGCCGCCCCGGCCAACATCGGGTTCAGCAGCCCGAATGCGGCCAGCGGGATCGCCGCCACGTTGTAAGCAAACGCCCAGAACAGGTTCACCTTGATCGTCCGCAGCGTCTTGCGCGCCAGCCGCAGCGCATCCGCCACCGCCAGCAGGTCATCGCGCATCACGGTAATGTCCGCCGCCTCGATCGCCGCGTCCGTGCCGGAACCCATCGCGATGCCCAGATCCGCGCTCGCCAGCGCCGCCGCGTCGTTCACGCCGTCGCCGACCATCGCCACGTTCTCCAACGAGCGGATGTGCGCCACCTTGTCTTCCGGCATCACCCCGGCGATCACCTCGTCGATGCCAACCTCACGCGCCACGGCGTCCGCCACCTGCTGATTATCGCCGGTCAGCAGCACGGTCTTCAGGCCCATCTCATGCATCTTCCGCACCGCTTCGGCACTGGTGGGGCGCACCGTATCGGCCACGCTGATGGTGCCGATCGCCCGCCCATCCGCGCTCACGTTGACTGTGGTTGCCTTATTTGTGGACGCCCCCTCGTCCCCACGGCCAACCCGTATCATCTGGCCCTCGACGGTTCCCTCCACGCCGTGTCCAGGCAGATTCTTAAAGCCGGTGACCTCCGGCAGGCCGCCGAACTCCTCCCGGCCGGCCTCTGCAATGGCCCGGCCAATGGGGTGCTCCGAGTACGCCTCCACCGCCGCAGCGGCGCGCAGAACCTCCTCGCGATTGCCGCCTGCCGGCTCCACATCGACTACCCGCATTGTGCCCGTCGTCACCGTGCCGGTCTTATCCATCACAACGGTGGTGATGGCGTGCGCGCCCTCCAAAACCTCGGGTCCACGAATCAGAATGCCCTGTTCGGCCCCGCGACCCGTGCCAACCAGCAAGGCTGTGGGCGTCGCTAAACCAAGGGCGCAGGGGCACGCGATAATCAGCACCGCGACCGCATTGCTAAAGCCCGCGAACAGCAGCGTAAGCAGCGCAATCGCGATGACGACCGGAACGAAAATGCCGGAGACCTTATCGGCCAGGCGCTGTACGTCGGCCTTGCCGGACTGGGCCTCGTCGATCAGCTTGGCCATCTGCGCGAGTTTCGTCTGCGAGCCCACGTGGGTGGCCTCCACCACTAGGCGACCGGAGGTGTTGATGGTGGCACCCGTGACCTCATCGCCGGGGCCAACGTCGACAGGGACGGACTCGCCGGTGAGCATGGACTGATCAATGGCGGACGTGCCGTCCAGGATGCGGCCATCCGTAGCGATCTTCTCGCCAGGGCGGGCCAGGAAGCGGTCGCCGATCTGCAGCTGCTCAATGGGGAGCAACGTTTCCCCGCCATCCCGCAGCACGGTGACCTGCTTGGCGCCCATGTCCGTGAGCGCGCGGATGGCATCCCCGGCGCGCTGCTTGGAGCGCTTCTCAAAGTACCGTCCCGCCAGTACGAACGTCACCACGCCCGCGGCGACCTCAAAGTAGATATCCCCCATCGGGTCGCCCGCGTGGTTCAGGATGGACCAGCCGTGGCGCATACCGGGATCGCCCGCGTGGCCGAAGAACAGCGCATACAGCGACCACAGATAGGCCGCCGAGGTGCCGACGGTGATGAGGGTATCCATCGTCGCCGCACCGTGCTTCAGGTTCACCCACGTGGCCTTGTGGAAAGGCCAGCCCGCCCACAGGATCACCGGGGTGGCCAGTGCGAAGCTAATCCACTGCCAATAGTCGAACTGCAGCGGCGGGATCATCGCCAGCAGGATCACCGGAGTGGCCAGCACGACGGCGACCACCAGGCGGCGCTTCAGGCCGCGCAGCTCCTTGGCGGCTGGGTCGTCGCCGGCGGGCCTCTCCGGCTTAGGCACGCTACCGCCGTAGCCGAGCTTCTCCACGATGGCGATATAAGAATCCGCGTCGGCGGCCGCCCCCTCCCCCGTTTCGATGTGTGCCTTCTCGGTGGCGTAGTTAACGGTGGCGGTCACGCCCTCCTGCTTGTTCAGCTTCTTTTCGATGCGGTTAGCGCAGGAGGCGCAGGTCATGCCCGTGATATCAAGATCTATTACAGCCATGCCCCCAGTATACCCTTAGGGGGTATCAGTATCCACGTTCGATGTACTCCTCGATACGCGCCGCCTCGGCACCCACCGTGGTGGTGTCACCGTGGCCGGGGTAGACCTTCAAGTCGTGCGGCAGGATGAACACCGTGGACTGCAGGGACTCGATAATCGTCGGGAAGCTGGAATACTTCCGCCCCGTCGCACCCGGGCCACCGTTGAACAGCGTGTCGCCGGACAGCAGCGCATGCTGCCCTGGAACCTCCACCACGATGCAGCCCGGCGAGTGACCCGGCGTGTGGTACAGGCGCACACCCCAGTCCGCCCAGCGCGGATCCTCCACGTCGATCGGGGTAAACGGCGCGTCGCCGTTGGATTCCTCCCACAGCATCCGGTCGTCCTCGTTCAGGTAGACCTTCACTCCCCACTTCTCTGCCAGTTCCGGGGCCAGCTCGCAGTGGTCGTTGTGCGCGTGGGTCAGCAGGATCGCCTCCACGGTGCGATCCCCCACGTGGTCGATTACCGCCTGCGCGTCGTGCGCCGGATCCACCACGATGCACTTGTCATCGTTGACCAGCAGGTAGACGTTGTTATCCACGTCCCACTCGCCGCCGTCCAGGCGGAACTTGCCGGAGGTTTCGAACTGCTCGATCTGCGGGTTTTCCAACTTGTGCTCGCTCATGCTTCCTCTTCTAACTCTTGGGCCTGATAACTGTCGGGCCTGATACTTCTGGGGCCTGAATGTCTTCGACCTACACCCCAGCCTGCCTACTTAAACTCCACCACGGAGCGCAGAACCTCGCCCTGCTTCATCTTCCCGAAGGCATCTTCCACGCCATCGATTCCGATGCGCTCGTCCACGAAGCGATCCAGCGGGAAGCGGCCCTCCTGGTACAGGTCCACGTACATCGGGAAGTCGCGCTCCGGCAGGCAGTCGCCATACCAAGAGGACTTCAGCGCACCACCGTGGCTAAACACATCCAGGAATGGCAGCTCCAGAGTCATATCTGGGGTCGGCACGCCCACCAGCACCACACGGCCGGCCAGGTCGCGCACGTAGAAGGCCTGCTTGTACGTCTGCGGCAGCCCCACGGCGTCCACCGCCACGTCCACGCCGAATCCGCCGTTGATCTCCTGGACCTTCTCCACCAGCTCATCATCCGAAAGCCCCGAGCTATTGATCGTGTGGGTAGCGCCGAATTCTTCCTTTGCGCGGGCAAGCTTGGCGTCAGAAATATCGATAGCAATGATCTTCGTCGCACCCGCAACGGCCGCACCCGCGATCGCGGCCATGCCCACGCCGCCTACGCCGATGACGGCGATGGACTCGCCGCGCTTAACCTCACCGGTGTTCACTGCGGCGCCGAGACCGGCCATGACGCCACATCCCAGCAGACCCGCGACCGCAGGGTCGGCCTCGGAGTTCACCTTGGTGCACTGTCCTTCGTGGACCAGCGTCTTTTCAGCGAAGGCGCCGATGCCCAGAGCAGCCTCCAGCTCAGTGCCGTCGGCGAGGGTCATCTTCTTCGACGCATTGTGAGTATCGAAACAGTACTTCGGCTCGCCCTTCTTGCAGGCGCGGCACTGGCCACACACGGCGCGCCAGTTCAGCACCACATAGTCGCCGACCTCCACGTGCGTCACGCGGTCGCCTACCTGCTCGACCACACCAGCGGCCTCGTGGCCCAGCAGGAACGGGTAGTCGTCCGTAATGCCGCCATCGCGGTAGGCCAGGTCGGTGTGGCATACGCCGCAAGCTTGGATGCGGACGATCACATCGTTTTCGCCCGGATCGGGGATCACAATGTCGGTCAGTTCAACTGGCTCGTTCTTTGCACGGGAAATTACGGCCTTCACAGTAGTAGTCATGCCACCCACTGTACGAGCTTCTGTACCTTTGGTGGGTTCGCGTAAGCTTGAGCTATTAGCTAACGCAACCAACGCAAACCTCCAAGGAGCCAACATGATCCAGCTCGTCGTCGGCGCCGCCGCGGGTTACTTGATGGGCACGAAGGCCGGTCGCCGTCGCTACGAACAGATCCGCCGTGGCTATCAGACCGCTGTGAACTCGGATATCACCAAGGCAGTTGTGCGTTCCGGCCGTAAGGCACTGGCCAACCGGCTGGATCCGGAACCGCGCATGCACGAGGTGCGCGATCTGAACCGCTCTACCCGCGATTCCCTGGGCGAGGGGCACACCATCGTCGAGGCGGATGATGTGCACCCAAATGACCGCATTGAATCGCCCAAGAGGGCGCCAAAGAACCCCTTTAAGTGAACATGGCGGAACACTCGCGCTCGCGACGCGGGTGAAAGAATTTAAAGCAACTAATAGTTGCGAACTAAAGGACTGTTTCGCGGGTCTTGTTTACGCTGCGCTTGGGTGACACGCATTTCCACTACCTTTTCTTCGTTGACGACTTGCCTATAAAAGACGAGGTAGCGGCCCCAGTGGTCAATAATCATGTCCGTTGAACTGAAACCATCGAGAGATGTGCATCGAACAATGGTAAATCCAATTGGTAGATACCACGCCTCGGTGGGAACTAGGCGTTCTGGTGAAGAGTTGTTGATCTGCCCCCATATTGGAAGCCTTTGGAAGAACACCAACGAGGGCGGAGTGTGCATATCGCCTCTTGGAACGTAGGTGCGGTTACCCTGCGTAGAACCGTGGTGAGGGTTTGACCAAGGCGTCGGGAGTAGATCAAGGTTTGAACGGGGATCGCGCCCCTCAATGGTGTATTCAAACAGGCTGGTTAAGGGCGAAGCTAGTAATGTAAATGCTTTCGAATCAGAGTATGTGTCGAGCCAGATGGTTCCTTTAAGTTCCACGCTGAAATCCTCTGAGGGCTTCATGAAGTCTCCAACTACGTCCGCGATTGGAACGGCCCGTGGCTGGAGGTATTCACTATTTTCATCCCACCCCCTAGTAGCGGCCATTTTCTGAGCTAGTGAGATAGTTGCCTCGATGCCATGTTTATTCATTGGAGAGCCTGTGTCCGGGTGCAACTTGATCGGCGTTGTTATCGCTAGGAGCATTAGTGACTGTTGGCGCCTGAGCAGGTTGGGTCTGCGCAACCGGGGCGAAGCCGATGCTGAGGATGGCGGAAAAAAGGAGAGCTGAGATGATGCGCGATGGTCGAGCCATGGTAGTCATCTTTCGCTGCGGTGAGTGGTTAAATCCGACAGTAACACCAGAGGTTTTCCTTTGAAGCGAAAATTGGTGACTGGGGGATGAAATCATCCTGGATGTGTGGAGGGGAGGTTTACTCTTCGTCTGTGGTGATGGTTTCTTATCCGGCGAGGAAGATCAGTTGATCAATACGGTCGGGTAGCTCGTCAACGGTGAACGTTTGTGTCCAGGAGCCCTCGCCCAACTTGGTTAGTCGGAGGTATTCGAAGTCGGGGACGATGACGAACTTCGGCCACTTATGCTGACCGATGGAACCGCGATCGAGTGGCGCTACAGGGTTTGAATTAAGAAGAAACGTTAGCGCGTAGTTCTCCAAACGGTTTTCCTAGCGCGTAAAGTCGCCAAAGTCCGAGGCTCGCTCGTGTAGCGAGCGGCGGTACTTCTCCAGCGCAATCACATCCGCAAACAGCGCGTTATATTCCTCTTTCTGCAGGTCGGGGCGCATGCGCTGCATCCGGGATTTCATGTCCGCAATCTCGCTGCCCACCCAACGCTCCTGCATCCGCGCCATGATCGCATCCGCGTAGTACGGCAGCCTCTCCGGCAGGCAATGCAGATCCTCCACCGCCAGCTCGGAGACCACCGCCGCCCCCATCGGGTCCTTCATCTGCGCCGCGATCTTCTCGATCCATCCGGCCCCGCCGTCGCTGTTCGCCGCCCCACCTAGTGACGCCACAGCCTCCGCCATCGCCACGTATGTCGGATGCACGAAGCTCTCCGGGGGCATGAGGTCAAAGATGGTGGAGGCCAGCTGCGGTTCCTGCAAAGCCAGCTTCATGACCTCGCGGGGGCCTTCCAAGTAGTCGTCGTTCGGGTTCGGGCGCTCCATGCCCTTGACCACGTGCAGGTTCGGGCCGCCTGCGCTGCCCGCGCCAGCCGCGCCTGCCGTTCCAGCACCAGCGGCACCTGCGCCACCAGCCGTGCCGGCGCCGGCACCGGTCTTCAACTCCAACTTCGGCCGCTGCCCGCCGGACTTCCGCGCCTCCTTGCGCACCTGATCCAACACGTCGTTCGGGTTATCCCAACCGACCCAGCCCGCGGCCTGGCGGGCGTATTCGTCCCGCAACGCGTCGTCCTTAATTCCCGCCAGCACCGGCACGATGCGCCGCAGGGCGTGCACGCGCCCGTCGATGCTGGCCGTGTCGTAGTCCGCGATGAGGGTGCGGATCACGAACTCAAACATCGGAATGCGGGAGGCCACCAGCTCGCGCACGGCCGCGTCGCCGCGCTTGATGCGCACGTCGCACGGATCCTGCCCGCCCGGCGCGACCGTCACATAACTACGCCCCGAGAACTGCTGGTCACCCTCGAAGGCACGCATCGCGGCCTTCTGCCCAGCTTCGTCGCCATCGAAGGTGTAGATGATCTCACCTCGGAAAAACTGGTCGTCCAGCATGAACCGGCGCAGAGCCGACAGGTGCTCCGCACCGAAGGCCGTGCCACACGCGGCCACCGCGGTATCCACCCCGGCGGCGTGCATGGCCATCACGTCCGTGTAGCCCTCCACCACCACAGCCTGGTGCTTGGCCACGATGTTCCGCTTCGCCTGGTCAATGCCGAACAGCACCTTCGACTTCTTGTACAGCATCGTCTCCGGCGTATTCAGATACTTGCCCAGCTTGTCGTCGTCGAAGAGCTTGCGGGCACCGAAGCCGATCACGTCCCCACTGACGGAACGGATCGGCCACAAAAGGCGGCGGTGGAACCGGTCGATCGGACCGCGCTTACCCATGCGGCCCAGACCCGCCGCCTCGATTTCCTTGAACGTAAAGCCCTTCTGCTGCAGGTGCTTAGTCAGCCGATCCCATCCGGCTGGTGCATACCCGCAGCCGAATTGTTCGGCGTGTTCCATGGTGAAACCACGCTCGATCAGGAAGTTGCGGGCAACGTCCGCGCCTTCGGCGTCACCAAGAAATTCCTTGCGGTAGAACTCAAAGGCCGCCTTATTCGCGGCGACCAATCTGCGCCGTGTGCCGGGCTCCTCCCGGTTGCCAGGCCGGCCGCCCTCGTAGTTGATGCGGTAGCCGATGCGCTCGGCGCAGGCCTCCACGGCCTCGGGGAAGGACATGTGTTCCATCAGCATGAGGAACTTGAAAACGTCACCGCCCTGGTCCGTGGAAAAGCAGTGGAAGTAGCCGTGATTCGGGCGAACGTGAAACGAGGGAGTCTTTTCGTCCTTGAAGGGGCTAAGGCCCTTCATGGAATCGACGCCACCCGGTTTGAGCTGCACATACTCCCCCACTACTTCTTCGATGGGGGTCTGCTCTCGAATTGCTTCGATGTCCCGCTCCGGAATCCTGCCCTTAGCCATAGCCACATGCTAGTACAACCCCGGACGGCCCCTTCTTAGTCCCAGATCGGCCGACCGTCACAACCTATACAACCTATTTTCTACAAACAACACATCTGGCCAGAACCGGGCGCTAACGTGTTCAAAATAGGATCTACGTCACACTGCAATAACACGAAGGACCGCTCCCATGACTGACTCGCAGGCTAACTCGCAAGCCGCCCCGCAGGCCACCGGTAACTCCTCCACCCACTACGACGTGCTGATCATCGGCTCCGGCTTCGGCGGCTCCACCACCGCCCTGCGCCTGGTGGAGAAGGGTTACAAGGTCGGCATCCTCGAAGCCGGCCGCCGTTTCAAGGACGAAGAGTTCGCCAAGAACTCCTGGCACCTCAAGGACTTCCTATGGATGCCGCAGATCGGCCTGTACGGCATCCAGCGCATCCACCTGCTCAAGGACGTGATGATCCTCGCCGGCGCAGGCGTGGGCGGCGGCTCGCTGAACTACGCGAACACGCTCTACCAGCCGGGCGAGGCATACTTCAACGACAAGCAGTGGAACACCATCACCGACTGGGAGGACGAGCTCACCCCCTACTACCAGCAAGCCCAAAAGATGCTCGGCGTGGTGGAAAACCCCACGATGACTCCCGCCGACGTGTACTCCAAGAAGGTTGCCGAGGAGATGGGCGTGGGCGACACGTTCCGCATGGCACCCGTCGGAGTCTTCTTCGGAGAAAAGGTCGGGCTCGAAGGTAAACCGTGTGAGACTGTGAAGGATCCATACTTCGGTGGTGTTGGCCCCGACCGCACCGCCTGCCACGAGTGCGGCGAGTGCATGACTGGCTGCCGCCACGGCGCGAAGAACACCCTGCTGAAGAACTACCTGTACCTGGCTGAAAAGGGCGGGGCGAAGGTCCACGACCGCACCACCGTCACCGACATCACTTTCGACGGCACCACCTGGACAGTGCAGGCCAAGCAGACCGGGCCGATCACCAAGCGCAACCCGCAGACCAGCAGCTTCACCGCCGATAACCTCGTCGTCGCCGCGGGCACTTGGGGCACCCAGAACCTGCTGCACCGCCAGAAGGCCAACGGCAACCTGCCGAAGCTGTCGGACAAGCTGGGGCACCTCACCCGCACGAATTCCGAGGCACTGCTGGGCGCGAACCGTTCGGACTACTCCCCCGACATGGATTTCTCCGAGGGCGTGGCCATCACCTCCTCCTACTTCCCCGCCCCGGATACTCACATCGAGCCGGTGCGCTACGGCAAGGGCTCCAACGCGATGGGCCTGCTGCAGACCCTCATGACAGACGGCGATAAGCTGCAGCCTCGCTTCCTCGAGTTCATCAAGCAGGTCTTCCTGCAGTACAAGGCCATCCCGCGCCTGGTGAACCTGAGCAAGTGGTCGCAGCGCACCGTCATCAACCTGGTGATGCAGACCCGCGATAACTCGTTGCGCACCTTCCTGCGCAAGATCGGCCCGTTCAACATGCTGAGCTCCGAGCAGGGTACCGGCGAGCCAAATCCGTCCTGGATTCCCGAAGGCAACACGGCCACCCGGATCCTGGCGAAGTTTCTGCCGAAGGGCATCGCAGGTGGCGTGTGGTCGGAGGTGTTCAACATCCCGCTGACCGCGCACTTCCTGGGCGGCTGCGTGATCGGCTCCTCGCCCGAGCACGGCGTGGTGGACCCCTACCACCGCGCATGGGGCTACCCGAGCTTGTTCATCACCGACGGTTCCGCCATCACCGCGAACCCGGGTGTGAACCCCTCCCTATCCATCACCGCGAATGCCGAGCGTGCCGCCGCCATGTGGCCGAACAAGGGTGAGGCCGACCCGCGCCCGCCGCAGTCCGAGGGCTACCGCCGCATTAACCCAGTGCAGCCGAACAACCCGATCGTGCCGGACGACGCCCCGGCCGCCCTCCGCCTGCCACTGCGCGTGCTCTAAACTCTTCCCTATGTCTCAGGGAAGTTCACAGGGCCGCTCGCAGAGCCCCTCGCAGGGCCTAGTGCCGAAGAAGTGGGCCAAATACGCCACGCCGATCGTCGGCGCGGCAGTCGTCGCAGCCGGTTGGTTCGGGCTACAAGGCGGCGATGGAGCCGACGGAAACGGCGGTGCGGCTTCTGGTGTTTCTAGCAATGACGCCGACACCTGCGCCGTTGACACCCTCCCACCGGAGGCCAAAAAGCAGATCGACGACATTTTGCAGGATGCCCCGCCGGACGACGGGGAGGCCGACGGCAAGCATTTCGACAACTACGAAGGTCTGCTGCCGAAGGAAAAGGGCGACTACTACCGCGAGTACACCGTGAAGACCCCGGGGCTTAACCACCGGGGTGAGCGCCGCATCGTCGTCGGCGGCGGCACTGAGACCGACCCGGATGTGTGGTACTACACGTCCGACCACTTCGAGAGCTTCTGTTCCATCCCGGACGCGGAGGACTAGCGGCGCTCGCGCTAGCTCGCGCCGGCCCGCTGGCGCCTAGGCCCAGGCGGCGCTGATTCCGCTGGCGCGCTTGTCCAGCCGCTCCAACCGGGATTCCGTCAGCGAAGCCACCTGGTCGATGACTACGCGGCGTGCCTCGCGGTCGGAGGCGGCGGCGTCAAACCACGAAGAAAACATTGGGTCCAGCGCACCCGAGCCACCGCGCCACAGGTAGTCCGTGACGCGAAAGATGCGCTCGCGCTGGCGCTGCTGGTTGGCCAGATGCTGGGCCTCGTCCATGACGTACAGGACCGCAACGGACTTCAGCAGGGTGACCTCCGCCTGCACGGGCTCGGGGATCACCAGGTCGGCGGCGTAGCGGCCGAGCGCCCCCTCGCCGAACCGCTGGCGAGTGCCCGTGACGGCGGCGGTGACGAAGCGGGAAACCAGCTCCGAGGTCATGGCCTTTAGCGCGGCGAGGTCCTGCATCGATCCGCGGAAATCCGCCGCCCGGGAGATCAAGGTCATGGCACGCAGGCGGTCGGCAGCCTCCAGCAGCTCCTCCGGGGTGCCGCCGAACACGCGGGCGCCCTTCTCCGCCAGCGCGGCTAGCTCGACCAGATCCCACAGCACGCCGAAGTCGATGCGCCCGGAAAGGATGCCGTCCTCCACGTCGTGCACCGAGTACGCGACGTCGTCGGACCAGTCCATGATCTGCGCCTCCAGGCACTTGCGCCCTTCCGGCGCGCCCTCGCGGATCCACTCGAGGGTCTCCACGTCCTCGGCGTAGGCGGAGTACTTGGCGCGCTTGTTGCCGTGCTCGTCGACCGGCCCCCACGGGTACTTGCAGGCGGCGTCCAGGCTGGCGCGGGTGAGGTTCAGGCCGTAGGAGACGGGCGCGGCGCCTGCTATGCCTGCCGCGCTAGCAGCCCCAGCGCCAGCGCCAGATGCGCCTTCACTGCCGTCCCCCAGCACCTTCGGCTCCAGCCGGGCGAGAATGCGCAGCGTCTGCGCGTTGCCCTCGAATCCCCCACAGTCGGCGGCGGCCTCATCCAACGCCCGCTCGCCGTTGTGGCCATACGGCGGGTGGCCGATGTCGTGGCTCAGCCCCGCCAGCTCCGTCAGATCCGGATCCGCGCCTAGAGTCTTGCCGATCCCGCGGGCAATCTGCGCGACCTCCAGCGAGTGCGTCAGGCGGGTACGCGGTGTATCCCCCGACCCCGGCCCCACGACCTGCGTCTTATCCGCCAGCCGGCGCAGCGCCGCGGAGTGCAGCACGCGCGCCCGGTCGCGGTCGAAACTATCGCGCCCGTCCACCACCGCCCCGGGCAGCCCCAGGGTCTTCGGCCGATCCGGCAGCCGCCGCTGCTGGTCGTGATCGCTATAGGGGTAACGCATGTCCTCTTTCCACTTCTACCGGCACTCTACTTCCGGCGTTTCTCTACTACCTCGTAGTACAGCATGCCCAACGTCTCGTGCAGGATCGAGTTGGCCTGCGACTTTCGGGTGAACACCGACGGCCCCTGGCGCGTGGGGCTCGCCCATGCATCAAGGCCCTGGTCGCGCACCATCCGGGTAGCACGCAGCGAGTGCGCAGGATCCGTCACCACCACGGAAGTCCGCCAACCATTTTCGCTCGCCACCTGCGCGAACGCCTCGGCTGACTTCAGCGTATCCGCACCTTCCTCCACCGGCACAACCGCCGACTCCGGAATGTCGAAGTTCTCCACCAGGTAGTTCTTGCCTGCAGCTGCCTCGGTGTACAGGTCGCCCTCCGCCTTGCCACCCACGGTGACGATCGTCGGCGCCACGCCCTGCTTGTACAGCTCTGCGGCGTGATTCAGCCGTGAGGCGAACCAGTTCGTCGGGTTGCCCGCATACTGCGCCGCCCCCAGCACAAAAATCGTGTCCGCCGGTCGCCTGTCGTCCGACCGCGCGAAGTGCCACACCTGGAAAGCCGTCACTCCGAACACACCCGCCGCCACCAAGAAGATGGTTAACAGCGTGATGAAGACATACTTCACCGCGCGCTTCACCGGATGCCGTGCATTAGCCATGCGCAAAACCATACGCGGTTTCCCCTGTATTTTTCGTTAAGGTGGGCTGTATGAAACCGACTTTTTCCACCACTCGCTTCCTGGCAATCCTAGCCGCCGGCGCCGTACTCGGATTTGGCTCTTTTCTTATTGACGCCCCCTCGGCCCCAGCCGCTACCGCCACCAGCGAGGTGCAGCTGACATCCCAGCTCGTTGACGAGTCCGGGGTGTTGTCTGAACAGGAAAAAGCGGACATTACGGCGTCATTAAAAGAAGCAACCAAAGAATCCGGCAAGAAGCTCTACGTCGTCTTCGTCCCGACCGCACCAGGCGACATTAAAGCAATGGCCGAGCAGCTGCGGGAACAGGACGGCACCGACAACGTGATCGTGCTGGCAGTGGCCACCGAAACGCAGCAGATTGGCTACGCCGCCGGGGACAAGGTAAAGACGAGCGAGGCAGAAAAACTGCAGGACGCGGCGCGGGACCACTTCGCCGACGACGACTGGGCCGGGGGCGCACAGGCCGCGGCGGACAAGCTGGCGGGCAAGACCTCCACGGCGTCGAAGGTGTGGATGGGCGCCGGAGCCGTCGGAGTGGTCGGCGCGGGTGCCGGTGCCTTTGCGTGGTCCCGCCGCAATAGGAAGAAGACGCACGCGCAGCAGCTGGAGACAGCCCGCGAGATCGACCCGGGCAACATCGACGACCTGTACAAGCAGCCCACCGAGGTGCTGCGCGAGCTGGCGGATGAGGAGCTGCACAGTACCGACGAATCCATCCGTAAGGGCGACGAAGAGCTGGCCGTCGCGCGCGGAGAGTTCGGCGAAGAGCGCACACGCGACTTGGCTAAGGCGCTGCAGCACAGCCGCTCGACGCTGAACAAGGCATACAGCATGAACGAGCGGCTGCGCTCTGGGCTGGTGACAACCGAGCCGGAGCAGCGCGACCTGCTGATCGAGATTGTGTCTACCTGTGGGCAGGCAGACGACAACCTGGACGGGCAGGCCGCGCGCTTTGCCGAGCTGCGGCAGAAGCTGATGGACGCACCCCAGCTGGTGGAAAAGCTCCGCCAGACCAGCATCAGCCTGCACAACCGCATTCCGAATGCGCGGGAGATCCTCAGCGATGCCATCACGCGCGTGGACCCGGCGCTGCTGGAATCCGTGCGCGATAACCCGGACGTTGCCGAGGACGAACTGGCGGAGGCCGAGAAGGCGCTGGACTCCGCACGCGGACTGCTGGACAAGCCGGCCGGGCAGCAAGGCGGGCTGATCGACGCGCTGGGTGCCGCGCGCATGGCACTGCAACAGGCGGATTCGCAGCTGCTGGCCGTGGAGCGTGCGGAGGAGCACCTGCGGTCGGCACAGTCCAACCTGCCCGCGCTGATCACCGAGGTGGAAGAGGAGATTGCGGAGGCCGGGGAGCTGGATAAGTCCGGTGCAGACCTGGACCGTGCGGCTTTGCACAAGGCCGTGGAGCAGGCTCGCGAGGCACTGGAGAAGGCGCGGGAAGAAGGCTCTGCGGATCCGTTGGGGAGCTACTCCCAGCTACTAGAAGCCGACGGTGTGCTGGACATTCAGCTGGACGAGGCCCGTGGCAAGGCCAGCGACTTTGCCCGCACCGTGGACATGGTGGACCGGACGGCCATGGATGCCGCCCAGCGGTTGGAGGCCGTGGAGGACCTGATCAGGAACCGCCGGCGGATCATCGGCGTGGATACGCGCACGGCGGCGCAGGCGGCGCGGGCTGCTTTGGATGAGGCAGCGCAGCTGCGGACGGAGGATCCGAAGCGGGCGCTGCGGGCGGCCCAGCGGGCTAGCCAGCTGGCGCAGCAGGCCAGCGCGCAGGCGCGTAAGGATATCGACGACTTCAACCGTCGCAACAGCGGCTACGGCGGGTTCGGCGGAAGTGGCGGCGGCAACTTTGTGACAGGCATGGTGCTGGGCTCGCTGCTGAGCGGCAACGGTGGCTTCGGCGGAGGCTTTGGAGGCGGCTTCGGTGGTGGCGGCTTCGGCGGCGGAGGCGGGGGCTTCGGCGGCAGCGGCTCCTCCAGCTTCTAGCTGAGTCTCCTCTAGCTTCTAGTTAGCCCCAGCTTCCTGCCAGGGCCGGGCCGGTCGGCTGGCTGGGGCTCCTCCAGCTTCCAGCCAGGGCTTTTGTGCCCTCGGATTGCGTTAAATGTCGTTAAAGTGGGAATTCGTTACCGGCACCCATTTCCAAATGTGTAAAACCGCAGGTCAGCGAGTTGCTGAAAAATCATAAGCGGGATTCAATTTTACAGATTCCCACTTTAACGACATTTACGCCTAGCGAGGCCCTTCAGATCCACCAGGACAGAAGACCTAAACCTCGGGTCGACTCGAGCAGGCGCCCCCACGTTTAGGCGTTCCACATTCTGGCGCCCCCAAAATTCTGGCCCCACGTTCTCCGGGCAGCAAAAAGCGCCCGCCCCGAAGGGCGAGCGCCTTGAATCAGCAATGCCGGGTCAGCCATCCGGGCCTGCAGTAACGCGCCAGCCAGTCGGGCCGGGCCAGCCAGCCGGACCCAGCCGGGCCAGCAACTTCAGCCGGGCCAGCCAGCCGGGCTAAGCCAGCGGCAAGCAGTTTGCTTTAGAAGATCACGCGCAGCACGGAGACCGTACCGCCTGCGATGATGGCGGCAGCCGGGAGGGTGATAACCCAAGCCAGGGCGATGGGCTTCATCAGGCCCCAGTTGGCGTCCTTGTTAACCAGGCCAACGCCCAGAACTGCACCGATCAGAATGTGAGTGGAGGAAACCGGCAGACCCAGCACGGATGCGCCCATAACCACGGCAGCTGCGGACAGCTCTGCAGCGAAGCCAGAAGCCGGGTGCATCTTGGTCAGACCGGAGCCAACGGTGCGGATAACGAAGCGGCCAATAAACCACAGGCCAGCAATCAGAGCAACACCCATCGCAACCATCACGGGCAGTGCCACGCCAGATTCCTCAGAGATGGTGTTGGTCTTCAGAACGTCCAGCACTGCAACGAACGGTCCAAGCGCGTTAGCGATGTCGTTGGAGCCGTGGCTGAATGCGAAAGCAGACGCGGTGAACACCTGCATCCAGCTGAACAGCAGGAAGGTCGAACGGTTCAGAGCCTGCTTCTTCAAGGTACGGGAGAAGATGTACACAGCCATCCAGACAACAGCTGCCACCATGCCCATGATCAGGAAGTTGCCCAGGCTGGACAGCTCCAGGTTCATGTTCTTCAGGCCCTTGAACAGCAGCATCGCGGAAATGATGATGGAACCACCTGCGGCCAGCAGCGGCACCCAGGTATCCAGGGCGTGGTGCGCCTCAACCTCGTCGACAGACTTGTTGATGCGGTGCAGCTTCTTGTAGTAGTCGGACTCCAGGTCCTCCTCGGTATAGCCGTGCTCGCGCATCGTGGTCGAGTCGCGGATCATCGCATCGGTCAGCGCCAGCTGCTCTTCCTCGCTGAGCTGACCGAAGGCGATCTTGTGCTGAATGTTCAGCTCCTTCTTTTCCTTCTTGATCTCTTCGAGGCGCTGATCTGCCAGCTCGTTGTAGACCAAGATGCCACGCTTAATCGCGCCATACAGAAGGTAGGCAACTATTCCGCCCAAGGCAGGAGACAGAACCCAAGAGATAGCAATCTTGCCAACGGCACCCCACTGGACCATGGACCAGCCACCAGTGCCGGTGACGAAACCGACGGTCAGAGCCGCACCCACGATACCGCCCACGATGGAGTGTGTGGTAGACACTGGCCAACCCATGCGAGTCGCCACCAGCAGCCACACAGCCGCACCCAGCAGCGAGGCCATCATGATGTAGGCGAAGTTCATCGGCTCGAGGTTGTCGATAGCACCCAGGTCAACAATGCCGGAACGGACCGTATCCGTAACCTCGCCACCAGCCAGTACAGCTCCGGAAACTTCGAAGATGGCGGCCACAACCAGGGCTTGCTTCATGCTCAGCGTGCCCGCACCCACGGAGGTACCAAAGGAGTTCGCGACGTCATTACCACCGATATTGAACGCCATGAACACGGCGAAGATGATGGTGGTCAGCAGCACGATCACATTGGCGTTGTCACCGACGTAGTCGTGCGCCCACAGGCTGAAGGTCACCAGGGTGATGGCCATGAGGCCACCGAAGAATAGGTGCCACCAGGTATTATTCTCGTTTTCGGGCACAGGGGTGATGCCCGTGGCCGACGATGGCGCGGCCGTTTCGGTTGTCGTCGACAAGATTCCTCCAAAACGTCAAGATGTCAGACAGAAACACCTTCTCCGATGGAGGTAAAAAACACGGGATTTAATGGTGAACAGAAGGTTAATGGGGGTTGAAATCTTGCTACCTATTTAGTTTGGGCAAACCCTCGACATGCGGTTTTAGTCAAACCAAACCCAGCTCCCCGCCAACCCCAATCCGGCGTTTTAGATGAACCCAATCCAGTAGAGCACCACGACCGGGATGCACAGCAGCAGCGCGATGGTGATCGCCCACGAAGAGCTGATCATCCGCGTCTCCATGCACAGCCGCGCCGCCCAGGAAATGAACACGCGCACGTCGATCGGCAGCTTCTCCCCCGCACCCTCGAACTCCACGTGCAGGTTCCGCAGGCCACGGTTCTCGCTGGTGAACTGCCCCACCTTCTCGCCATCGATGTCCAGCACGAAGTTCTTCTTCGTCTCCGCAATGATCGTCACGTGGTGCCGGTCGGCCTGCACCTCGTAACGGTCCGACTTGCCGAAGCTCTTGCCGTTGCCGGTCACTGTCCAGGTGCCCGTCTGGGTCGTCGCCGATGCGGTGCAGCCATCGCTACTGTCGGGGCCGTGCAGCTGCCACGTGTCGCCACCGAAGCGGATGTTGGTGACGCCGCGCTCGTCGGCGAATTCCGCCACCTTTACGAGGTCATTGCTGGGACCTTCGTAAATGGGGAACGTGTGTCCGTCACTCGGCAGGCCCCAGCGAATGTCACTCGACATGCTTAGCAGCCCGCCAGTCGTTCAGCGAAGTAGCTCTGCAGATCCTCGATCTTGATGCGCTCCTGCTCCATGGTGTCGCGCTCGCGGACGGTCACGGCATTGTCCTCGAGGGTGTCGAAGTCAACAGTCACGCAGAATGGCGTACCGATCTCGTCCTGGCGACGGTAGCGGCGGCCGATAGCACCGGAGGTGTCGTAGTCCACGTTCCAGAAGCCGCGCAGCTGGTCGGCGATCTTCTCCGCGGTCGGCGTCAGCGTCTCCTTCTTGGACAGAGGCAGAACTGCGATCTTGACCGGAGACAGACGACGGTCCAGCTTCAGCACCGTGCGGGTGTCCGTGCCACCCTTCGCATTCGGTACTTCTTCTTCCGTGTAGGCGTCAACAAGGAAGGCCATCATCGCACGGCCAAGACCGGCGGCGGGCTCGATGGTGTACGGGATCCAACGCTCGTCCGCAGCCTGGTCGTAGTAGCTGAGATCCTCGCCCGAGCCCTCGGAGTGAACGCGCAGGTCGTAGTCGGTGCGGTTGGCCACGCCCTCGAGCTCGCCCCACTTGGAACCGTTGAAGTGGAAGGCGTACTCCACGTCCACGGTGCGCTTGGAGTAGTGGGACAGCTTCTCCTGCGGGTGCTCGTAAAGGCGCAGGTTATCGGGGTTGATACCCAGGTCGATGTACCACTGGTGGCGGTCATCGATCCAGTACTGGTGCCACTCTTCGTCCTCGCCCGGCTTGACGAAGAACTCCATCTCCATCTGCTCGAACTCGCGGGTGCGGAAGATGAAGTTACCCGGGGTGATCTCGTTGCGGAAGGACTTACCGACCTGCGCGATGCCGAACGGCGGCTTCTGGCGGGAGGTGGTCATCACGTTCTTGAAGTTCGTGAAGATACCCTGCGCGGTCTCCGGGCGTAGGTAGTGCAGGCCCTCCTTGTCATCCACCGGGCCCAGGAAGGTCTTCAGCAGACCAGAGAAGGCCTTCGGCTCGGTCCAGGCGCCCGGCTGGCCGGTCTCCGGATCGTTGATGTCGGCCAGGCCGTTTGCCGGCGGGTGGCCGTGCTTCTCCTCGTAAGCCTCCAGCAGGTGGTCCGCGCGGTAGCGCTTGTGGGTGTGCAGGGACTCAACCAGCGGGTCGGTGAATACCTCGACGTGGCCGGAGACCTCCCAGACGCGCTTCGGCAGGATCACGGAGGAATCCAGGCCGACGACGTCGCGGCGGGAAGTAACCATGTGGCGCCACCACTGGCGCTTGATGTTCTCCTTCAGCTCGACGCCCAGCGGACCGTAATCCCAGGCAGAGCGGGTGCCACCGTAGATCTCGCCGCAGGGATACACCAGCCCCCTGCGCTTGGCTAGGTTGACGACGGAATCAATGGTGCTTGCCATGGTTGGCGTGTCTCCTTGGTCGAGGTGTTCGTGCAAGAAATGCAGGTTTCGCTTTCCAGCTATTGTGCCCAACATTCTAACCCGTTCAAGGCGAAAGCCAACGGTCGGGGTGGGAGCGCCGAATGTGTCGCTGCATTTCGGCGCAACCACCGCTGCAGCCGGCCGAGGGGGGGTTAAGTAAAGAAAAGTGTGTCCGCATGCCACCATAACCCCAGACCACACACCACAAATC
>NZ_JAKMUT010000007.1:0-184182 GCF_027570065.1 Corynebacterium evansiae | reverse complement strand
CTGCACTCGCACACACGAACTGTTTTTACAGCTTCAAAATGATTGGCCAGACGCTTATGACTTCCAGCGTTCCGAGAGTCTGTAACTCGCGGTGCTGTGTCGCGCTGACTTGGATTAATGTACACACACCCCACACCAAACACAAACCCGCAGTTCAGTACGCATTTTCGCAGGGCGTTCTAGGCCTCCGAATCCAGCCCCAGATTCTCCTGGATTGACTCATGGGCCGTATCGAAGCGCCCGATCCCCCATCGCAGCGCTGCGAATACGAGCACTGTCACCACACCCACTGCTCCAAGGATTGCACCAACAGGCCCCAATAGGTCGATTCCAGCCTCATCAATCTCTTCAACCGAGACGATGATCACCGCCATCGCGACAGACATCAGCATGATGGCCAGCAGGCTGGCCACCCACCTCATCCATCCGCTGAAGCGGTTGCTCACCCAAAAGCTCACGATTACCACCGAGCCAAAGGCCATTGCCACTGTCGCTGCAACGAGCAGGGTCATCAGCAGGCCCTTCCCGCTTACGTGCAGTTCTAGATCGCCGACTCCTGGGAACAGAACGCTAAACAGCGCGAACTCCGCCGTTCCGATCAGCACCAACAGCCCCACTCCCGGCATCCACAAAGCAAGCCGCCCCATAGCCGTTGCGTACCAGCTGCGGCGATCGCCGGAGAGCACCAGCCAATTGCGCAAGCTCGAGTTCAGCGTCTCACCGAGGTAGTAGGCAGCCACCAGCAGAATCATCGCGGCCGGGTACAGCCACATCGCCCCACTAGCCGTTAGCCCTGAGGCGAACCAACCGATCACACCGACGACTATCGCGATGAGTCCAGCCAGGTGCATCCAAGCCATGAAGCCGTCGATCCGCCAGGCTGCAAGGTAGTTGAGCGCCGTGGGGTTGTTGCCCTTCTTTTCTTGTTGACGCCACCTCGTCTCCGCGTTAAACAATCCAGTCAACGCGGCCTTATCCGCTTGGGCGGTCTCGTCTTCCTCAGGATCGCTAGAGTCGCTCTTGGCGGCCTTGATGACCTCACTATTATCCCCGACACGTGCCAGAGCCCCGATGATGCTGGCCACATGCACGAGGAAGACGAATCCTAGGACAACCCTGAATGCCGGGATGTGCCAATCGAAGTTTTGCGCAACGACGTAGCCCAGCAGCATCGCGCCACAGACGACTGCCGATGTAACTGGCATAACTATCAGGAGGTTTCGGCGGATATCCGCCACGCTCATTCCCAGAGCGCGAAGCTGGGCCTTGTCCCACACTGCGGTGATCGGCTGCAGCCCCAGCGAAAGCCCAAATAGTAGGTATATCCCCAGCTTAAACCCGTTGATTTCTTCGCCGCCCATTGCGAAGAAGAGGATCAGCAAGATGAACACTGTGCTAAGACCTAGGTTCCCAGCTTTAGGCAGCAGCTGGCGCATGGCCAGTTTCCAGTGCGTTCCCCAGGGCAGGGGCCGGTAGGCGTTCTCCAAGGCTAGAACTCCCTTCCGGTCAGCGCTAGCACCGCCTGCTCCAGGTCCGCGCTGGTTACGCGAACCCCGCTGCCCTCAATGCGGGCGGCGAGATCCTGCACACTGTCGGTTCCCAGACCGTGAGTGTCAAGGACTACTCGGCGTAGCCCGGAGGACGTGGCGTCATTAAGAACAGAACCAGTGGCCCCAACCTCGCCGAGCGTGGCTTCGACTGCCGCGGCGGAACCAGAGAGGATCGCGATGCGTTCGGTGATGGCGTCGAGGGTGCCGACTCCCGTAATGCGGCCCTTGTCGAGGAGGACGACGGAATCGAGGATGCGAGCAGCGTCGTCGACGTGGTGGGTGGAGAGGATGAATGTGCGCGGGTTGCGCTCGACATCCTGCAGCAAGAGTTTGTAGAACAACTCGCGATTCTGGACGTCAAGGCCCAGGTAGGGCTCATCGAGGAGAGTGACGGGGCACTGCGCAGCCAGTCCAATAACGATCGAGACCAGGGACTTTTGTCCGCGCGAGAGCTTAGACAGGGGTTTGCGCGTATCGACCTCGAAGTCTTCGCAGAGCTGGTCCGCATAGCGCTGATCCCAGGTCTCCCAGCGGGCGGCAACCACATTGAGCAGCTGCTTGACCTTAATATCCGAAGGCCACGGCACATCGGGGCCAGAAAGGATCAAGCTATTAAGGACTGCGGTGTTGTCGTAGACCGGCTGGCCGCCAATGAGAACCTCGCCCTTGGCCCGCAGCTGGCCGGCAATCGTGCGCAGCAGAGTGGTCTTACCAGCGCCGTTGCGGCCGATAAGGCCATAGACGCGACCCCCTGGCAGGTGCGCCGTCACGCCATCAAGGGCGTGAGTGAAGCCGAGCCTGCGCCTGACATCACGCAGCTCGATATCGGGGGCGACGCCAGATGCTGCGTCGGGATACGTAGTGGCAATCATTCGTAGAGTCCTCGACTTTCTGCGACTTTGTCCATGAGGGTTTTTAACTGTGTGCGATTCATGCCCAACTTGGCGGCCTCGTCGACGAGGGGAACCAAGTAGCTGGCGGCGAAAGCCTCCTTACGTAGGGCCAGGATTCGCTCGCGGGCGCCGTGTTCAACGAACATTCCCACGCCTCGTTTCTTGGCCAACACGCCTTGATCGACGAGTAGCGCCAGCCCTTTTCTGGCAGTTGCGGGGTTGATGCTGTGAAATTCTGCGAGTTCATTTGTCGATGGTGCGCGTTCGCCCTCAGGAAGCGACCCATCCACGATCGCGTCCGCGATGAGGTCCGCGACCTGCTGAAAAAGCGGAGTAGACGATTCATTCATGGGACACCTCCTTCCGTGGGCTGTTTAACAAGCTCCCAGTGCGCTCTGCGCCTCAATGCATTCTCAACACACTTAGTTAGTTGGTTGATTACTTGTGTAACTAACTATACAACAAAGTTTTCAGGCATGCTAGAGGGAAAGAACATGCAAGAACTAGTTACGAACGAAACGAAAAGAGCAATGAACAATGTTGGAACGCACACAGGTCTATGTCGATACGTCTTACCTGCTAGCGAGCTTTTATAACTCCTGGGACACCGGGGCCCGCGCCCAGTTAGAGATCGACCTTCCGGAGGTTGTGGCGGTCCTCGGCCAAATGATCCAGGACCAACTAAAACAGCCCGTTCACCGGCAGTTTTGGTACGACGGCATCCCCGACTCCGGCCCTCACCGCTACCAGCGCTCGTTGCGTAGCGAGCCGGGCGTGCAACTGCGAGCGGGCCAGCTGATCGAATGGGGCGACCGCCGCACCCAAAAAGCAGTCGATACACGCCTGGTCGCGGACATCGTTATCGCCGCGATGAAGCGCCAGGTATCCGACATCGTGCTCGTTTCTGGTGACGCCGACATGCTGCCCGGTGTGGAAGAAGCCGTCGCGGCAGGCATCCGCGTGCACCTATATGGCTTCGGCTGGGATTCCATGTCCTCCGCTCTGCGCTTCGCCTGCGATACGACCACAATCCTGGATCCGCGCGAAGACTTCCGCGACACCATGCGCTTGCAGGTATTGGAAGGCCCTCTGCCGGCTGGCGAACAACCCGAACAACCCGAAAACAAGCCGCTGGGCGACGCGGAAGAGCCGGCGGATTCGAGTCCGTGCGTGCTCACCGCCGCCGATGCTCCCGGGGATGGGCCTGCCGATGAAAACTCAGCCAAGGAGGGCGCCGTCGGCAATGCGGACGCGACCGGACCCGCGGACTCGGCCAAACCACAGACTCCGGGTACTCCCCAGATTCCAGAACCAGTGCGCAGTGGCCCAGCCGCTACCTCCCGGGGCGCCACCCATCCGAGCGTGAACCAGGAGGCCACCCCAACCCCGGCAACCCAACCCGCCACGGAAACTGCAGCTGAGGCGGTGGATGCGGCCGAAGCTGCACAAAATGCAGACAGCGTACGACCCGCAGCGACGGAGCCCAGTACGTCGGCTGAGGCGGCGGCCGAGCCGGGCACGGCGGCGTCACAAAATAAGACGGCAGAAGCACAAGAAACAGAAGCACCCAAGCCGAAGCCGCGTCCGAACCCCGGCATGATGGCGCGCCACCGCAAGCTGCGCAGCCGCTACGTGCCGCTGCCGAACGAGGTGTGGGCGACCGCGGGCGAGCAGAGCCCGTCTGACATTGGCCAGCAATACGCGGTGTGGTGGTACGACAACGTGGCGAACGAGGAACAGCGCGACAACGCCCACCTGCTGTCGGGCGGCGGGCTGCCCCCGGAGATCGACCGGCCACTGCTGCAGTTTGCTTGCGAGACTCTGCACGAGTACACGCTCTCCGAAACACAGCGCGTGGGCCTGCGCGACGGATTCCACTCCGGAATTAGGGCAATCATGCTGCGCTGACTGAGCGGGGCGTGACGGACGCGACCCGCGCACACGGCTTCGGACAGCTGGGGTTGTCCGGGGCGTGTGCAAGAATGAAGCAATGAGCTCAAGTTCCGCCACGCAGGCTGATCGGACGGTTCCCTTCACCAAGGACGCGCTGTCCATCCGCCAAGCCCTCGTGCGCCTCGTTGTGACCGGTGCGCTTGCATTCGCCGGAACCACCCTGGGGTGGTACCTGATGGCGCACACGAACTTCCCCGCTTTTAACAATAGCTTCGTGCTGCGCGGACTAACTACCGCGGCCATCACCATCCTGGTCGTGCTCACCGGATTGGCCTGCTACTGGTGGGTCTACCCGGCGAAGTGGATGCTCAGCGGGCAGGCTACTGGTTCGCAGGGCAAGGGCGCGCGGAGCAAAGATGCGCGAGGTAAGGGCTTAGGTGCACGGGGATCGCAACGGCCAGCTCTGCGCGGGTGGGTCTCCGTCCTACTGCAGCTGATCATGCACCTTGCACCGGCCGTGCTGGTGCTGGCAGCGCTGGGTATCCCGCTGGCGGCAACCCAGCTTTACCTCGGCGGAATCAGCGTAGACCAGGCGTTTCGCACGCAGTTCCTCACCCGCATGACCAACCAGCTGGGCTGGGAGGACATGGCATACATCGACCAGCCTTCCTTCTACCCTGGCCTGTGGTTCTTCAGCGGCGGATTGTTCGCCCGCACCTTTGGCCTGGCCGGCTGGGTGGCAATGCAGCCCTGGGCGCTCATCACGATGGCGATGGCCGCCAGCATGCTGGTGCCGGTGTGGCAGCGCATCTGCGGTTCACTACCTATCGCCAGCGCACTGGCACTAGTGACCGTGACGGTTACCCTGACGGTCGGCGGCGATGAACCCTACGCGGCGATTGTGGCAATGGGCATGGCACCGGCGTTTGTCCTCGCCCGGCGCGCGCTGCACGGAGGGCGCGCCGCGCTCGTCGGATCCATCATCTATCTGGGGCTTTCGGCCAACCTTTATACGCTGTACACAGCCGCATCCGCCCTGACGGTAGTGGTACTCGCAGTAGTCGGCGCAGTTATGGTACGCGGCATCAAACCGCTGATCCGCCTGGTGGCAATCGGCGCCGGCTCCATCGCCATCGCCCTGCTGGGCTGGGCACCATACCTATGGAGCCTGGTCACCCAGACTCATGGATCCACCAGCACCGCGCAGCACTACCTGCCGGAAGTTGCCACACAGGTGCCCACCCCATTCTTCGAGTCTGCGGCCATTGGCATCCTCTCCATCATCGCGCTGATCTGGATGGTTTTCCGCCGTAAAGACGGCGACGTTCGCGCCCTGACGCTCGGCCTGCTCGTCTGCTACGCATGGGTGATCCTGTCGCTGCTGATGACGGTCTTCGGCACCACGCTGCTGGGCTTCCGCATGGCCGTACCAATCAGCATTATCCTCGCCGTTTCGGGCGTGCTGGCCATCGCAGATTGGCGACTGGTGCATGTTCCGCAGCTCACGGCTGCGGCGGGCCGCATGCCTAGGAACGGCGTACTGATTAGCCGCGTAATGGCTATCGTGATGGCCGTATGTGGCATTCACTATGCGACGCAGATCCCCTTCGAGCACGAGAACCACATCGACACCGCCTACACCGATACCGACGGCGATGGGAAACGTGCGGACAAGCTTCCGGGCGATTCCGCCGTGTACTACTCGCAGGTAGACGAGGTGCTCTCCGAGGAGCTCGGCGGCCGATCCGGCAAGGTGCTGCTCACGGACGAGAAGAGCTTCATGGCCTACTATCCGTACCACGCCTACCAGGCCTTTACCTCACACTATGCCAACCCGTTGGGCGACTTCGCTCGCCGTAACGAGGAGATCGAGGGCTGGAGCAAGATCACGGATCCCAAGGACCTGCTGGCTGCGATGGACAACGCAGAGAAAGCAAATGGGTGGAAGGCACCCGATGCGCTACTCATGCGCGGGCAGTTGGATTCCCCCGATAGCAGCGGTGACGGCGTCGACGACACCGACGGCGCTGACAGCACCACCGCCGACGGCACATTTACCTACCTGGTGGCAGATGACATCTACCCCAGCCAGCCGAACGTGCGTTTCCGCGCGATCCACTTCGACGCCTCCGCGTTCTCCGAGGGCTGGAATCTGCACCAGGTCGGACCGTTTGTCATCGCAGTGCGCCAGCGCTAGGTGAACACTGTAGGTGGCGTCACAAAAAGCTCCCTGAGTAACAGGAATTAACAGAAATCCCGGCGAATAGGCTAATTGAGTTCTGTGTTAGCCCGGCCGTGGCCTACAATTACCTGTTGTGTCTAAAGTTCAGCAGCCAACAGGGAAACTAAAGTTAGCGTCCATCGTCTCCGGCCTCATCGGCATGGTGATGTTCGTATCTTTGCCTTTCCTGCCTGTAAACCAGGTACAGTCCTCGTTCAACTGGCCTCAGGACGATGAACTCACTTCCGTCCAGGCGCCCCTGATCTCCTACGTCCCCCAAGACGTAGACATCACGGTTCCGATCCAGGAAGTGCGCAACCTGGATGAAGGTGCGACAAATGTCCTGTCCACCCTCCCGCCAGAATCCACAGAGGCCACCCTCCGCGGCTTGTTCGTCCGCTCCACCGACGACAACCTCGACGTGGTCGTGCGCAACGTCGTTCCGCTGTCCATCAACAAGGACGCCCTGCAGAAGCTGCCGGACGACGCGCAGCTGCGCATCACCTCCAACTACGAATCCACCCGCGCCTGGGTCCCGGACGCAGACAAGCACCTGGACTACGCGCTGGATTCCACCATCGATGCCGACGTTCGCCCCGCCCTCACCGGCATCTACACGGACATCAAGAACACGGAGAAGAACGCCAACAACACGATCGACGCGGGCTTCCAGGCACACGTCACCGTCGATTCGCGCTTTACCTCTTCCCCGTCGGCTATCAAGTACCTGGCCATCTTCGTAGGCATCATCGCCACCGCGATCGCCCTGTACTGCCTGTACCGCATCGATATCCTCGACAAGCGGACCACGTCCCGCCGCTTGTTCCACCGCAACTGGTGGAAGCCCCGACCGCTCGACGGCGTGGTCGGCTTCATCCTGCTGGCCTGGTACTTCGTCGGCGCCAACACCTCCGATGACGGTTACCTGCTGACCATGGCCAAGGTCTCCCACGAGTCCGGCTACATGGCCAACTACTACCGGTGGTTCGGCGTACCGGAATCCCCCTTCGGCTCGCCGTTCTACGACCTGCTGGCGCTGATGACGCAGATCTCTTCCGCATCCATCTGGATGCGCCTGCCCTCCTTGATCGCGGGCATCGTCACGTGGCTGGTCCTTTCCCGTGAGGTCATGCCGCGCCTCGGCGCCAAGATCAACCAGCGCCAAGTCGCCCACTGGACCATGGCGGCGACATTCCTGCTGTTCTGGATGACCTTCAACAACGGCACGCGCCCGGAGCCGATCATCGCCGTGCTCTCCCTGCTGGCTTGGGTCTCCTTCGAACGCGCCATCGCCACCCACCGCCTGCTACCCGCCGCGGTCGGCACGATCATCGCCACCCTGGCGCTGGGAGCGGGCCCGACTGGCCTGATGGCCGTCTCGGCCCTGCTGGCCTCCCTGGGCGCGCTGATTCGCATTCTCACCCGCCGCCTGCCTCTGTTGGGCGCACCGAAGGGTGCCCCGAAGAAGACGGTCATTGCGGCCATCCTGGCGCAGATCGCGCCGTTCCTGGCCGCCGGCACCGCGATCCTCACGGCTGTGTTCGCAGACCAGACGCTGCGCACCGTCACCGAGGCCATCAAGCTGCGCGGAGAAATCGGCCCGTCTATGCAGTGGTTCGAGGAGTTCCGTCGCTACGAAGCCCTCATGGAGCAGACCGTCGACGGCAGCTTCCCGCGCCGCTTCACCATGGTCATGCTGTTCTTCTGCATTGGCATCGTCGTGGCTGCCATGCTGCGCAACGGGCGCATCACCGGTGCCGCTAAGGCTCCGTCCACCCGCCTGTTGCTGATCATTCTGGGCACGCTGTTCTTCATGACGTTCACGCCCACCAAGTGGACCCACCACTTCGGCGTGTTCGCGGGTATCGGTGCTGCGCTGACGGCTCTAGCAGCCGTTGCCGCCTCGCGATTCGCGCTGCAGACCAGGCGCAACCAACTGCTGTTCCTGGGCTCTACCCTGATGCTGTTCGCCTTCACCCTCGCCGGCCCGAACGGTTGGTGGTACCTGTCCTCCTACGGCGTGCCGTGGTGGGATAAGCCGGTGCAGCTCTCTGGTATCACCGCTAGCACCGTGATGCTTGCTGTATCTGTCGTGGTTCTTTTCTGGGGTGTGATCGTTGGCTTTCTTGCGGACGCCAAACGCGCCCGTGCCACCACCGAATCGGAAGTGGCAGATCTTGAACGGGCCGAGACTAAGAAGCTCCACCAGTTCCGCGGCCTGACGGCCGCGCCAATCGCCGTGCTGACGGCCTTCACGGTCGTGTTCACCCTGGCCTCCCTGACGAAGGGCATGGTCAGCCAGTGGCCCGCCTACTCCGTGGGCAAGGGCAACATGATGGCTCTCACGGGCCAGACCTGTAACCAGGCTGCGGATGTTCTGGTGGAAACCAACACCAACGACTCCTTCCTCCAGCCTGCCGACGGTAGCTCCCTGAAGGAATCCCTGACCAGCGGCGGGGGTCGCGGCTTCGAGCCGAACAACATCCCCGCCAAGATCGACTCCAAGTCCACCGGCGACTCCCAGGCCACGGTGGGCTCTTCCGACCAGTTCCGTAGCGAGGATTCCGGCTCCGACGACACGAACGCTTCCTCTGACCAGGGAGACACGCAGAATGCGGCGTCACAAGATAGGGCAACGAACAAGTCCGAGGAAGAGACGAGCAGCAGTGACCGCAATGACGGCGGCGACGCATCCGGCACCACCGGCGGCCTGAAGGCCACCAAGGGCGTGAACGGATCTTATGCCGTGCTGCCGTTCGGAATTGACGCGAACAAGGTGCCAGTGGTCGGCTCGTACACCGAGGGCCTGCAGACGCCCGCAAACACTACGACCAGCTGGTACAGCCTGCCGGAGGATCGCGAGGGCCTGCCGCTGCTGGTATTCAGCGTGGCCGGGCAGGTCGGACACTTCGACATGGACGGCATCTTCAAGTACGGCCAGGAGATCAAGGTCCAGTTCGGCAAGTCCGGAGGTTCCAAGAAGGCTGAGGACTTTGAGGTGCTCGGCGAGCAGATTCCGCTGGATCCGGGCTACGCGCCCGAGTGGCGTAACCTGCGCATCCCGATGGACCAGGTGCCGGAGGATGCGGACTCGGTGCGCATTGTGGCGAACGATCCGAACCTGACGCCTACGCAGTGGATTGCCATTACGCCGCCGCGCGTGCCGGAGATGGAGTCGCTGAACGACTACGTGGGCTCCGAAGCACCGACACTGCTGGACTGGACCATCGCTTTCCAGTTCCCGTGCCAGAAGCCGTATGACCACTGGGCAGGTGTGGCAGAGGCAGCAGAGTTCCGCATTTCGCCGGACCACGACGTGCGCAGCAACCACACGCCGGTGATGGACTACTCCGGCGGTGGCTCCTACGGGCTGGTGCAGATGACCTCGCAGGCCGAGGAGGTACCGACCTACCTGCAGGACGACTGGCAGCGGGACTGGGGTGTGCTGGACAAGCTGACCCCGTTCCCGAATGCGAACGGCGATAAGCCGAAGCCGGTGAAGCTGGATACGGAGACGGATAAGCGCTCTGGCCTCTGGTACAACGGGCCGATGAAGTTCTCGGACTAGGTTCCGCAGGGCCGGCCACTGAGCAGGGCTGGGCGGGGTGGTGATCTACCATCCCGCCCTTTTTCATGCCTTGGTCCCCCTTCATGCCCTGGCACTTATGCATGCCCCTAGGAGCCCTGCAGCCTCCACGGTCTGAGGACTCCCCAGCCGCATGCCGCGGTGCCCCGTTGCCGCAGTGCCCCGATCCTCCGATGCCGCAGTGCCGCGATGCATCGGCGGATGCCTCGCGCTAGGGGGACGATGTCCCAAATCTTCCACTTTCAACGAGTAGCGCCTTTGCAGCAAAAATTTGCACCGCTCTGACCTGCGTAAATAGATGGTTATAAAAACAGAGTGGAAAATTTGGGACATTCCCCGGTTGCAGCTCGCCGAGACAGGGGTGCGCGACCGCGGAAAGGCGCAAGAGCGTGGGGTGCGAGCAAGAGCGAGACAGGGGTGCAAGAGCGGGATAGGGATGCAAAAAGCGCCGCCCGGTCAGGGCGACGCTTCTCTCTTTTAGCCGCTAGCTCCCTAGCGCGGAAGCACCATGCGCTTAGTTCGCAGCGGGAGCCGGGGCTGCCGGCGGAACCGGAGCGGCCGGGGCCTGGCCTGCAGCGGGGGCCTGGCCAGCGGCCGGCGCGGCGGCAGCATCCGTCGGCGCGGAGCCGTCCGGGTTCGCGGACTTGGCGGCGTCGGCCAGCTCAGCGAAGGCATTCGCGTCGGGCTGAACCTCGCCGTTCTCCAGCTTGGCGTTCCAGTTGGAAATACCGCCGAACTGCTGCAGCAGGCTCAGAACCTGGCCGATGTTCACCGTGCCGCCCTGGTCGCCAGCGCCCGGTGCGTAGCCCTGGATCAGCTTCAGGATGGCCTCGACCGGCAGCTTGTTACCGCCAGCGTTGAACTCCTTCAGTGCGCCGGACAGTGCGGTGTAGGCAGTCAGAATCTCCTGGGCAGTCTTCACGGAACCGGTTGCCTGGGCACCCTGATCCGGGCCGCCAGCGGATCCTGCGACCTGTGCCGGATCCATGCCCTGCAGCTGCTGCTTACCCTGAGTCAGCAGAACGTCCGGGGACACGCGGCCACCGATAACGCCCAGCAGCTGCATCATGAAGTCGGATGCCAGCGGGACATTCACCCCGGTGGCGTGCTCAATCTTGTTGGCGATCTCGGCCTCGCCTTCAACGGCAGGACGCATCGGATCCATCGCCTCGGAAGCCTGGCCTGCAGCGGTATCCGCAGGCATGCCGGATGCCAAGGCGTTCAGGGCAGCGTCGTCACCGTAGTACTTGTTCAGGTCCACCTGGGTCTGCACGCCGTTAACGCGACCAGAGCCGGAGTACTGCCAGAAGGTGACATGGTCCCAACCGCCCGGGATCTTATCCGGCAGGGTGTCGCGGTAGTAGGCCAGCCACAGCGGGTACTCGGAGAACTCAGTGGTATTGGCCATGCGCTGGATCCAGAAGCTGTAGTAGGTGTAGATGATCGGATCGCGGCCGGTCTGAACCTTGATCTCGTCAATCCACTCGCGGACCCAGTTCTGCAGCTGAGTCGGGTTCAGACCCTCGTGCTCCTCCAGGTCCAGAACCGGAGGCAGCGAGGGCTGCACGCCGGTAGCCAGAACGCTGGCGTAGTGGCGAGCCTCGGCACGCGGGTTGCCGCTGCCCGGGCGGGCGTAGTGGTAGCTACCCGGAACCAGGCCAGCCTGCTGGGCCTTCGCGGAGTCCGTGGTGAACGCCGGGTTGGTGTAGGACGTGCCCTCGGTCGCCTTCACGAAGACGAAGGACTGGCCGGACTGCTTCACGGCAGTCCAGTCGATTGCTGCGCCACCGGGGTGCTGGTGGGAGGCAACGTCGATGCCATTCAGCGCCCACGAGGGGACGGGAACAACATCGGTGGCGACGAGCGCTGCCACCGTCAAAGCGGAGCCAGCGAGTGCCGTTGCGGTGAGGCGTTTCGGTACGGACGTGCGCGTGGAGCGACGCCATGGCAGTGAAATCATGAATCACACCATACCCAAGAACCACACATTTCACATCATTCACATCAACCCCATGGGGCACATCTTTCACCCTATGAAACCATTGGCCAGGAAATCCCTGCTCAAGCCCTTGTGTGATTTTCGTCACACTCGCTGATATATCGCCACAGCTGGGCAAACACCGCGCTTTTTCCACCGCAGAAACTCCACACTCGTCCACACAATCGCCCATACTGCGAGCGCCGCCAGCGCCACCCAGACAAAGCCCATCCACAGCAGCTGGAACACCGGCGACACATCTAGCCAGCGAATATTCCACGCAAAATGCGTCAAGAAGCCAAGACCGCCCCACAGCACGACCGCCCCCAGGCGCCAGGCGACACCGCGCGGCTTCCCCGCTTTCGCTCCCACGAACATCGCCAGGCCGATCCCATAGCCGACCAGCGCGCTGAACATCATGTGCTTGGCAGGTCCGGCAATCACGCGCACGAGGTACGTCGACAAGGCTCCTTGCATGTCAGACACCGGATCCATCACCGCCAGCATCATCGCGTACATCATGTTCTCGAAGACCTCGAAACCCAGCCCCACCAGCAATCCGGCGATAATGCCGTGCCACGGGCGGTTCCACCAAGCGCGCCCCATCCACAGCAGAAGCCAGATGCCCAGACCCTTAGCGATCTCCTCCGGGTAGGCGCCTCCAAAGCTGGCCGTCAGCCCGTGCCAGCCCAGCTTGTCTACGGTGCTCACCACCGGTGGCTGAATCACCACCGCCGCCAGCACCACGGAGGCCGCCCCACCCCACAGCACTGCCAGCGCAACCAGCCGTTTGGGTGTGCCCCTATATATCGGCAGCGCCCACACCAACAGCAGCGCTCCCGCCAGGTGCAGCGCGCCGATCAGCAGCACCAGCCCCAGCGTCGGACTCACCGTTGAGGGGTTATTGCCGATCAGCAGAAACCCGGACATCACGAGGCTCGGAACCACCAGCAACCAGTACGCCGCCAGCCAGCCGTCGCGGAATAGTCGCAGTTTCGGCCGCTGCTGGGGCGGATGCTTCAAGTGAAACTCTAGTGGCACCTCGAACACGCGGTAGTTGCGCACCTTAAACATCGGATTCACCTGCGCTTTCTGCGTTGTCGTCCAAGCTGACGCCGCGCACGAACTCGTCGATCTCTTCTAACTGCTTTCTGATTGACGCCGACTTCACCGGCATCTGCACCACCACTATCGGGGCCGTGCCGTCGGGTTCGAGGCTGTGCTCCAGTTCGCTATTGGGCTCCCCGCCGGCGCCATTGTCCGCACCGGCACCAGCATCCGCGCCCTCTTCTGGAACCGCATCCGGATCCTTCACGAACGCAACCGCCACGAATCGCTTCTCCCCCAGCTTGTAGGTATCCGTCACGCGCAGTTGCTTGACATGCATCTGCTTCAACTGCTCCCGGTTTTCCTCCGAGATCTTGCCCAGCACGTCGATCGACTGCAGGTTCACACCGTCCTGGAAAACTATCGCACGCACGGCGCGGTTCACGGCCTGCGAGATGGGTTCCTCGCCGCCTTTCACGTCCACACCCGATAGGCCGGTCACTCCGTAGCTTTCTCCATCGCAATCCAATTCCATCACTCCGGGGCGCCCCAGGCCGGGCGAATCGTGGCATTCCTCCAGGGAGGCAAACCGCAGTGGCCACTCGGAATAGGTGAGGACCGAGTCCGCCATCCCTTCCGCGACGGTCAGGGATTGGGGCTCGTCTTCCAGGGTGGCGTCCACAATAAAAACGCCCCCAACCAGCAACAACAGTGTCCCTAAAAGATAGGCCGAATACGCACCGCGGCGCTTCGGACTGGTCGGTGCGGGGCGATACGTGGTCGACGGGGCGGGCTTGGCAGGCTTTGCGGGTGGCGCGGGGCGGGCTGGCACCGGAGGAACCGGAGCCATCGGTCGCTGTGGCTGGCGGGCTGGTCGCCCCTGTGACGGACGCTGCGGCGGGCCCTGTGGCGCGGGATGATGGAACATACGCCATAGCCTAACCATTGTGCGGGACACCCTGTCCGCGGCGGTGTCTAAGGTGGTGTGCATGGTAGAAAACAACGCTGCAAAAACTAACGCTGTAGAAATCCCGGACGACATCTCCGAGGCCGCGCCGCAGAACCAGGCCGGCGAGGCCACCCAGCCTTCGCCGGCGCAGGACCTGTACCGGCACGTCAACGGCGCCTGGCTGGCGACCCACAAGATCCCCAGCGACCGCCCCGTCGACGGCACCTTCCACCAGCTGCGCGACCTCGCCGAGCAGGAGGTTCGCGAGATCGTAGAGGCCGCCGCCACCGACGAGCCGAACGGCCGAGTGGGCGCCCTGTACTCCTCTTTTATGGACGTGCAGGGCATCGCCGCCGCGGGTCTGGCCGGCCTGCGGGAGCCGTTGGGTCTTATTAGTGACGCCACCTCGGTCAGCGACCTGGCCAAGGTGCTCGGCAGGCTCGATATGGAGGGCACCGGTGGTGTTGCGGGGTATTGGATCGAAAAGGATTCCAGCCAGGACATTCAGCGCGCCTACCTGGTGCAGACCGGGCTGGGTCTGCCGGATGAGGCGTACTACCGGGAGGAGCAGCACGCGCCGACCCGCGAGGCCTATCGCGAGTTCGTAGAGGACATGCTGGGGCTGGTCAGCGAACTGGAGCTGCCCGGAAAGTATGCGGATGCGGGCGCGGCTGCGGCGGCGGATGCGATCTGCGCTTTCGAGACCGAGCTGGCGCACGGGCACTGGGACAACGTGGCCAGCCGCGATGCGGAGAAGACTTATAACCCGACAAAGGTCGAGGATCTGCCGACGGGCTTCCCTTTCCGCGAGTGGCTGGCGGCCACGGGCATGGATACGCAGAGCGCGGGCGGGGGCACGATCGTGGTGTGCCAGCCCAGCTACCTGGAGCACGTCGCGACAATGGCCACCGGCGGAGGCGAAAACCCGCAGTTCAGCGGCCTGGATGAGTGGAAGCTGTGGGCCTACTGGCGGGTGATCTTGAGCAGCGCGGCATACCTGCCGACGGAGGTGAACCTGCGGAACTGGGAGTTCTACGGGCGGACCCTGTCCGGCGCTACGGAGCAGCGGGCGCGGTGGAAGCGCGGCGTCGCGCTGGTCGAAGGTGCCGTAGGCGAGGAAGTCGGCAAGAAGTTCGTCGCCGAGCACTTCCCGCCGGAGCACAAGCAGAAGATGCTGGAGCTGGTGGACTACCTGATCGCCGCCTACCGCGAGCGCATCAGCGAACTGGCCTGGATGACCCCCGCGACGCGCGAAAAGGCACTGGCGAAGCTGGAGAAGTTCGAGGCGAAGATCGGCTACCCGGATAAGTGGCGTGACTTCGACGGCCTGGAATTCGGCTCCACAGGCGCGGATCTGCTGGCGAACGTGCGGGCGGCCAGCCGCTTCAACCACAACTACGAGGTCTCGAAGCTGGGCAAGCCCAGCGACAACGAGACCTGGTTCACCACCCCGCAGACGGTGAATGCGTTCTACAACCCGGTGAAGAACGACATCACCTTCCCGGCGGCGATCCTGCGCCCGCCGTTCTTCGACCCGGCGGCGGACATGGCCGGCAATTTCGGCGCCATCGGCGCGGTGATTGGCCACGAGATCGGCCACGGCTTCGACGACCAGGGGTCGAAGTACGACGGCGACGGAAACCTGAACTCCTGGTGGACCGAGGAGGACCGCGAGGCCTTCACCGCGCTGACCGACAAGCTGGTGGCCCAGTACGATGGCCTGGTGCCGACGGGCCTGCGCCAGCGCGGCATCACCGAGCACACCGTTAACGGCAGCTTCACCCTGGGCGAGAATATCGGTGACCTCGGCGGATTGGGAATCGCCATCGTGGCCCTGCGCCGCTACCTGGCGGACCAGGGGAAGACCTTCGAGACGGCGGAGAAGCTGCCGGTCGAGGGGCTGGTGGATGCCGAGGGCAACCCGGACACCGCCGAGTACACCGCCCTGCAGCGCGTGTTCCTGCGCTGGGCGCGGATCTGGCAGACCGCGATCCGCCCGCAGATGGCGGCTCAGTACGCCTCCATCGACCCGCACTCGCCGGCGGAGTTCCGCTGCAACGTGGTCTCCAGCAACATCGCGGAGTTCTACGAGGCCTTCGACGTCTCCGAGGGCGACGGAATGTGGCTCGCCGAGGACGAGCGCGTCTGCATCTGGTAGCAGCGCCCGCCAGCCCGGCGCGCTAGAACGCCTGGAAGTTCTCCGGGGCCAGCAGGTCCGGCTCGTGCACGTCCTCGTCGGGGACGAACTCCTCAATCTCGCAGAGGTTCACCAACGCACCCGTCGGATCCTCGATGGTGGCCATGCGTCCAAACTCGGATTCCCAAACCGGGCGGATCACCTTTCCGCCCAGCTCCGGTGTGCTGGCGATGGCGGCGTCCACGTCCGCCACGCCCAGGTAAACGGTCCACATCCCCGGCACCTCCAGCTTGGAGGTATCCCACAGACCAACCACTGCCGCGCCGTCGAACTCGCCGGTGGCATAGCGGAACTCCTCATCCCCTGAGCCATCTCCTGCGCCATCCCCCGCAGCCCTAATGTCCCAGCCCGCCAGCTCGTGGTAAAACTCCAGCGTCGTATCCCAGTTCTGCGCCACCATGAGCTCGAACCACACCGGGGTGCCGGGCTCGCCCGCGGCGATCAACGCATGCTCGTCCGCGGGATTGCGCAGGCCGACCGTGGCCCCCGACGGGTCGACGATGACGGCCATGTCGCCACGGTCGCCCAGGTCCTGCGGCTCCAGCACGGACTTCGCCCCCGCCTGCACGGCCTTGTCGTGCGCCTGCTGCACGTCCGGGGTGTACAGCAGCACTCCCCACACGGACTGGTTGCCCTCCGGGACCTGCGCGATGCCCGCCACCGGCATGCCTTGCTTCTTCGCCACGGCGTAGCCATCGGAGACCTGCTCGAACTCCCAGCCCAGCAACTCGCTGTAGAACTTCTCCGCCCCTGCCGCATCGGTGCTGGCTAGGTCCAGCCATACGGGCATTCCGGGCTGAGCGATCATTGCGGGCATGGTTCCTCCACTGCTCTTTCTTGTGTTCTTGCTTGTGCTCTTGTTGGGGGCTAACTGTTGTTTTTTATTGACGCCACCCGGCCTCCACCGGCCAGGCATTCAGCTAACGCTAGATCGCGTTATCCTCGCGGACGTCTTCCAGGCTGACGTTGCGCCACATCTCCGGATCGAAGTCATCGTCCGCGGTGGACTCGTCGAAGTATTCCCCGAGGTCATCGTCGGACTCCGTTCCATTCGCAGCAGCGCCAGCACCCGCCGCGCCGCTCGCGCCAACCACCACGGCTCCCGCCAGCACGTCGCCAGTGTCCGCATCCACCAGGGTCACCTCGTCGCCCGGGCGCAGCGCCTTGCCGCGGCGGGTATCCACCGCGCCGTTGACCTGCACAACCCCAGCGGCGATGGCCTCCTTGGCCTCCCCACCGGTCTCCACCAGGTTCGCCAGTTTGATGAACTGCCCCAGCTTGATTTCGGAATCGCGAATGCTGACCTCTGGAAACTCCATGCGCCTCAGTCTAGCGGGCTTTAGCTACCCATCAGCATCTGCACGCCCTCGAAGGCCAGGAAGGCGCCCAGCACGACGAAGATCACGCCGGCCACCATTTCGATGAAGGGGTTGATCCGCTGGATCTTCTCCGCTCCCGCGGCCACCGCCAGGGCGAATCCGCAGAACCACGCCACACCCACGACAGTCATCAGAACCAGTACCAGCAGCCGGTCCAGCAAGGACACGTCCACCGGGATGAACTGCGCGAACACCGAACCGAAGAACAGCAGCGCCTTGGGGTTGGAGAGGTTCGTCGCAAGCCCCAGGCGCCAAGAGGAGAAGTCCCCCAGCGGTGCGCGCGCCGTAGCCTGCGCTCCACCCTCGGCCGTTGGGGCGCGGGTGGCGTCACTAAGAGGCACAGTGGGTAAGACTGCCCGGGCGCGCCAATCCGCGTATCCGGAACGGAACGCGCCCTGGCCCATGTAGATCAGAAAACAGCCGCCGAACAGGTACAACACTGTCAGGATCCACGGGAAGGCCGCGATCAGCGCGGCCAGGCCCAGCATTGTGACCACCGGCCACAGCACATTGCCCGTGCAGATTCCCAGCGCCGCGAACACCGCCGAGCGGCGCGAACGGGCACCCAAACGAATGAGCTGCACGGTGTCCGGGCCTGGCATCGTAATGGCCAGCACCCAGGCACCGAGCAGCCCTAGGTAAGCGGCTAGGCTCAAGCCTGCATCGCCACGTCAGTCGGGTTGATCGGGCGCGGCAGGGCGGTCTCGCCCATCAGCTCGCGGTCCAGCTCCGCGGCGGCGGAACGGCCCTCGGAGATGCCCCACACGATCAGGGACTGGCCACGGCCCGCGTCGCCGGCGACGAACACCGGAATATCCGCGAACTCAGCGTTGGTGGGCTGGGCGCGGAAGGTGTCGTCGCGCTCGAGGCGGCCGCGCTCGCCGATCTGCAGGCCCAGGTCCCGCACCACCGGGGTCTCCTCGACGGAGACGAAGCCCATCGCCAGCAGCACCAGGTCGGCATCCATCTCGAAGTCGGACTCCGGGATGTTCTCCAAGCCGTTCTCGCCAAAGCGGCACTCGGCGCCCTTCAGGCCGGTGACCTTCTCGCCGTCGCCGGTGATCTCCACCGTGTTGATGGAGTAGCGGCGGATGCCCAGCTCGTCGCCCGGCTGGCGCTCGGCCAGGCCCAGGGCGGCGATCTCGTCGGCGGACTCGTTGCCGGTCACGCGGTACTCACCCTCCTCGTGGGCGGACGCCACGCGCCAGATGCGCGGGTAGGTCGGCCACGGGGTGGAGGCACCTCGGGTCTTCGGCGGCTTCGGGGTGATGTCGAACTGGGAAACCGAGATGGCGCCCTGGCGCAGCGCGGTGCCGAAGCAGTCGGTACCGGTATCGCCACCGCCGATGATCACCACGCGCTTGCCCTTGGCGTTGATGGTGGATACCTCGCGGTCGCCTTCGCAGACCTTGTTGGCCTCCGGCAGGTACTCCATCGCCTGGTAGACGCCCTTCAGGTCGCGGCCCACGACGGGCAGATCGCGGCCAACGGTGGAGCCGATGGCGACGATCACGCCGTCGAACTCCTTCAGCTGCTCACCGGTCGGCGAGGTGTTGACGACGAACTTCGTGCCCTCGGCCTCCATCTGCTCCAGACGGCGGTCGATCCACTTCTTTTCCATCTTGTACTCGGGCACGCCGTAGCGCATCAGGCCACCGATGCGGTCTGCGCGCTCGAAGACGGTGACGTCGTGGCCCGCGCGGGTCAGCTGCTGCGCGGCTGCCAGGCCGGCCGGGCCGGAGCCCACGACAGCCACGCGCTGGCCGGTCTTGAAGCTCGGCTTGATCGGCTTGACCCAGCCTTCCTTCCAGGCGTGCTCAACGATGGTGTACTCGACGGTCTTGATGTTCACCGGGTCGTCGCCGATACCCAGCACACATGCGCCTTCGCAGGGTGCGGGGCACAGACGGCCGGTGAACTCCGGGAAGTTGTTGGTGGCGTGCAGGCGGTCGTAGGCCTCGCGCCAGTTGCCCTTGCGCACCAGGTCGTTCCACTCGGGGATGATGTTGCCCAGCGGGCAGCCATCGTGGCAGAACGGGATGCCGCAGTCCATGCAACGGCTGGCCTGGGTCTGCACCTTGTCGTCGGAGAAGTCTTCGTAGACCTCGTTCCAATCCAGCAGGCGCAGCGGGACGGGTCGGTGTGCCGCCGACTCGCGGCGGTGCTTCAGAAATCCGCGTGGATCAGCCATTTACTTCACTTCCTCCATGATTGCGGCGGCGATGCCGTCGTTGTCCAAGCCTTCGGCTTCGGCTCGTGCGATCGTCTTGAGCACGCGCGCGTAGTCGCGGGGCATGACCTTGATCAGATCCGCGGCGTTTACCTCCACGGTAGATCCGGTCAGGTCGCGGTGGGTCTGGATCGTCTGCTCGACCCAGCGCAGTTCTTCCTCGTCAGTGATCTTTTCGATGTCGACGAGTTCGGTGTTGATTCGGTCGGTGACGCCACTACCGTCATCCACCAGGTAAGCAATGCCACCGGACATGCCGGCTGCGAAGTTGTTGCCGATCTTGCCCAGGACGATGACGCGGCCACCCGTCATGTACTCACAGCCGTGGTTGCCCACGCCCTCGACGACGGCGGTCAGGCCGGAGTTACGCACGCAGAAGCGCTCGCCCACGGTGCCGCGGATGAACATTTCGCCCTGCACGCCACCGAAGCCCAGCACGTTGCCGGCGATGACGTCGCTGGTCGTATCCTCCGCCGCGTGGTTGGCGGCCGGGCGGATGACAATGCGGCCGCCAGACAGGCCCTTGCCCACGTAGTCGTTGGCGTCACCGTTAAGGGTGAGCGTCATGCCGTGGGTGGCGAAAGCACCGAAGGAGTTACCTGCGGAGCCCGTGAACTGCAGGTTCACAGTGTCCTGCGGCAGGCCATCGCGGCCGGCAACGCGAGAGATCAGCGAGCCGGTCATGGTGCCAACGGTGCGGTTGACGTTGGTGATCGGGTAGCTGAGGTCGATCGAGATGTCCTCGCCCGCAGCGGCGCGGCGAATCGTGTCTTGCGCATCAGAACGGATCTGGTTGTCCAGCGCCTTGTCCAGCGAGTGGTCCTGCTCCTTGGTGCGGTGCAGGTCCTGGTGCATGAAGGGGCTGTCCGGCCGAGCGAAAATGGGCGCCAGGTCCAGCTTGCCCGCGGTCTTGTGATCGACTTCCATCTCGCCGCCGGTCAGGCACTCGGAGTGGCCCACGGCCTCTTCCAGGGTGCGGAAGCCCAGCTCGGCGAGGTATTCGCGGACCTCTTCGGCGATGAACTTGAAGAAGTTCACCACGTGCTCTGCCTGGCCCGTGTAGCGCTTTCGCAGCTCCGGGTTCTGGGTTGCCACGCCCACCGGGCAGGTATCCAGGTGGCAGACGCGCATCATGATGCAGCCGGAGACCACCAGCGGGGCGGTGGCGAAGCCGAATTCCTCGGCGCCCAGGAGGGCTGCCACCATCACGTCGCGGCCGGTCTTCAGCTGGCCGTCACACTGCACGGTAATGCGGTCGCGCAGGCCGTTCATGAGCAGGGTCTGCTGGGTCTCGGCCAGGCCGAGCTCCCACGGGCCACCCGCGTGCTTCAGCGAGGTCAGCGGGGAGGCGCCGGTGCCGCCATCGTGGCCGGAGATCAGCACCACATCCGCGTGTGCCTTGGACACACCGGCGGCGACCGTGCCCACGCCCTGCTCGGCGACGAGCTTGACGTGGATGCGGGCATCCGGGTTGGCGTTCTTCAGGTCGTGGATCAGCTGCGCCAGGTCCTCGATGGAGTAGATGTCGTGGTGCGGGGGCGGGGAGATCAGGCCCACGCCCGGGGTGGTCACACGCACCTCGGCGATCCAGGGGTACACCTTGCTCGGCGGCAGCTGGCCACCCTCGCCCGGCTTCGCACCCTGGGCCATCTTGATTTGGATGTCCGTGCAGTTGTTTAGGTAGTGGCTGGTCACGCCGAAGCGGCCGGAGGCCACCTGCTTGATGGCGGAACGCTTCCAATCGCCGTTCGGCTCCGGCTCGAAACGGGCCGGATCCTCGCCACCCTCACCGGAGTTGGACATGCCCTTCAGACGGTTCATGGCGATCGCCAGGGTCTCGTGCGCCTCGGCGGAGATAGAACCGTAGGACATCGCACCGGTGGCGAAGCGCTTCACGATCTCGCTGACCGGCTCGACCTCCTCGATCGGGATCGACGGGCGGTTGGACTTGAACTTGAACAGGCCACGCAGCGTAGCCAGACGCTCGGACTGCTTGTCGACCTTGTCGGTGTACTCCTTGAAGATGCGATACTGGCCGGTGCGGGTCGCGTGCTGCAGCTTGAATACGGTCTCGGGGTTGAACAGGTGGTATTCGCCCTCGCGGCGCCACTTGTACTCGCCGCCGATCTCGAGCTCGCGGTGCGCCTGCTCTTCGGGGCGAGGCAGGAATGCCGCGCGGTGGCGCTTGGCCACGTCGTCAGCGATCTCGTCCAGACCGATGCCGGAGATGGGGCTGAAGGCGCCGACGAAGTACTCGTCGAGCAGGCTCTGGTGCAGGCCCACCACGTCGGCCAGCTGGGAGCCGCGGTAGCTCGCCACCGTGGCGATGCCCATCTTGGACATGACCTTCTGGATGCCGGCGGTCGCGGCCTTGATGTAGTTTTCCTCGGCTTCTTCTGCGGTGACGCCCACTCGCCCGTCGTTGGCCATCTCATTAACGGTCTCGAGAGCCATGTACGGGTTGATGGCATCCGCACCGAAGTTGATGAGCATGGCCAGGTGGTGCACCTCGCGGGCTCCGCCGGACTCGATCACCAGCGATGCACGGGTGCGCGTCTTCTCCTGCACCATGTGGTGGTGCACGGCGCTGGTCAGCAGCAGCGACGGGATCGGGGCGTAGCGCTCGTCGGACTCGCGGTCGGAGAGGATCAGGATGGTCGCGCCATCCTCGATCGCCTCGGTGACCTGGCGGCGAATGCGGTTGATGGCCTCGCGCAGCCCCTTGCCGCCGTGGGCGACGGAGTACAGGCCCGGGATGCGCACAGCCTTGAAGGCGCTCAAGTCCACGCCGGAGCCTGCGGCCTCGGCGTTCTCCGCCGCATTCGCCAGGTTGGCCAGCGTCTGGTTACCCAGAATCGGGCTGTCCAGGTGGATACGGTGGGCGGCGTCCGGACCGGGGTTAAGAACATCCGCCTGCGCACCCAGCTGGGTGAACATGCTGGTGACCATCTTCTCGCGGTAGCTATCCAGCGGCGGGTTGGTCACCTGCGCGAAACGCTGCGCGAAGAAGTCGTACAGCAAGCGCGGGCGGTCGGATAGGGCGGCGATCGGGGTATCGGTACCCATCGAGCCGATACCCTCGGCACCCTTGTCGGCCATGGGGCGCAGCAGGGTCTCGAGGTCTTCCTCGGTGTAGCCGAAGACCCGCTGGCGCAGGACGATGCGCTCGTGGTTCATGTCGATCGGCTCGGCGGTCGGCAGGTCGGACTCGCGGACCAGGTTTTCTTCTACCCACTGCTGGTAGGGCTGGTCGGCCAGCGCCTGCTTGATCTCCTCGTCCTCGACTACGCAGCCGCGAGCGGTGTCGACCAGGAACATCTTGCCCGGCTCCACGCGGGTGCGCTTAACGATCTCGCTGTCTGGGATGTCCAGCACGCCGGCCTCGGAAGCCATGACGACGAGGCCGTCCTTGGTGATCCAGATGCGTCCCGGGCGCAGACCGTTGCGGTCCAGGGTGGCGCCGATGAGAGTGCCGTCGGTGAAGGTGATGGCGGCCGGGCCGTCCCAAGCCTCCATGAAGCTGGAGTGATACTCGTAGAACGCGCGGACCTGCGGGTCGATGTGCGGGTTGCGCTCCCACGCCTGCGGAACCATCATCAGCACGGCGTGCGGCAGGCTGCGGCCGGCCAGGTGCAGCAGCTCCAGGGCCTCGTCGAAGCGGCCCGTATCCGAACCCTCCGGGTCACAGATCGGCAGTACGCGGTCCAGGTCGCCCAGCACCTCGGAGCGCAGCTGGGATTCGCGAGCGCGCATCCAGTTCTCGTTACCGCGGACGGTGTTGATCTCACCGTTGTGAGCAACCAGGCGGTAGGGGTGCGCCAACGGCCAGGACGGGAAAGTGTTGGTGGAGAAGCGCGAGTGCACGATGGCCAGCGCGGACTCCATGCGCTCGTCCTGCAGATCCAGGTAGAACTCCCGCAGCTGCGGGGTGGTCAGCATGCCCTTGTAGACGACGGTCCGGGAGGACAGGGAGGGGAAGTATACGGTGTCTCCACCAGACCCCTCGCCTGCGCCCTTGGTACCTAGTTCACGTTCTGCACGCTTGCGGACGAAAAAGGCGCGACGGTCGAGCTCGAGCCCCTCGAGGGGGGAGCCGTCGGCGTCAACACCAGAGATAAAGAGCTGGTGGAACAGCGGCTCGGCGTCGCGCGCGATGGCGCCCAGGCTCGAGTCGTCGACGGGCACGTCGCGCCAGCCGATGAGGTTCAGGCCCTCTTCCTTCACGATGGCCTCGACGGCACGTACCGCGTCGAGCGCGGCCATGCGGGAGTTCGGCAGGAAGGCGATGCCGGTGGCGTACTGGCCGGCCGGCGGCAGGGTGATGTCCTGCTTGGCCATCTCCTCCCGGTAGAAGCGGTCGGGGACCTGGATGAGGATGCCGGCGCCGTCGCCGGTGTTCTTTTCCGCTCCAGCTGCGCCGCGGTGATCCAGGTTCACCAGGGCCTGGATGCCCTTGTCCACAATGTCGCGTGTCGCGCGGCCGTGCATGTCAGCCACGAAGGCGACACCACACGCATCATGCTCAAACTGGGGGTCGTAAAGACCCTGGCGTGCAGGGTAGTTTTTCATGATTTACGGCCTAACTTTCGTCACAAGTACTGCATTTGCATATGCGAATAAAGTTGCAATCGGACCGCCGGTCTGGTGGTGACGTGAGTCTCCTCCAAGAAACAGCTGTAGTTCCGGTCACACCATTTCGTCTTGGGTTATCTAGAGTGCACCCGTCGGCACGAGCAGACAAAATTAGGTTTGCCTTACTCTTTCTAGCCTCACCTTTATGTGTGATCGAAGTCACGCTGAACTGCGACGATCGTCATACATTACTCACATTTTGATACATACTTTAACGCGCAGCAGCCTGAATGATCTTGGTTTCCTCGAAAGCCCCACAAGTTTTTGCGCAGTTAGAGATAATTGCGCCCATGACGAACCAGCCTTCCAACAACTCCACTGACGCTTCCGTCCGCACTCTGCTGCCGCTGACTACAGCACCGGGTGCCACCGCTCTCACCGCCACCCCGGTGGAGGATCCCGCCACCGCCTACAAGACCCTCCTCTCCCCTGTCCAGGTAGGAAAGACCACCTTCCGCAACCGCGTGATCATGGGTTCCATGCACACCGGCCTGGAGGATTCCATCGAGGACGTGCCGAAGCTCGCCGCCTTCTATGCCGCCCGCGCCGAAGGTGGCGTGGCCGCGATGGTCACTGGCGGTTACCCGCCGGTCCTGGAGGGCAACCTGACTCCCTACGGCACTCCGTTTAACACTCCGGAGATCGCCGAAGCTCACCGTGAGATCACCGACGCAGTGCACGCCGGTGGCGCGAAGATCCTGCTACAGCTGCTGCACGCCGGCCGCTATGGCTACCACCCGATGGCGGAGTCCGCCTCCGCCTCGCAGTCGCCGATCAGCCCCTTCCCCGCCCGTGAGATCGCGACCGAGGACGTTGAAAAGCTTATTGACGCCTACGCCACCTCCGCCGCTCTCGCCGCTGACGCAGGCTACGACGGCGTGCAGGTGATGGGCTCCGAGGGTTACCTGATTAACCAGTTCCTCGCGGAGCGCACGAACCAGCGCACTGACAAGTGGGGAGGCTCGGTGGAGAACCGCCAGCGCTTCCCCGTGGAGATCATTAAGGCCATCCGCGCAAAGGTGCCGGAGGACTTCGTCATCGACTACCGCATCTCCGTGCTGGAGCTGGTCGAGGGCGGCCAGAGCCAGGAGGAGATCCTGCAGCTGGCCAAGAAGATCGAGGAGGCCGGGGCTGACCTGCTGAGCTCCGGTGTGGGCTGGCATGAGGCGCAGATCCCGACCATCGTGACCTCCGTGCCCCGTGGCGCCTTTGCCTGGGCAACCCAGAAGGTGCGCGAGCACGTAAACATCCCTGTGGTGGCCTCCAACCGCATCAACACCCCGGAGGTTGCCGAGGCCATCCTCGACGGCAGCTGGGACGGTGGCGACGGCGAGCCCGCCGGCACCCCGCAGGCCGACCTGGTCTCCATGGCTCGCCCGCTGCTGGCCGACCCGGAGTTCGTCAACCGCGCTGCACGCGGCCTGAACACCGAGATCAACCACTGCATCGCCTGCAACCAGGCCTGCCTGGACCACACCTTCGAGAACAAGCGGGCGACCTGCCTGGTTAACCCTCGCGCCGCCTACGAGACCGAGCTGGAGCTGCTGCCCGCACAGGGCACCAAGAAGGTCGGCGTGATCGGCGGTGGCGTGGCCGGGCTCTTCGCTGCTGAGGCGCTGGCGCTGCGCGGCCACGATGTCACCGTCTTCGAAGCGGCTGACACCCTGGGTGGCCAGTTCAACCTGGCGATGCGCGTGCCGGGCAAGGAAGAGTTCGTACAGGCGCTGTACGCGGTGGTCAACCGCCTGGAGGGCCTGAAGGTGAACATCTCCACCGGCAAGGCCGTTACCCCGGAGGAGCTTAAGACCGATGGCTTCGAGGAAGTTGTTGTGGCCACGGGCGTGCGCCCGCGCATCCCGGAGTTCCCGGGCGTGAACGAAGGCCTAGAGGGCAAGATCGACGGCGTGACCGTCGCCACCTACGCCGAGCTGATCTCCGGGAAGAAGGCGCCGGGCGAGTACGTCGCCGTCATCGGCGCTGGCGGCATTGGCTACGACGTGGCGGAGTTCCTGCTGGAGGATCGCCAGGGCGCGCCGCAGTCCCTGACCTCCTGGAACAGCCAGTGGGGCGTGGTCGAGGACTCGGATGTGCACGGCAACCTCTCCTCCCCGCAGCCGGAGCGCCCGCAGCGCCGCGTGGTGATGCTGCAGCGTAAGCCGACCCGCATGGGCCGCACGCTGGGCAAGACGACCGGCTGGGTACACCGCGCGGCGGTGGCCATGGGCGGCACGGAGCAGATCGTGAGCGTGACCTACGAGAAGATCGATTCCGACGGCCTGCACATCACCGTCCCGGTGGAGGATCCGCAGGTCACCCTGAAGAAGATCAAGCAGATCAAGTCCGGCACCTTCGAGGGCCGCACGCTGGATCGCGCCGAAAAGCAGGAGCTGCTGGAGCAGATCGAGCGTGAGACCAAGGAGAACCGCGAAGAGCGCGTGATCAACGTGGACACGGTCGTGCTGTGCACGGGTCAGGAGTCCGTGCGCCCGGAGGGTGCCGAGAAGAGCGACGCCGAGCAGGACGGCACCTCTAACGTCCACATCATCGGCGGCGCGGATGTCGCCGCGGAGCTGGACGCCAAGCGCGCGATCCGCCAGGCCGTGGAGCTGGCCGCACGACTCTAAGTCGCAGGCTCCACCACCCGGTCGTCGACCATGCCGATAGCCTGCATCAGCGCGTAGCAGGTGGTGGGGCCGACGAATTGAAATCCCCGGCGTTTTAGCTCCTTCGCCAGCGCCTTGGATTCCGGCGAGGTCGAGGGCACCCCATCCAGCGATGTCGGACGGGAGTGCTCCGCCGGGGTAAACGACCACACGAGTACGGGCAGACCCGGCGCCAGCCGGTTGGCCGCCCCGCCCAGAACGTCGCGGGCGGGCGAATCCTCCGGCAATTCCTGATATTCCTCCGCTCGCCGCAGCTCCAGCGTCGCCTTGGCGTTTTCGTAGAGCGCTTCGTGCTTGCGGGCATTACGAATCAAGCGTTCATCCTGCAGAGCAGCGCGCCTTTGGGGCTCGCTCATTTCGGTGATGCGCTGGGCGTCAAAAAGAAAGAACACAGAGCGAAAATCCCTCCGCTTGCGCAGGATAGTGGCCCACGACAACCCGGATTGGAAGCCTTCGAGGGCGATGCGCTCCAGCAGGCCGTGTTCGGTGATGACGGGGCGACCCCACTCGTTGTCGTAGTAGTCCAGCTCAATCTCGCTGCGGTAGGCCCACGGCGGACGGGCGACTCCCGATTCATCGACGAGCTGCCCGGTGCTGGTGGTGAGAAGTTGGCCTTCCATCGGGTTCCTTTCAACTACGGCCAAGAACATGTGCCAAACATGTGGCCTGGAATTCAGTGTGCAGTGTTTGATGTGCGGAATTTGGTGCGCGCTCGCGAGCGCTGGTAGACATTCAACAGCGTAACCAAAAGGTGGGACGGGTTGGCGTGTAAGACGGCCACCAACCCATCCAATTAGCAGGGTTATCCACAGACAGCTCGGACTGTGAATAACCCTACTTAGGGGTGGAACACTTGAGGCTCACCTGGCATTACACCCCTGGAATTGGGACAGCCCCGAAACGAAAGAAGCGACAATACTAAGCTTAAAGAAACCCAACAGTTTCGACTGTTCGTTCCTCTTACCCTTTAAGCTTTCGTAGGGCTATACACAGCCCTGCAGAAGTTATGCAAAATTTCGCCGCCACTGAACATGCAGCTGAAACAGCACGAACCGCTAAGATCTACGAACCGGAGAAGACCGATGGAAAGCCAGCAACGCGATACGGGCACGTTCCGGGCGGTATCCGTCCAACGTGGCGGCTTCGTCGATGAGACGGGCACACCGGCCGTAGACCCACAGAAAAAAGGCCCCCAACCGACGGTTGAGGCGCCTCTGCAGAAAGAGTCCAAAAGTGGCCCTTTCCGCTCCTATTTCCTTATTGGCACGCTGATTCTTATCATCTGCGCGCTCATTATCCTGCTTCTCGTAATGTGGCTGGGCTTGGGCCTAGAAAACGAAAGCGCACGCTTGGGCGAAGGTGCGCTTTCTATGTTGCTGGTGGGCTAAACCCCGGCTCCAGCTCGTAACGGCAGTTACTTCTTGCGGTTACCTACTTCTTGCGGTTGCCGGTGACCAGGCCGACGATGAACAGCAGGATGCAGGCACCCAGCAGGCAGGTCAGGAAGCTCCAGAACATGCCGCCGCTACCGACTCCCAGCAGGCCGAGAACCCAGCCACCCAGGAAGCCGCCGATGATGCCGACGACGATGTTGAGGAAGAAGCCCATCTGCTCGTCGGTGCCCATGATCTTGGAACCGATCCAGCCGGCCAGGCCACCGATAATGATCCAACCGAACATGCCCAGCGGGGGCACTGCAGAGCCTTCAGCGAGTAGGAAAGTGTTTGCCGCAAGAGTTTCAGTAATCATGGTGCCCAGTCTACCGACCGTGAGCAGGAACTTCTACGGCCCGAACTTCAGCTAGCAACTCCAGCTAGCCAGAATTTCCCAATCCAATTGGCAGCTTCTTCACATATATGTATAGTCACATTCGTGAATCGATCTCTTAGTTCCTTCTTGTCTTCCTTTCAGCGCATTGCCGTAGCGCTGTCGCTGGTGCTGGCCACCGCGTTCGGTACCGCGGGCGTGGCTACCTACAACGCACCGGAGGCAAACGCTGCCCCGCAGGGCTCCGTCCCGCCGCTACCCCAGCTGCCGCCCATGCCGCAGCTGCCCCCGATGCCGGAGCTACCGCCACTGCCCGCTGGCTCTGCTGACCTGCAGCGCATGCTCCAGCCCCCGGCTCCGAGTAAGCCGGCTGGCCCGCAGCGCGTCAACACCGCCAAGCCGGCCCCGCGTGTTGGCAACGGCCACCAGACCAGCGTGTACACCCGTTCCGCTGGCTACAACCGTCGCTACATCCTGGAGATGCCGACGCACTACAACCCGGCGCGTCCCACTCCGGTGATCTTCGGCTTCGACGGCTGGCGCGATACCCCGGAGAACTTCCGCCGCTACTCCCGCCTGTACGAGACCGGTGCTCGCCAGCAGGCCATCAAGATCTTCCCGGAGTCCATCAAGCACGGCTGGGAGGGTGCCCCTTACGCAGTGGTAAAGGGCGGCACTGATCTGAAGTTCATCCTGCAGATCATCGATGAGATCGACCGCACCTACAACATCGACCGTGGCCGCATCTACGCCACCGGTCACTCCAACGGCGGCGGCATGACTGCCGTCGTGGCTTGCCACCTGCCGCACGTCTTCGCTGGTGCCGCTGCCGTCGGCGGTGCTTACTACGATCCGGTGAACATGGGCTGCAAGAACCGCGCAATCCCGTTCCTGATCATGCATGGCCGTGGCGACACGATGATGAAGATCAACGGTGGCTACCGCCACAACGGCGCCCACTACCTGGCTGTTCGCGACCTGGTGGGTAGCTACGCGAAGCGTAACGGCTGCGGCTACCCGCCGCGCGTCACCCGCATCCGGGGTGGCGAGCGCCACGTGTACCCCTGCGCTCGCAAGGAGCTGCAGCTGATTCTGAACCCGCAGAACCACACCTGGAACCGCGTTCCGGATGCTTCCCAGGAGGTCTGGAACTTCCTGTCGCGCCAGCGCCTCTAGCGCGATTGGCTAGATAGCCGGCGCCTTAGCTTTCCAGCTGGGGTGCCAGCCAATCTCGGAGCACAACCGCATGGTTGTGCTCTTTTTCTTTCGCGGCATACAGCAGCAGGAGCTCCGGAGCGCCTTCCTCAGTCGCCCGCTCCTGGTAGTCGCGCAATTCGGTCAGGGCATCGTCCAGTTCCCCTGCGGCTTTCCGTTCCTCCAGCTCCGCCACGTACTTCTCGCGGAACTCGGCAAAGCTCAAACCATTGTGGAACTCTCGGCGCAGGTCGCTGCTGGGCGTTAGTTCTTTCGGCCAGCCGGCCAAATCTAGGCTTTCTTTCTTGACGCCCCTAGGCCACAACCGGTCCACTAAATACAGACCTTGGCGCTGTCGGTCGCGCCAGTCGTACACGCGGTCGATGTCCATGCGGTTTCCTCCTTAGGAGAAACGCCCGAGGCAGTGCAGCGCTTCGTCGTACATACCCTGCACGACCTCACCGGCGGGCACCTCTGCCCGTAGCAGCTCCACGCCCTGCCCCGCGTGCAGCTTCAACTCGTCGGCAAAGTCCCCGCCCTCGGCGCGGGCCGCGATCAGTTCCTCGTCGGTGACCTCCCCCGCTTCGGACAGCGGGCGGTAAACGTCCACGAATGCATTGCGCACGGTGCGGGTGGGCCACTGCTCCGTATCCCACTTTTGCTTTTCGGCGCGGTCGTAGATGTCGGTCAGCACGGTCCGGCTGGCCGTGGCCTTGATCGCGGCCTGTCGCAGCTCGGGCGCCCCGGCGGCTTCCGGGGAGGCCAGCAGTGCGGTGCCAACCCATGCTGCGTCGGCGCCTGCCACCAACACGGAGGCCACGCCCCTGCCGGTGGCGATGCCACCCGCGGCAGCGATCGGCACGCCCGGCGCGTTGACCTGCATGTATTCCATCACGATCTGCAGCAGCGGCAGCGTTCCGATGTGTCCGGTGTGCCCGCCGGCGTCCGTTCCCTGCACACACACGGCGTCCACACCCGCGACCAATGCCTGACGCAACTGCGCCATGGTGTTGATGGGAGCCACGACAGAGATCCCGGCCTCGTGAGCGCGGTCTACGTAGGGCTTGGGGTCGCCGAAGCCCAGGCTCACTACCTTCGGCTTGGCCTCTAGCACTGCATCGAACTGGGCCGGGTTGTCTTCCAGCGCCCACACCATCAGGCCGATTCCGTAGGGTCCAGCCTCTGCGGTGATGCGTGCGTTCTCCAGGATCCATTCGGGCTTGGTTCCCGCGCCGGCGCCGAACATTCCCAATCCACCGGCGCGGCTGACTGCGGCTGCCAGGTGGCCGTCGGAGCGCCCCGCCATCGGTGCGCCGATGATGGGCTTATCGATTCCCCATAGTCTGGTTAACCGGGTATCGATGCGTTCAACCATGGAACACATGCCTCCTCATGGTCTCGGATGGGCAGAAAGCTTTGGTCTGGTTGCCACCCTAGTCCTACTTCTAATTCATTTGCGAAACTACTCCCCTTTCACCAGCGTAGAGTTGGAGTCATGTCGAAGAAGAATCAGCTGAACAAGCTCAAGCCCACCGCCTCCCTGAAGCCCGCTAAGGAAGTCAACACCGCATCCGTCGTCATCGCTGGCCTGGTCGGCGGCTGGCTGACTGCCCGCGAGACCGGTATTCGCCCTCTCGGTGGCGTGATTCTGGCCGCTGCAGGTGGCTACGCTGCCCGCTCTTGGAACGCTAAGGCTGGCGCGGGTGTTGCCACGGGCCTGACCGCCGGATACCTTGCCGCGTTTGGCCTTTCCCACCCGCTAGCCAAGAAGATCGGCGCCTGGCCTGCCGTTCTGACCGTCACCACCGCCGCCGCAGGCGCTGCGTGCGTCCTGTCCGACCTGCGCTAACAAGCTCTTTCCTTAGGGCTCTTTAGATTATTGACGCCACAGCCTGGCCCACCACAGCCTGAGCCATAGCCTCTAGCTCCGCCAGGTGGGGCTCAATATCTCCCGTGAACTCGACGGGTTCAGCCACCGTTTCCCATTCCAGCCCCGTGAGGATGGAGCGCATGGCTTTCTCCGCACCCGTCGTATCGTAGCCACCCCGGATCCACCAGCTGGTCGGGGTGGCTTTCTTCTCTTCGAGGACGGGCACGTAGACCGTGTCGAAGTAGTGCTTCAGGGCTCCGGAGATGTATCCGAAGTTGGCGGTGGTGCCCAGGATCACGGCGTCCGCTCCGCGGAGCTCCTCCACATCCGGCTCCAGGGCCTGGCGTTCCAGCACCTGCACGGCGGGCTGGCCTGCACCCTCGCCTGGCTCCCTGCCTGGCTCTCCACCTGTGGCCGGACTCAGCTCGGCGTTCACTTCCTCCGCGGCGGCGCGTGCTGCCGCGAGTACAGTGTCGGCGAGTTTCTGCGCCTTCTCGGTCGGGCTGTGGTGGACGACGAGGATCGTTACTGGTTTTTCACTGGTGACGTTCTCGCTCATGGTGTCAACGCTACCGATCCTGCAGGGTTAGGTGGGGTATTCCAGGCAATGGGAAGCGTGGGCGTCCAAAAATAGTTAGGGTGGGAAACATGAATGCAGCACCGATTATCCTTCCGTATCAGGGCAAGACGCCGAGGATCCACCGCAGCGCGATGATCTCCCCGGGCGTGACGATCATTGGGGATGTGGAAATCGGGGCGGATTCCTCCGTGTTCTACGGGTGCGTGCTGCGCGGTGACGTGGGCGCAATCCGCATCGGCGAGCGGACGAATGTGCAAGACAACTCCGTGATGCACGTGGAGCGCGGCCAGGAATGCGTGCTGGAGGACGATGTGACCATCGGCCACCAGGCGCTGGTTCACTCCTCGCATGTGGGGGCGGGAACACTGATTGGCATGCAATCGGCACTGCTATCGGGTTCCACTATTGGAGGCGGCAGCCTCGTCGCAGCGGGCGCGGTGGTGCTGGAAGGGCAGCAGATTCCGGCGGGATTCCTGGCCGCTGGCCTTCCCGCGAAGGTGCGCCGCGAGCTGACGGAGGAAGAGCGCCAGGGCTTCATCGCCCACGCGGCGCGCTATGTAGAAACTGCCCGTAACCAGGCCAGTACTGCAGAAGCGCTGTCTTTGGAGGATGTGTACTTCGAGTAGCCCCCGCCGCGCCTGGCGTGATCGCCGTCGCAGCTTTGAGCATTCTCGGGTGAGTCGTTTCGATATTTTTCCCCCTGGTCAATAGACTTATCCGAGTTATGGCACAGGGAAATTCTTCGGCGGACGATAGCGCAGCCAAGAAGGCAGAGCAGTCGAACGCCACAAAGGTAAAACAACCAGCTAAGTCCGGCGCACGTTCCAGCACGATGCGCTACGACATCGAAGGCCTGCGCGGTCTGGCCATCGGCCTGGTCGTGATCTTCCACGTCTTCGTCGGCAAAGTCAGCTCCGGCGTGGACGTGTTCTTGCTGCTCGGCGGCATCTTCTTCTTCGGCAGCCAGCTGCGCAACGCGCAGAACCCGAAGGGGCTTACCTTCATTCAGTCGCTGATCCGCATCATCCGGCGACTATTCCCGCTGCTGGCAGTGGTGGTCGCCAGTGTATTGGCGGCTTCGCTACTTCTAATGAATCGCCTGGTGCACGTACAGATGGCAAAGGATGCAGTGGCTTCCCTGGGCTACTACATCAACTGGCAGCTGGCGTACTCCGGCCGCGAATACACCTCAGTGCGCACCACCGTCAGCCCCTTCCAACACCTGTGGTCCATGTCGGCGCAGCTGCAGATTTACGTAGCATCCCTGGTGGTCGTTACTCTGCTTGCCCTAATCTTCCGGAAGTACGCACGCCCGGCTCTGCTGGTTGTGCTGACCGCCGCGACAGTACTTTCCTTCGCCTACGCCACGTACTTCCACTTTGAAGACCAGACCATCAACTACTACTCCACGCTGAGCCGCTTCTGGGAGATCGGTCTGGGTGGCCTGCTGGGCATGCTGTTGCTGCGCCGCGACGCGAACGGCAACCCGGTGCTGCGCCCGCTGGGCCGCTGGACCCGCACCGTGATGGGCATTGTCGGCCTGGGCATGATCATCAGCACCGGCCTCTTCCTGGACGGCGCGGACCAGTTCCCCGGCCCGTGGACGCTGATCCCGCTGGGCGGCGCCCTGCTGGTGGTTCTTTCCGGCCACTCCGGCGAGCCCGTAGGCGTGACTCGCCTGCTGCTGACGCGCCCGTTCCAGTTCCTGGGTCGCATCAGCTACGCCCTGTACGTCTGGCACTGGCCGATTCTGGTGCTGTGCGTCTACTACTTCAACGTTCCCAAGGTCAGCCCCGCCCTGGGTGCAGCCGTGATCGCAGCCAGCGTGGTGCTGGCCTGGCTCTCCAACAAGCTGATTGAACGCCCCCTGCGCCAGGGCAAGAAGCCCGAGCGTAACTGGGTGCTGCTCAGCCCGAAGTACTGGGCAAAGTCCCTGTCCGCCTGGCCGAAGGCCGTCTATGCCGTGCTGATTCTGGTGCTCGCTGGGTCTGTGGTGGCGTCACCAAAGTACCTTCAGCACCGCGAGGATGTGAACAGTGAACAGCTGTGGGACCTGGCCGCAGATAGATCGATCTACCCCGGCGCGGCGAGCTTCCTGGTGAACGCCCCCGTGCCGGAGAACATGCCGATCGTGCCGCCGCTGGAGGACTTCCACGCCCTGCTGCCGCAGACGCAGCCCGATGGTTGCCAGATCGGTTTCGATAGCGATGCGTTGATCCTGACGAAGAATTTCAACCGTTCCGACGAGGAATGCGCGTATGGCGACGTCAACTCCGACAAGACCATCTATGTGATCGGCGGCTCGCACTCCGAGCACTACATTCCGGCGCTGGACATCGTGGGCCGCAACCGGCACGTGAAGATGATCCCGCTGCTGAAGATGGGCTGCCCGGTAAACGCCAAGATCACGCGCGTCAATGGCGAGGAGTACCCCTCCTGCCTCAGTTGGTCGGAGAAGGTCGTGGACTACATCAAGGAGAATCCGCCGACAGAGGGCATCTTCATGACCGGTACGCGCCCGACCTCGATCGGTGGCGCTGGCCCGGAGCAGGTGCCGCAGGAGTACAAGGACCTGGTGCAGAGCTTCACGGACCAGGGCATCCACAGCTGGCTGATGCGCGATAACCCGTGGCAGACCACCGACAAGGGTGCACCTCGCGACATGCGCGCCTGCGTTGCCGAGATGATGGAAGGCAAACAGGGCGAGGTTGCAGAGAATGAGGACTTCCCCGGCCTGGCCAACCCCGGCCGCCCGAACTTCGACGAGGTGCTGGCCATCAACGCCGAGTGTGGCCAGAGCATTTGGGACTCCCTGCTGCCTGTGGATCCCTCCATCGAGGCGTACAAGGGTATGGACGTGACGCTCATGGATCTGACGGCCGCAATCTGCCGCGAGGATTGGTGTCCTTCCATCATCGGCAACATGGCGGTCTACCGCGATGCGCACCACTTCAACAACATCTTCGCGGAGACGCTGGCTCCGGAGATCGAGGCGCAGATGTTCGACCCGAACCACAAGATCCCGCCGATGAACGCCGGCCTGATGCCAAAGCACAACCAGCAGGCGCCGCCGAATCCACAGAACTAGCGGGGTTCTAAGCGAGGCTGGCTCAGCGCCGCTCTAGGCGCGCCCCTCCGCCGCCTCCACCAGCAGCGGCGCCCCGTTCGCCGCGGTGGTGCGCAGCGACCATGTGCACATATCCGTTAGGTCCGTGCGCGCGGGCGAGATCTCCACGATGGGCGTGCCGCGTTGGGCTGCGATCGCGGGCAGGCCTGCGGCGGGCCACACCACGCCCGAAGTGCCAATGATCACCACCAGATCCGCCGCCCGCATTGCCTCTTCGGCGGCTTCCCATTCCCGGTGCGGCAACGGCTCACCGAACCACACCACGCCCGGCCGCACCGGGTTCCCGCACAGTGAGCACGTCGGCGGCGTGGCACGTTTCACCTGTTTCTCGGGCAGCTCCGGCATGCGCGCGGGCTTGCCGCAAATGCTGCAGCGGTAGCTAAACAGGCTGCCATGCAGGTGCGCCACGATCTTGCTGCCACCACGCTCGTGCAGGTCATCGATGTTCTGGGTTGTTACATGTACGGTGACGCCCCCTCGTTCCGCCCACTCACCTATCGCCCGGTGCCCCGCATTTGCCTCTGCGCGGCGGCATAGCACCGCCCGCCACAAGTACCAGGCCAGCATGGGCTCGGGATCCTTCGCCCAGGAGTCCAAGGTGGCCATCGCCTGGGGATCAACATGCGACCAGATGCCTGTCTGCGCGTCGCGAAAGGTATCCAAACCGGAATCGGCGGACATGCCCGCCCCGGTGAATACCTCCACGTACTTGGCGCCGCGCACTGCGGCGACAAGATCCTCCGGCAGGTCCCCCAACTTCAGCGGCTGGAGATTTTCGGAGGTGGACTGCGGGCTGGCGATCACGGTGACCATGCCCCCACCCTAGCCGGAAGGCCAACTGAAGTTTTCACGCGCGCGCAGCCCACGCAGTCCTCTATAGTCAGTTGCATAAGCGCGCCCGCGGCAGACGTGGGCGTCATTAAGAAAGACTCGCAGAAAGGCCAGCAACTCCATGATCGTCACTACCACCAACAACGTCGAGGGCCACACCATTGGGCAGTACCTGCGCATCGTCTCGGGCGAGACGGTGGCCGGTATCAACATGTTCAAGGACATCGGCGCGGGCTTCCGCAACATCACCGGTGGCCGCTCCTCCGCATATGAGGGCGAGATCCTGCAGGCTCGCGAGTCCGCGCTAAAGGAGATGGTGGATCGCGCGCTGGAGATGGGCGCCCACGGCATCGTCGGCGTGGACGTCGACTACGAGTCCCTGGGGCAGGGCGGCATGGTGATGGTCAGCGCGACCGGCACTGCCGTCACCTTCCAGTAAAACCCTGGTTGCCGGGGTTAACCCGGCGCGGCTTACCCGCCGAGCCATCCCGAGCGCCAGGTTTAAACCTGGTCAAGCGGGCGGATCATGATGGACTCTACGTCCATGTGGCGGGGGCGATCCGCGATCCAGCGGATAGCCTCGCCGATGTCCTCTGCCTGCAGGTTTAGCTTGTCCGCGTAAACCTCCTCGGCCCGCTCGGCATCGCCCTTGAAGCGGTTCAGGCTGAAGTCAGTGGCCACCCGGCCCGGGTCGACCTGGCAGACGCGCACGCCCGCCTCGGCGAACTCCATGCGCATCACGTCAGTCAGCGCGGTCTGCCCGAACTTCGCCGCGTTATAACCCGCACCCCCGCGGTAAGCGCCGCGACCGGCAACGGAAACCACGTTGATAACCTGCGGTGCGTCCGCCACCTGCAGCTGATCGAACAGCGCGCGCGTGACCTCCAGGGTGCCCATCACGTTCGCCTCGAACATCCAGCGCCAATCCTCCGGATCGGCTTCCAGCACAGGGTCGAGCCCCCGCGCGCCACCTGCGTTGTTGACCAGTAGGTCTATCTTGGAGCCCGTCAGCTCGGCGAGCGCTGCGGTGAAGTTATCTATTGACGCCCTATCCGTCACATCCAGCACAAGGGGCGTAGCCTTGCCGCCCTCCTGGGCGATCGTTTGCGCTACCTGCTCTAGCTTTTCTGCACGGCGTGCGGCCAACACCACATGCCAGCCGTCCGCGGCCAGCAGCTTAGCGGTGGCTTCGCCAATGCCTGCACTCGCGCCGGTGACGACGGCGACGCGAGAGTTAGTTGGTGGAATGGACGTGGCCTGTGCATTCGTGGACTCTGCATTAGTAGAACTCATGAATTCCAATGTAGCGACCAAGCGCAGGCAGCGGGGTCTATTTAGTTTTGGTTTGAGGCAATCCCTGCAGAACACTGCAATAGAGAAAGCTATGCATTAACCTTTTTCTTTAGCAAAGGTTATGGCGTTACCTTAAGGAATTCTTATGACTAATAATTACGGAGGCGGTTACCCCGGATCCGATAACGGTTCTCAGAACAACCCGGGACAGAATCCGAATCAGCCTCAGAATCCCTTTGGCCAGCAGGGCTACGGCAACCAGCAGTTCCCGGGCGGCCAGAACCAAGGCCAGCAGGGCTACGGCAACCAGCAGTTCCCGGGCGGCCAGAACCAAGGCCAGCCGGGCTACGGTCAGCAGGGTCAGTCTGGTTACGGTCAACAGAACCAGCCAGGCTACGGCGCGCAAGGCTTTGGCCAGCAGCGCCAGCAGGGTTATGGCCAGCAAGGTTTCGGTCAGCAGGGTTATGGCCAGCCGGGGCAGCCGGGCCAGCAAGGTCAGCCGGGGCAGAACCCGTTCAACTCGCAGCCCTATGGCGCGTACGGCCAGCCAGGTAACGCCGGAGGCAACGGTGGCGGCGGCAACGGTGGCAAAATCATCGGCATTATCGTCGCCGCAGTTGTCGTAATCGGCCTGATTGTTGGTGGCTACTTCCTCCTGAGCAAGGATGACGAGGAGAGCACGGATGCCTCCAGCTCCTCGTCGAGCTCCGAAGAGTCTGGCTCGTCGGAAGAGACCAGCGAGGACTCCTCCGAATCCAGCTCGGAATCCTCCACCTCCGAGACCTCGTCCTCCTCCAAGGAGCCCGCGAAGGCCGGCGACTTCGACGGCCCAGATGATTCGATGAACAAGCCCTACACCTACGCGATGCCCGAGAAGATGCAGGAACTGGTTCGCGACTGCAAGAACGGCACCTACGAGCTCGCCCGCGATAACAACCGCGAGGTCAAGGGCATGCAGTGCACCGGCGTACGGGATTCCGCCTGGGAGCGCAAGAAGGTGGACTTCGTTATCGATGCGAAGTTCGTACCCGACGAGATCGACTACGTAAAGGAACAGGGCGCTGAGATTTGGTCCGATGACCCGAACAACTTCGCGGGCTACCTCATGGACGACTCCAAGCCGTTCGTATTCATCATGAACAAGTCGAAGGGCATCGCCATGGAAACCAAGATGTACTTCGAAGACGAGTCCACCCTGCAAGAGGTCCTCACCCAGCTGGGCTACGAGAAGCCTTAGCCTCATCACAAGGGGATTTATCCCCCCCCGTTATTCACCCCTAGCTCAGAAGAAGAATAACGAAACGGAACATCCCGCGGGGGTCGTACCATTTGACCTACCGAGCGCCGCGGGAAGGCGCCCCTCACACAGAGAGGGCGCCATTGTTTCCCAGGCCCCTAAAACCCAGAAAATGACGTTTCCAGAGAGTAAAGGACCTGTCCCCTCATGACGAACAACAATCCATTCGATAACCAGCCCAACCAGGGCGGCAACAACGGGGAGAACAACCCCTTCAACAACGGCTCCAACCCAGGTGACGAGACCACTCAGTGGGGCGCAAACCAGAACCAGCCCCAGGGCGGTCAGCAATACGGCGCACAGCAGCCACAGCCCGGGGGTTATGGCCAGCCCGGCCCGCAAGGCGGTTACGGCCAGCCTGGTGCGAATGGTCAGCCCGGACAGAATCCTTTTAACCAGGGCGGCTACGGCCAACCCGGACAGTCCGGACAGCCTGGCCAGAACCCCTTCGCTGGCGGTGCTGCCAGCGCCTATGGTCAAGACCTCAACTCCGGCGGTGGTGGCGGGGGCACCGGCAAGGTTATCGGCATCATCGTCGCCCTCGCTGTCGTCATTGCCCTGGCGGTAGGCGGCTACTTCCTGCTGGCCAAGGATGATGACGGATCCGATTCCGACGAAACCTCGACCTCCCAGACCGAGGGCAACTCCGAAGAGAGCACCGAGGAGACCAGCGAGGAAAGCTCCGAGGAGTCCACTACTTCCGAGACCTCAAGCGCACCGAGCTCCACCGCCGCGCAGAGGGGTGACGTCGGCGGACCGGATGATTCCCTCCCCGCCACTTACAAGGACGCAATGCCGGAGAAGGTCAACGACCTGGTGAACAAGTGCAAGGACGGAACCTTCACTCTGCGCTACTACGACTCCTCCAAGGAGAAGCGCGACATGACCGGCGCAAACTGTAAGGGCGTTCGGGGTTCGGGTTGGGCCTACTGGGACGTGGACTTCATCAACGACAAGGAGTACGTCGAGGTCAAGGAGAAGGAATTCAAGGACGGCGGCGCGACGATCGTGAACGACAAGCCGAACGAATACGCTGGCTACGTTAAGGACAGGGGCAACACGATCGTGTTCATCTTCAACAAGGACAAGGACATCGTTCTAGAGTCCAAGCTCATCGCCCCGAAGCGCGGCGAGGTTAAGCAGGTATTCGACGAGCTTGGCTACTCCGGTGTTGGCGAGGACGCCTAACCCGCGCCAGGCTAGCTAGCGCCTAGCCTCCCTACAGCGGCTGGATCCAGCCCTGCTGAACGGCGTGCTGGTAGCCACCAACCAGTGCCGCGCCCAGGGCAACCGCACCTACGACACCGCCGACCCAGGCCAGAATGCCTGCGATCGGCGGTACATCTTTACCTAGGGAACCTGCGGGATCCGTGCTGCCCAGCGGGAAGGTCTTCAGCAGCCATTCGGCACCCGGGTTCGCGGATTCAATGCTGCCCGCCAGGGAGCCTTCGTTGTTGGCCTTCGGGTTGTTCGGGTTGGAATCTGGGTCGGTGGGCTGGGTGATCGGGGCGGTGCTGGAGCCCTTGCCCTCGGACGGGGCGATGGCCTGCGCCGGGGCGGCTGCGACGGCGCTGATGGTCAGGGCGCTTGCGGTGGCCAGTGCAGTCAGGGACTTGGAAGAAGAAAAGGACTTCATAAGTCCAGTAGTTTAAAGCTGCTCCAGCGCCTGCGCGACATCTGCGAGCAGATCCTCCAGATCCTCAATGCCGATGGAGATGCGCACCAGGTCGCGCGGAACCTCCAGCTGGGAGCCCGCAACCGACTGGTGGGTCATCGTCGCCGGGTGCTCCAGCAGCGATTCCACACCGCCCAGCGACTCCGCCAGGCAAATCAGCTTGGTGGACTGACAGAACTTCAGCGCCGCTTCCTCGGAGTGGAAGCGTACGGAGATCATGCCGCCGAATCCCTTGCCGGTGGACTGGCGCTTGGCCACCTCGTGGCCGGGGTGCTGTGGCAGGCCGGGGTACAGGACAGTGGCGACTTCCTCCCGCTCATCCAGGTATTCCGCGATGGCCTGTGCATTCGAGCAGTGGCGGTCCATGCGCACACCCAGGGTCTTCAGGCCTCGGGCATTCAGGTAGGCATCGAAAGGCGAGGCAATCGGACCCGCACCGCCGAGCAGGAAGTCGAGATCCTCGTCCAGCTGTGCATCGTTGCTGACGATCGCACCGCCGACCACATCGGAGTGCCCACCGATGTACTTCGTGGTGGAGTGCAGCACCACGTCCGCGCCGTGATCCAGGGGGCGCTGCAGGTAGGGGCTGCAGAAGGTGTTATCCACGATCAGCTGCGGGCGCGTGGGGGCGTCACTACCAAACTCATCGGCGAGCACCTCGGCGATGGCAGCGATGTCGGTCACGGCGAGCAGTGGGTTCGTCGGGGTCTCCAGCCACACCAGCTTCGTCTTCGGGGTCAGCGCCGCACGGACGGCCTCGGAGTCGGTGGTGTCCACCACGGTGAAGTCCACGTTCCAGTCCTTGAAAACGGTGGCGATCAGGCGATACGTTCCGCCGTAAGCGTCGTGCCCCATGATCAGGTGGTCGCCGGGGCGCAACAGCACGCGCAGCAGGTGATCGGTGGCGGCCATGCCAGAAGCGTAGACGCGGCCGTGCTTGCCACCCTCCAAGGCGGCGATTGTGCGGGCCAGCGAGTCGACGGTCGGGTTCGCCACCCGACCGTACTCGTAGCCTCCGCGCAGCTCGTTCGGCGCATTCTGGGCGAACGTGGTGGAGGCGTAGATCGGCACGTTGATGGAGCCCATGAACTCGTCGGGCTCGTAGCCTGCGTGGATGGCATCTGTGTTGTGGGCCATGGAAACTCCTCTTCGAACTAGTGCTTGGTCGCGCGTTTTAGTGCTTATCTGCGCCGGGAATTCACGGCCCGGCGCGCATCGTTTCAACGATTATAGACCAAGCAGTCTAGTTTTCGGCAACAATGGACCAACCTTGGCGGGTTTAGGGCAATAGCACCACAATGGCTACATGGATCGAAGCGCACAGAGAATCGATTTCGCCCAACCCGCCGACGTCGTCGCCCCGCTTTTGTTGGGCGCGGTCTTGCGCCACGGCGGAGTGGCTATCGAGTTGACCGAGGTCGAGGCCTATCTGGGGATTGCAGACGAAGCGTCCCATGCCTTCAACGGCCCGACCCCTCGTTGCGAGGTTATGTTTGGCCCTCCCCAGCACCTCTACGTGTATGCCAGTTATGGCATCCACCGTGCCGGCAACCTGGTGTGCAGCCCCGATGGCGAGGCTGGAGGAGTACTGCTGCGCGCAGGAAAAATCATCGAGGGGCTCGAAATTGCCCGTGCCCGGCGCGGATCAAAGCCCGCGGATGAAGCGCTTGCGCGTGGGCCAGGAAACCTGGGCGCAGCACTTGGTTTGAACCTGGACCTTAATGGCTCGGCGGTTGATCAAGTGATTTCTGGCGCAGGCGATACCTCATCCACTACTGCCCCGTTTACCCTGACCCCACGCACAGCTATCCCAGAGATCACCCGTGGCAAACGCATAGGGATCACCAAGAACGCGGATGCCTTACTCCGCTTCTGGGTGCCCGGCGACCGCAGCGTTTCCAGCCCCCGCGGCCGGCAGCTGGGAAGCCCACTGCGCACACCCTCGTAGTCGGCTGCTAGCAGCGACCAAGCTCGCGCTGGATCGCCTCCTTTTCCGCCTGTGTAACCCACAGTTGATACTCCGCCTTCACTCGCACCTGAATGGAGACATAGGTGCAGCGGAAACCCTTATTCGCCGGTAGCCACGTCGCGGCATCGCCCGCGCCTTTCTGCATATTCGCCGGCCCATCAACGGCCAGCAGGTTCATAGGATCGTTGGCGAACTGCTCACGCCGCTCCGGGGAAAGCTGCTGGGCACCCTTCTGCCAGGCATCGGCCAGCGCCACCACGTGGTCGATCTGCACTGCCCGGCTGGTGTTCTGCCCACGGACGAAGTGGATGTGCTGGCCGGTATAGGGATCCTGCAGGTCACCACTGAGCACCTTGCAACCCTTCGGCGCCTCCACGTTGGTGAGGTCGCGCGCGAGGATGTCGTTGCGCTGGTCGCAACCGTTGCGGTCGATGTCCTTCCACCGCTGGCCGAACTCATCGCGACTGTAGCCCGTCTTCGGCGCGCGCCCCTTGACCGCCAGCGTCTCCAGCAGGTCCAGCATGTTCTGCTGGTGCAGCGACCGTTCCGGCGCTGCGGGTTGCTCTGGTTCTTGTTCCGGTTCTGGCTGCTCTGGGGGCTCGGATTGTTCTGACTGCTCCGGCACCGTTTCTGTGGTCGGTTCTACCGGTGCTTCCGAGCTTTGTGACGCCGAACTTCCGCCCTCTAGGAACTCCGTACCCTCGGCGCACCCACCAAGTAGCAAACTCACGCCCACTAGCAGCGCCGCTGCACGTGCGGATACACGCCCACTTACCCTCTTGCTCATAACCCAACACGCTAGCAATCGCCCTGGACAGCCCAGGAGGCCATCCACCTTAAGTTTCGAACAAGCGTGCGGGGCGGCGCGGACGTAGGGGCGTCAATAAAAAGAAAATACTTTTATAGATGCTTACCGCTGGCGGCCTCGCGGTAGCATAAACGCATCATGAAACCTCTAAAAAAGATTTACCGTGCACAAATGAAGGCAGTACCGGCCTTCGCAGACAAGATGATCGAGAAGCCGAACCGCATGCGGCGCATGATGAACCTCTGGCCGCCGCTGCTGTGCTCCGGCATTAAGATGACCCGCGTTTCCGAAGACTGGGCACACGCGCGCATCGTGCTGAACCTGCGTTGGTGGAACGCCAACATGCACGGCGCCGCCTTCGGCGGAACGCTGTTTTCCATGACGGATGTGCTGTTCGGCACCCTGATCGCCCGCCGTCTTGGCACTGAATACGAAGCTTGGACCCGTACCGGCACCTTCCAATTCCTCAAGCCCGGTCGCAGTGGGGCATACATGGACGTGGATCTCACGCCCGAGCTGATCAATTGGATCACCGAAACCGTCGAAGAGGACGGCTACTGCAACGTGCCGTACACCTCCATCATTTACAACAAAGACGGCTCCATCGTGGGCATCGGCCAGCAGGATCTGCACGTCCGCCCGCGCGGTGGAGGCAAGCGCGCCGACCGGCCGAAGCAGGCCCTGCAGCCGCGCGGCCTAGTGCTGGAATCGCTGGCAAACGCCGTGGTCTGGCACTGCTTCAAGGATCAGCCGGAGATCCTGACCGTGCTGATGTCCGAACAGCGCCGCATCCCCGATCCCGAGGATCAGATGCGCCACGTGGTGAAGGTAGCGCTAGAAAAATCCACCAAGTCCCGGGAGGACCTGGTGGCTCTCGATATTCCGGAAAAGTACCTGGACGCTTAAGTTAGCCCAGCACCTTGCCGCAGTTCGGCCAAGCGCCTGCACCCTGCTTGGCCAGGACCTTCTCGGCGATCTCGATCTGCTGCGCCTTCGTGGCCTGGTTAGCAGTCGGGGCGTACTTCGTGCCGCCGAAGCCAGACCAGGTCTGGGCGCTGAACTGCAGCCCGCCGTAGTAGCCGTTGCCCGTGTTGATGCTCCAGTTGCCACCGGACTCGCACTGTGCGACCTGATCCCAGGCGCTTACCGGTGCGGCCTGTGCGGCCGGGGCTGCCGCAACTGCGGCGGCTGCCGGAGCAGCAACCAGGCCTGCGGCCATACCGATGCGGGCGAAAGCGGTCTTTACGGACTTATTCATGTAGACGAAAACTCCTTCTGCGAAGCCGGCCGGGTGGCTGGCTTCATATCGATTGTTTGATGTCTACGCGGCCGCGCTTTGCGACTGCACGCTGGCAGTTACGCGAAGTATCGCGTCCCGGGCGTTTGCCGGGCGGCTGCCACTAAGCACGCAAACTTACGCACTCTCCCCCGGGGTCCGTCAACCGAAGAAGCGCTAAATCCCGAAAAAATCTCAGATTGATAACGAAATTTAAGGGGCTTCTTAGAACCCTTGCTGGCCGGATTCCACCACTTAGAACCTGAGAAAGCGCCTCTCACCAGGCGAATGCATCACTGCACCTCTTGATTGATGCTTTGATGCGGAATACTATTGTGTACATGCGCACCACAATTAATCTTCCTTCGAAAGTCCTAGAGGCGGCTAAACAGCAAGCGAAGCTCAACGACCTCACCTTGAGTTCTTACGTAGAAGAGGTAATTCGAACGGCTCTAAAGCAAGCTGAAAACTCTCCACAACAAACAGACAGCATTTTTCTCCCAGTGTTTGACTGCGGCCCCATGCTCGTAGACATCGACGATAAAGATGCACTCTGGGAGACGCTCGATGATCGTTCCTGATGTCAATGTTCTGATTAACGCATTCAGCTCCTCCGCACCCCGCCACAAGGAAGCTAAGGAATGGCTACAGAAGGCGCTTTCTCAGCGTGAATCGGTCGGAATTCTCGACGTGGTAGCGACCGGGTTTATCCGAATCATGACGAATCCTCGGATTTTTGCAGTGCCTCTCACCCCGGAGCAGGCTACAGGAGCCATCAACGCAGTCCTCGCTTCCCCCAACACAGTGCTTTTACACCCCGCAGGCGCTTCTTGGGACATCTTCGACGAGATGGTGCGACTGCATAAACTCTGCGGTAACGATATTCCCGACGCATGGATTGCCGCCGCGGTCATTGCAGACGAGGCAACCTTAATAAGCAATGATCAAGGTTTCGCCCGCTTCTCCAACCTGCGGTGGAACAGCATTGGCGAAGGAAAGTAGCAACTCTCGATTCGGATTGCAGTCGACGAGGACAATCCACTGGAGCGAAGCATTTATCGGCGCGGGCCGTAGACCGCAGCCGATTCGATGCGGGTAGGCACCACGTACGCGATTGCGGCGGTGCAAACAATGCCCGTGAGCGTCACCAACGTCCCCCAGTCGCCACTTAGCAGTCCGCCCGCGAGCACCCATGCGATCGCGGCGACTGATGCCAGCGCGATCACGGCCATGCCAAAGAGGTGCTCGTTGCCCGTACCGGAAACCGGTATGTACAGGAGCCCGGCGAGTACGCCGATGACGCCCGCAATCACTCCAGTCAGTACAGCAGGCCCCACGCCTGCGGACGCTTCACCTGGAATGAAGCTCACCAGGAGGTCCACGATGAACACCGCAGCGAAAGTGACAGCCGCGGCCAGAACAGCGAGGACGATGAGGTTCATCGCAACCTTCTTGCCGTCGTAGCGGCCGGCCAGCAGGCCTTCGCGCGGATCTTGCGGGGGCTGGTTGTAGCCAGAGTTATACCCCTGCGGGTACTGCTGCTGGTTGTTGTAGCCAGAGTTGTAGCCGCCATAACCGCCATTGCCCTGCGTGTTGAACATGCGAGTCTGGTCGTCGTTTCCTTGCGGGTAAGTCACCCAACGCTCCTTTCACTGGCGTTTCAGGTGGCCTATGTTACCGGAGTGACTATTGAGTAGTCACCCCCTTAGCCTGCTTCGTCAGCCTGCTCCGCCGCAGCGTCTACTTCTTCAGCCGATTTTCCACACTGGCGATAAGGCTACGAACGTTGGTGAGTACGCGCTCTTCCTTTTCCTCGACCGTCAGCGTCTCCGTCATCTGCGTGGTTCCGTCCGGAGTTTTCGTTCCGCGCACATAATCCACACACGCCAGGTCACTGCACATGTACGTACCGATGCTGCCGTAGTTATCCTGCGCGGACTTCGTGGTGACGATCGAAATCAGAGAGGCGCCACTCGAAGGGTGCAGCGTGCGGCAAATCTGGCACATGCGCGCCCCGCCGCCGGTCGGGGCCTTACGGATCTCCATAGTGAGACCCTGCAAACCCTGCGCGGTCTCCGCGACGAGGTATGCCCGCTGGGGCGCCTTGGGGTCCGCCCAGCTGACAAACACCTGGCTCCCCCAGTCGGCGCCCAGAACGTGTGCCGGAATGTGAATGCGCGCAGCGGCACCCTTAGAGCAGTTGATAAAGCTCTTCCGAATCGCCTTTTCAGAGTAGGCCTGCACGATACTCCACCTTTCCGTCGCGCGAACTGCACCAAACATGCAGGTACGGTGGCCAAGTGTAACAATCCTCGAAGGGAGCAGATCATGGCGCGCAATGCGACGGAACCACTCGACGTACTCATCATCGGCGGGGGATTTGCAGGCACTGCGGCGGGTGTTACCCTCGCCCGAGCTCAGCGGACCGTCCGAATCATCGACAACGGAAAACCGCGTAACCGCTTCAGCGCCCACTCTCACGGCATCATGGGGCGCGACGGAGCGAGCCCAATGGAGCTACTCGACCAAGGGCGCGACGAATTCATAGCTTTCGGCGGTGAAGTAACCCAAAATGAGGTCACCTCTCTCGAGCAAACAGGCAACGCATGGACGGCCACTACGGCCGACGGACAGCAGTTTCCGGCCCGACAGATACTCATGGCGACGGGCATCACCGACGAACTGCCAGACGTACCGGGCTTAGCCGAGCTTTGGGGATCGCGAGTTTTCCACTGCCCTTATTGCCACGGCTACGAGGTCCGGGGGCGCGACCTTGCTGTCATCGGCGGAAGGAATCCCAGGTTTACGACGCACATGGTGCACTTGATGCGGAAGTGGACCGATCGCGTCACGTTCTTCACCAATGGGCTCTCCCTTGACGAAGCCGACCGTGCACTGTTCGAAAAGCGCGGTGTTGCTCTTATGGACGCCACCGTCTCCCGCGTGCAGCCCGACCCAGAATCGAAAACGGGAGTGCTAGTGAGCGCCACCGATCCCATCGAAGCTGGCGACTCCGCCTCCACCGCCATCGCGATCGATCAGGCCTTATTGGACGAAGAACTGCAGCAGGTTCGAGGGCAGACCCATGAATAACGGACGACCACAGCGCGTAGCGTTTATCCTGTTCGACGGGTTTGAACTGCTGGATGTCTTTGGTCCTGCCGAGATTTTCTCCAAAGTTCCTGGCCTACAGGTGGAGTTCGCCTCCGTGGATGGGCAAGCCGTTGCCAGCTCCCAAGGTGTGAAAATTCTCCCCGACACAACCTTCGATTCCCTCGTGTGCGACACCTTTATCATCCCCGGCGGCCAGGGAACGCGAGCACTCGTCAAAGATGCGGATTTCCTGGCCCGCATCTACAAAATGGCGAGCTGCACCTCGCTTGTCTGTTCCATATGCACGGGTTCAGCGGTTTTGGCCGCAGCTGGTTTGCTGGAGGGATACGCCGCCACCAGCAATAAACTTGCGTTTGATTGGGCCAATTCTTTCGGCAAGGACATCGACTGGAAAGGCTCTGCCCGGTGGGTGCAGGACAGAGACCGTTGGACGTCTTCCGGTGTGGCAGCGGGTATAGATATGGCCGTCGCTTTCGTCACCCACTTCTTCGGCGCTCCACTTGCGGAGAAGATCGCCCATGACCTAGAGATTCAATTTAATAGCGACCCGGAGCACGACCCATTCGCGGTCTGAAATCTAGCACGCATTACTACTGCCTTGTAACCGCCCCCGGCAATGCAAAACACCCCGCACGGCCAGGATCCGAAGATCCAACCCTGCGGAGTGTTCGTTCTGTGGGCGAAGGGGGACTTGAACCCCCACGTCCCGAAGGACACTGGCACCTGAAGCCAGCGCGTCTGCCATTCCGCCACTCGCCCGAGTGACTATGTAGGACACATGGTATTCACCACAGTGTTTACACTGTCTTGCCTGCTGAAACCACACATTCCTAACTGGAATCTGTGCTCGCTGGCAACGAAATGAAACTCTAGCACGATGCACGCGCGCTTCCAAAAAACGCATCTGACCTGCGTGAAAATGCACGTTACCCGTTACTACCCCTATAATGGCCAACTACACACTCGCAGCATCGGGGTATGGCTGCACAGCACAACCTGCCACCCGGTGCCCGCGACTTTCGTCATACAGCGCCCCGCCAGGCACAACTAGCGCCAGGCACTTAAGGCATGCGACTGCAGTGGAAAACACAGGACGACACAGGAGGACTACGGACAATGAGTCTGTTTGGACGTTTCAAGAAGCTCGACAGCTCGCTTCAGCGCGGGCTGGATAACGGCTTCGCACGTGTCTTCGGCGGCGAGGTTGTTCCAACCGAGATCGACGAGGTTCTTAAGCAGTACGCCGAAGAGTCCGTCATGACGGATGCCCAGGGCCAGCGTTTGGCTCCCAGCTACTTCCAGGTACTCGTCAGCACCCGCGACTACGCAAGCCTCACCGAGTCCCGCCCGCGCCTGGCCGAGGAAATGGGCGATCGCCTGAGCCGCTTCATTCGTAACCAGGGCTGGCGCACAAACGAGCCGGTCAAGGTGAACATTTCGGCCCACAGCGGCCTGCACTCGGGGCAGATGCGTGCCGATGCGCGCTTCGACGTTCCCCGCACCGAGGATCGCTCCAGCGCAAACGTCGCCATCGGCGAGGATGCCCCGGCCCAAGCTGGTCGTCCGGAATGGCCGTCGTCGCAGCCCGGCGAGCGTTCGTTGGTCTCTCATGATTATGACGCCCCTAGCTCCAACGACGACCCGTCCAGCGATGCTCAACACCCCAACTCCGGGCGGTCTCTAGGGGATCTGGTTTCGTCGGAAGATGCGCAGCACCACCACAACGGGTCGGCCGACTCTGCTGGTGCTGCCGCTGGCGCTGCAGGTGCGGCCGCTGCTGGCGCTGCAGGTGCCCGCGCAGCAGGTGTGCACCGCGCCTCCCCGGATTTCGCGCGCAACCAGTGGTCGGATCAGGCGGAGCAAGCGGAAGATACTGAGGCCCCAGAGTCCCCGGTATCCCAGGAACCCCAGGAATCTTGGGAGCCCCGCGACCACCAATCCCAGGACGAAGAGAAGGAAAGCGCGGTGCACAACCAGCAGAACTGGCAGGGCCAGCAGGAAGGCAATGATTTCGAACGTCCGGTGAGCTACCCGGGCACCGAAGTCATTGTGCAGTCTACTCCCTCCCCCGTACGCGGAGGCGTGGGCGCGGACAGCGGCGAGAGCGAACTGCGGGTCACCCTCACGCTGCACGATGGCTCCGACCGCACCTACGAACTACGCAAGGGCAGCAACATCATCGGGCGCGGCAACGGAGTGGATCTGCGCATCCCCGATACCGGTGTTTCCCGCCAGCACGCAGACATCACCTGGGATGGCTACGATGCGGTGCTGACGGACCTGCAGTCCACCAACGGCACTTCCGTTAACGGCACCCCGATCGAAAACTGGCTGCTGGCCAGCGGCGACGTAATCTCTCTCGGCCACTCTGAGATCGGCGTGGAGTTCCACTAACCCTATTTTTCCCTTCCGCCCTACTCCTTCAGGGTCATCTAAACTAGGCTATTCACATACACATGTGCCCCGCGGGGCTATGTGCGCCTGTGTTTATTGAGTGGTTCATGGAGTACTCACCGAGTACTCACCGAACCTTCCGACCTTATTGAGGAGTTGAATACCGTGCAGACCACGCTGCTTTTGCTGGTCAAGATTGGCCTGCTGCTTTTGCTGTGGTTCTTCATCTGGATGACTGTTCGCTCCCTCAAGAAGGATGCGGATCGCACCTCTGGCTTGACTCCCGCCGGGATGGCTCCCATCGCAGCGGGATACGGCGGTCCCATGAACGAGCCCTCTTCTTCCGGCCATGCTTTCCGCAGGCACAAGGCGCCTAATTCCCTGGAGCTCACCAGTGGCCCGCTGACTGGCACCACGCTGAACCTCAAGGGGTACCAGGACGTCTCCATCGGGCGCTCGCAGTCGTGCACGCTGGTGCTGGAGGATGACTTTGCCTCCGGCACCCACGCGCGTCTGATCCGCCGCGGCTCGGATTGGTACGTCGAAGACCTCGACTCCCGCAATGGCACCTGGATCGGTAACGAGCGCCTGGATCAGCCCGTTAAGCTTTCCGCCGGTATGGAAATCCGCATCGGCCAAACCCACGTGAGGATGGACGCATGACCGAGGGCAAGAACGGAAACATCGGGCGCACGCTGAACTACGCGGCGTGCTCTGACCGTGGCCTGGTCCGCGGCAACAACGAAGACTCCGCCTACGCCGGCCCGCGTCTGCTGGCTCTGGCCGACGGCATGGGTGGCCACGCTGCCGGCGAGGTTGCCTCCCAGTTCCTCATTAATGCCCTCAGCCCCCTGGATTCCCCACTGATCGACGAGCCCAACAACCGCGATCAGTTGGAAAACTTGCTGGCCACGGCTACGGACGAGGGCAACCAGGACATCGCCGCGCACGTCGACGAGCACCCAAACTTGGATGGCATGGGCTGCACCCTGACCTCCATGCTCTTCCGCGAGGACGAGGTCGCCATCTGCCACATCGGCGATTCCCGCGGCTACGTCCTGCGCGACGGTGAGCTGCGCCAGGTCACCAAGGACGACACCTTCGTGCAGTCCCTCGTCGATGAGGGCAAGCTCGATCCCGAGGACGTCAGCAGCCACCCGCAGCGTTCCCTCATCCTTAAGGCCCTCACCGGCCGTCCCGTCGAACCCACCCTGTGGCGTGAAAAAACGCAGGTCGGCGACCGCTTCATGCTCTGCTCCGACGGGCTTTCGGATCCGGTCAGCATCGACACGATCCGCGAGGTTCTCTCCCACGGCACCCCGGAGAAAGCTGCCCGCAAGCTCGTTGAGATGGCACTGCGTGGCGGTGGCCCGGACAACGTCACCGTTGTTGTTGCCGATGTTGTTGGTTTTGACGCCGACTCCAATGCCCCGACGGATCCGGAGCTCACCCTGCCACCCCGCCCGGTGATGGCGGGAGCTATTGCAGGTGAGGCAGTGGATATGCCACGCCCGAATTCTTCGGCAGCCCGCGCAGCAGCTATTCAGGGGCTGTCGACGACGACGGCGGCGTCACCAAAAAAGGACGAGGAAGACGACGAGCCCGAACCTGCGACGGCCAATGGTGGCCACGATCGCACAGGTAACGGCAACAACGTTCACGGCGATGGCCACAGCGTAGGCGATGCAGAACCCAGCGCGGCCAAGAAGCCGAAGAAATCCCGGCGCGGGCTGTGGGTGACGCTGGCGATCATCCTGGCCGTTGTTCTGGCCGGTGGCGCGGTGACCTATGTGATGTACCAGCGAGTGAAGGACACGTACTACGTCACCGCGGATAACTCGCAGATCAAGGTGATGAACGGCACTGATTCTTCCGTAATGGGATTCAAGCTGAACTCTGTGCACCAGGACGTCTGTCTGGACGACGAAGGCAAGGCGACCTTCGTGGATCCGGGTGCGGGCGGCGATTGCCACCTGTTTATGACCTCGGATCTGACTCCGGCGGCGCAGGGCGCACTGTCGGATCTGCCGGAGGATTCCTACGACAAGGTCACCGGCCAGGTCAACCGTCTGGCGGAGCAGACTCTGCCGGTTTGTGTGACGCGAGTGCCGGCAGACGGAGACAAAGACAAGGCCAAGGACGGCAAAGACGACAAGGATAAGGAAAAGAGCAGCACGGAAAAGAGCGAAAAGAAGAGCGACGCGCCCGAAGACCTCACGACCCCCGGAGTCTCCTGCCGCGAGGTGAAGTAAACCATGAAGCTTTTTAGCCGACGCACCGAGGCTGGCTTGCTGCTGCTGGCCGCCATCATTTTGCTGCTGGCCATCGTGGCGCTGGAGATCTCGCAGGGCAAGGAAATCAGCTCCGAGGTGTTCTACCTGGTCGGCGGCTTCTTTCTGACTTTTCTAGTGGCGCACCTGGTGGTGTGCTGGACGGCCCCGGAGGCCGACCAGATCATGCTGCCCATCGCGGCGCTGCTCAACGGCCTGGGGCTGGTGATGATCTACCGGCTGGACCTCGGGTCGGGCCTCACACTGGCGAAGTCACAGATCATGTGGACCGCCCTGGGTGTGATCCTGTTCTGCCTGGTGATTGGCTTTTTGCGGGATCACCGCTCGCTGCAGAACTACTCGTATCTGCTGGGCTTGGCGGGCCTTATCCTGACGGCCCTGCCGATCGTCTGGCCTACCTCCCTGAACGCGGACGCAAAGGTGTGGATCAGCATCGGCCCGTTCTCGATCCAGCCCGGCGAGTTTGCAAAGATCATGCTGCTGCTGTTCTTCGCCGCGCTGCTGGTAAATAAGCGCCGCCTGTTCAACGTGGCCGGCAAGTCCTTCTTGGGTTTGCAGTTCCCCCGTCTGCGCGACCTCGGCCCGCTGTTTCTGGTGTGGGGCATCGCGCTGATGATCATGGCCGCGCAGAACGACTTCGGCCCGGCCCTGCTGCTGTTCGGCACCGTGCTGGGCATGCTGTACATCGCCACCGGCCGCGCCTCCTGGCTGGTGCTGGGTCTCGGCCTGGCTTTCATCGGCGCATTCGGCGTGTACCAGATCTCGGACAAGATCCAGGATCGCGTGTCCAACTTCGTGGATCCTTTGTCGAACTACGACGGCAACGGCTTCCAGCTCTCCCAGGCCCTGTTTGGCATGTCCTTCGGTGGCGTGACTGGCCGCGGCCTGGGCGAGGGTTACCCAAACAACATCCCCGTCGCGCACTCCGACTTCATCCTGGCCGCTATCGGCGAGGAGCTGGGGCTGATCGGCTTGGCAGGCGTGCTGCTGGCCTACGCGATCTTCGTGTCGCGCGGCTTCAACACTGCCATGCGAGCCCGCGATTCCTACGGCAAGCTCGTTGCCGCGGGTCTGGCGCTGACGATCGCCATCCAGGTTTTCGTGGTCACCGGCGGTATTTCCCGCCTGCTGCCCATGACCGGCCTCACCACGCCATTCCTGTCGCACGGTGGTTCGTCACTGTTGGCGAACTACATCCTGTTGGCGATCATTCTTCGTATTTCTCATGACGCCCGCACGCCCCTGGCCATTAAGGAAAGGGAGGAAGCATGAACCGCTCCATCCGCGCGGTAGCCATCTTTAGCTTCATCTTGGTGGTCGCCCTCATTGCAAACCTGACCTACATCCAAGGCTTCCAGCAGAAGTCGCTGGCGCAGAATCCGCTGAATTCGCGTCAATTCCTAGAGGCCAAGTCGAAGGAACGCGGCAGGATCATCGCCGGCGACCAGGTGCTGGCCAGGTCCGTGAAGGATTCCGACGACTTCTACGACCGTGAGTACCCATACATGTCCGCGAAGTACGGCTCCGTGATCGGCTACCTGTCTGACCAGTACGGTGCCTCGGGTATCGAGTCTTCCCAGAACTCCATCCTCACCGGCGAGGACGATTCCCTGTTCGCCACCCGCACGTGGGACATGCTGACGGGCAAGGAGGCCGGCGGGGCGAACGTGGAGCTCACGCTCAACCCGCAAGTGCAGGAAGTCGCCTACGACCAGCTGGCTAACAAGGGCTACTCCGGTTCCGTGGTGGCTCTGCGCCCGTCCACGGGCGAAGTGCTGGCGATGGCCAGCACGCCCTCGGCTGACCCGGCGCAGATCGTCGGCCCGCCGGCCGAGCAGGCCAAGACGAACTTTGAGAACTACGCCAACGACGATTCCGCCCCGTTGTTGAACCGCTCCACGCAGCAGATCCAGCCGCCGGGCTCGACGTTCAAGGTCATCACTACCGCGGCCGCCCTGGAGGAGGGCGACACTCCGGAGACCTCCGTGACCGCCGCGCCGCAGATCACCCTGCCGGATACGGCCACGACCCTGGAGAACTACGGCGGCGCGGCCTGTGGCGGCGGTGGCACCACCACCCTGCGCGAGGCCTTCAAACGCTCCTGTAACACCGCCTTCGTAGACATCTCCACTCGCCACGGCGCGGATAAGTTCAAGAAGATTTCCGAGAACTTCGGCATCGGGGAACAGGACGACTACCTGGGCCTGCCGGTGGAGCCCTCCCGCCTGGGTGACATCCCGGACGGTGCGGCTCTGGGCCAGTCCTCCATCGGCCAGCGCGACGTGGCGCTGACCCCGCTGCAGAATGCGGTGATCGCCGCGACCATCGCCAACGGTGGTGTGCGCATGAAGCCTTACCTAGTTAGCAAGATCACCGGCCGCGATCTTTCCACCCTGCGGACCACCAAGCCGCAGAAGGCTCAGCGCGCGGTGCCGGAGGAGACGGCCGATACCTTGAAGGATCTGATGGTGGAGGCCGAGAAGTGGGCCGGCGGCGATGCCTCCATCGCTTCGAAGACGGGTACCGCCGAGCACGGCGAGGATTCCCGCAACTCCAACCCGCACGCCTGGTACATCGCGTTTTCCACCTCCGCCGATGTGGCGGTAGCCGTGCTGGTGGAAAATGGTGGCGACCGCGGGCGGGCGGCTACCGGTGGTTCGGTGGCCGGTCCCATCGGCCGGGCCGTCATCCACGCAGCTGAGAAGGAGCAGCAGTAGGCCATGAGCGATTCCCGTCAACCCGACCGCACAGAAATTGAGCGTACGCAACGGCTTCTGGGCGAGCGCTTCGAGCTGCAGTGGATCATCGGTCGCGGCGGCATGTCCACCGTATGGCTGGCCCACGATGTCGAAAAGCTGCGCGACGTGGCCGTCAAGATCCTCAAGCCGGAGTACACGGAAAACGAGGAGTTCCGCGCGCGTTTCCGCAACGAGGCCTCCGCTGCTCAGGACCTCGACAGCCCCAACGTCGTCAGGACCTATGAATCCGGCGAGGTCGAGGACCCGGACAACGGCACGGTGTTCTGCTACATCATCATGGAGTACATCCGTGGCGAGTCTCTGGCCGATGTGCTCTCGCGCGAATCCTCGCTGCCGCAGAATCTGGCGCTGGACGTATTGACGCAAACCGCCGCGGGGCTGAAGGCTATCCATGAAGCCGGACTGGTGCACCGCGATATTAAGCCGGGAAATCTGCTGATCACCTCCGACGGGTTCGTGAAGATCACGGACTTCGGCATTGCCAAGGCCGCCGCCGCGGTGCCGTTGACCCGCACGGGCATGGTGGTTGGTACCGCCCAGTACGTCTCTCCCGAGCAGGCTCAGGGCGACCAGGTCGGCCCGGCCAGCGACGTGTACTCCTTGGGCGTGGTCGGCTTCGAGATGCTGGCGGGCTACCGTCCGTTCTCCGGCGAATCCACCGTGTCCGTGGCGATCAAGCACATCTCCGAAACCCCACCGGAGTTGCCGGAAGAGGTCGACCCCAACCTGCGGGAATTGATCAAGGTCTGCCTGCGCAAGAATCCGCGGACGCGCTACGCCGACGGCGCGGAACTTGTCGCCGCCACTGTCATGGTGGCCGAGGGCAAGCAACCCCCGTCGCCGCACAATGTGCCGAACGTCAGCACCGAACCGCACCCGCTGACCGAGCAGCTGGGCAACGTTGCCAGCGGGCCGGGAACTCGAGTGCCTTCAGCGTCGGGCCCTGAGTACGGTCCAGAGCACGGGCCAGGGCCCGGTCAAGGTTCCGGTTACCCTGGCCCCTCCGGCCCGGCTGCCGGTGCAGGTGCTCCGGCCACGGGCGCGGGCTACCCCGCGACTGCACGCGGGGCGGGTGGGGCGCAGGGGGCGTCACCAAGAAAGAACCGCTTGATTATCGCGGTGCTGGCCCTGGTGAGCATCCTCGCGCTTGCGCTGGCCACCTTCCTGCTGACCAGCGGTGGCGACGAAGAAGCGCCGGACCCGTCGACGATGACCGTAACCAACGAGGTTACGACTAGCCCGACGGAGGAGGAAGAAGCGCCGACCAACCCGGGTGGCAACGCCCCCGCGCCGGTAAACCCGGTGCCGACGGACACGACGAATGGCCCGGAACCCGCACCGGGGACCGAGACCACGTCGGAACCGCCGGAGACCTCCGACGAACGCGAGCCTTCGTTCCCCACCTTGCCGACCATCCCGAACGGTGGCGGGCGCGGCAACGGCAATGACGACGGCAACGGTGGAAATGGTGGTCAGGGCGGCAATGGCGGCAACCACAACACTGCTCGCCCGAACCAACCCGGCCGCCCGCAGACGAACGATAACGCAACCTCGGCGGACAACGATATACCTGCCGAATTACGCAATAGGGAGGCCGATCCGGAAAGCCAGCCAGTGCTTTAAGCGTTTAAGCACGATTCTTTTTAGCAATGTAAAAGGGATAGAACTATGTCCATACAACAAGTTGGACTAGGATTTGTTAATCAAAGTGACTAGAAAATCATTCTGGGGTTAGCTACAGAAGCAGACAAAGGAGCAGAAGGCGTGGACCGAAACGGCACAACCTTGGGCGGCCGCTACCGCCTCGGTGCCAAGATCGGCACTGGTGGCATGTCCGACGTGTACGCCGCTACCGATGAACTGCTGGGCCGCGATGTTGCGGTGAAGATGATGCGGCCCGACCTGGCGCGCGATACCACCTTCCTGGAGCGCTTCCGCCGCGAGGCGCAGAACGCCGCAAAGCTGAACCACCCCGCCATCGTCGCCGTCTACGACACGGGCCAGACCCCGGACGAGGACGGTGCGGTGCCGTACATCGTCATGGAGCGCGTGCACGGCGAAACCCTGCGCGACATCATCCAGGACTCTGGGAAGATGAGCCTGAACGATGCCGCGGCGGTCATGTCCCAGGTCTGCTCGGCGCTGTACTTCTCGCACGAGGCGGGCATCATTCACCGCGACATCAAGCCCGCGAACGTGATGATCACCAACACCGGCGCGGTGAAGGTCATGGACTTCGGCATCGCACGCGCGCTGAGCGATAGCTCCTCTGCCATGACGCAAACCGCCGCCGTTATCGGCACCGCCCAGTACCTCTCCCCCGAGCAGGCACGCGGCCAGTCCGCCGACGCACGTTCGGATATTTACGCCGCCGGTTGCGTGTTCTACGAGCTGGCCACGGGCAAGGCTCCCTTCCACGGCGAGTCCCCACTGTCCGTTGCCTTCCAGCACGTGCAGGAAAACCCGGAGGCGCCGTCCCAGGTTCTGGGCATGCACCTGTCGAAGCGCGAGGCTTTGAGCCTGGACTCCATCACTCTGACCGCTATGGCGAAGTCGCCGTCGGATCGTTATGACGACGCGCAAGAGATGGCGACGGATCTGAAGCGCCTTTCCGAAGACCAACTGCCGCTGGTCGCCCAGGCCTATACCAATGACGCCGACTCGGCCGATGCTGGTTCCCACACCGCGGGGCGCGCTGCTGCCGGTGCCGCTGGCGCCGCGGGGCTGGCCGCCGGTGCGGCCGCGGCTGGCGCGCACGCGAATGATGATGACGCGCAGACCTCCGTGATCCCCGCCAGCCACAACACAGCCAACGGTGCCGCTGCTGGAGCCGGAGCAGCTGGGGCCGGAGCAGCCGCCGCTGGAGCCGCTGGCAACGGTGGCGGCGACGGCTACTACAACAGCGATTACAGCGGCGATTATGATGGCGGCGACGATTATTACGACGACTATGACGCCGATTACGACGATGATTATGACGGCGAGTACGACGACGAGTACTACGAGGATGAGCCCAAGCGTCGCTGGTGGGCGCCCATCGCTTGGGTGGCGGGTATCGCCGCAGTAATCGCCGGTGGTTACTTTGCCTACCAGGCATTTACCGGCGACGATGAACCAGAGAAGCCTATCGAAGCCGAGCAGGTGAAGATCCCGCTCGTAGCCAACAAGGACCGTGCCGAGGCGGAGAAGATCCTCAAGGACGCGGGCTTCGAAGTAACGGTCGAGGAGACCACGCACGACAAGATCGCGCGCGGCAAAGCTATCGGCACCGACCCGGCAGCCAATGCATCCGTGGCTCGCGGCACCGAGATCAAGCTGCTGGTCTCCAGCGGCCGAGAGATCACCGACGTGCCGGACCTGACGGGCAAGACCACCGAGGAAGCAGTCCAGCTTCTGAAGGATGCCAAGCTGGTTCTGAACAAGGAAGTCAAGGAAGAAGCCAGCGATGATGTGCCGAAGGGCAAGATCATCACGCAGACTCCGCCGCAGGGTTCGCAGGTCTCTGCGGGCACGAAGGTGACCATCACCGTCTCCACGGGTCCGGAGGACGTCCGCGTGCCGGTCGTCACCGGCCAACAGCTCGAGGACGCCCGGGAGAACCTGGAATCCGCCGGCTTCAAGGTGGTTGTGAACCACGTCGATTCTGTGGAGCGGAAGGATCAGGTGCTCTCCGCCAGCAGCGAGGGTGAGAAGCTGCCCAAGGGCAGCGAGATCACCCTAGAGGTATCCCTGGGCAACCAGTTCGAGATGCCTTCCCTGCAGGGCAAGAAGTTCGGTGACGTGTTCCGCGAGCTGCAGGCCGCCGGCTGGCGCGGCACCCCGGAACAGCTACACCGGGAGAACAAGAACACCACGGATCTGGGCCGCGTGGACGAGGTCGCGCAGCAGTCCATCCACAGTGGCGAGGTCATCAAGAAGGACGAGGACATCACCGTCACGGTGTACGTCTTCAACCTGCTGCCCTAGCGGCAGCGACGCGCCGAAGCAGGCCCCAGAGCTGGCGCCGCCCTAGCGTTGGTGCCCCAGAGCCAGCGCGCCTAAAGCATCGAGGCTTCGGCGCTGATCGCGCCGGTAACCTCCAGCTGCTCCTGCACCAGGCGTTCCACTAGCTCGGCGGGCACTACCTCGCCCTTGCCACTCAGCTGCCCGGCTTCGTTCAGCCAGTTCGCCAGCATCAGGTGGCCGTACTGCGTCATCACAGACTCGGGGTGGAACTGCACGGAGTGGATCGGCAGCGTCTGGTGGCGCATCGCCATAATCATGCCGGAATCGGAGGTCGCCGTGACCTTTAGCTCCTCCGGAACGGTGCCTGGATCAACGGTGAGCGAGTGGTAGCGCGTCACGCGGAACGGGCTCGGCACTCCGGTCAGCACGCCGGTGCCGTCATGGGCCACGGGTGAGGTCTTGCCGTGGAAAAGCTCGTCTGCCCGCACGACCTCCGCGCCGAAGTGCATGCCGATCGCCTGGTGCCCCAGGCACACCCCGAATAGCGGAATCTGCTGTTCAACAGCGATTTTCAGCACATCCAGCATGCGGCCTGCCGCGCTCGGCTCGCCAGGTCCGGGGGATAGCAGGATCGCGTCGAAGCCCTGCAGCATGTCCGCCAGCGCATCCGTCTCGGCCCCCTCAGGGTTGCCAGCACCGGTGAGCTCGGGGGCGTCATTGCGCAGCACCACACAGTCGTCCCCGCTGAAGCCCAGCTGCCCGATGTATTGCACGAGGTTGTAGACGAAGCTGTCGTAGTTATCGATCACGAGAATGCGCATAGCAAAGAGTCTAGCGTGGCAGTGTGCATGGTTTTGCCGCGGTGTACTGCTACTATCGTCTAGTACGTATTTTGCCCATGGGCGCTCGGTACCTCGTAGGCCGTCCGCTCCGCAGTCAATTGCTTCGAGGTTTTGAACAATGCCAAAGTCCAAGGTTAATTCCGCTGAGGAGAACTACTCCAGCTCCTCTTCCGCGGATCGTCGCACACCCGTGAAGCTGAATTCCAGCGGTACTCCGCGTTGGTACATCGTGCTGATGCTCGCGCTGATGCTTCTGGGCCTGGCCTGGCTGGTTGTTAACTACATTGCCGGCCCGGAGATCCCGTTCATGCGCGACCTGAACGCATGGAACTACCTGATCGGCTTCGCCCTGCTGATCGTGGGTCTGCTGATGACCATGGGTTGGAAGTAGCACCCAAGTTACTTCCCGGCACTGCCCTAGTTGGGCGCCCCTAGTAGTGCCACCCCAGGCCGGTCCATATGGTGAAGGCCAAGATTGCCGTCGCGGCTAGTGCTGCGACGGTCTTTTTTCTTATTGACGCCCCCACGCCCCCGTTGCCGCCCTCCCCAACGGTGCTGGTGATGAGTGCTATGACGGCGCCTCCGGCGAGCCCACCGATGTGTCCCCATAGCGAAACGTTGGAGTACATGAGGGAGTACCCGAGGTTCACCAGCAGGAGGATGATGGGCCCGCGGAGGTCGCGCTGCCGTATCCGCGACAGGGAAATGAGCATGGCGAACAGCCCGTAGCCGACAGTGGAGGCACCGCCGACGGGGACGTTGGGCTGGAAGTACATGCATGCCAGCGCACCGCCAGCGGCGCTGGCAACGATGAGGCTGAGCATAACTACCGGCCCGTAAAAGCGTTCTACATCGCGGCCGATCAGGAAGATCAGCAGCATGTTGAAGCCCAGGTGGGCGGGGTCCAAATGAACGAATGCGGCGGTGAGGATGCGCCACCATTCACCGAATAGGGTGACGTTGGCGGCGTTGAAGAGCATCTCCCGCCCCAGGTTGCTCGAGCTGAGGCCGAACATGGATCGGCCATCGAGGGGGCTGGCGATGCTGCCGGATTGAAAAACCGTCACCACGTAGACAAGGCAGCAGGCTGCGATGAATACGTTGGTGACGGAATACCGCCGGCTATTCCGGCGGGCTTGCGTGTCCAGCCACGGCAAGGAGTTTTTACTCCTGGATCTCGACAGACTCGATGACGACGTCGTCGTTCGGGCGGTCCATGCGGTCGGTTGCGACGCGGGAGATCTTTGCGACGACCTTCTGGGACTCCTTGTCGGTGACCTCACCGAAGATGGTGTGGCGGTTGTTCAGGTGCGGGGTGGCCGTCACCGTGATGAAGAACTGGGAGCCGTTGGTGCCGGGGCCAGCGTTGGCCATGGCCAGCAGGAACGGGCGGTCGAACTGCAGCTCCGGGTGGAACTCGTCGCCGAACTGGTAGCCCGGGCCGCCGCGACCGGTGCCGGTCGGGTCGCCGCCCTGGATCATGAAGCCATCGATGATGCGGTGGAAGATCGCACCGTCGTAGAACGGGCCTTCGTTGGTGCCGGAGGCGTTGGGCTGGGAGTAGTCCTTGGTGCCCTGCGCCAGGCCAACGAAGTTGGCTACGGTCTCCGGCGCGTGGTTGCCGAACAGATCGATGGCGATGTCGCCTTGGTTGGTGTGCAGAATTGCGGTTGCAGTCTTGTTAGTCACGGTGATCCATTGTACTAAAAAGCTGAGACGGCTTCCGGCGCCTTGGTGACTCAAAAGCGGTATTGGCCATCCCGGTGGGGATTTTTCTTTAGGATGGGTGTTAGCACGAACACATATTGAAATACCCAAATAGATCTCCAAGGAGCATCTCGCACGATGAACCCCACCACGTTGAAGCTGGCGCTGCGCGGCGCCAAGCAGGGTCGCACCATGTTGAATAACCGCAAGGAGTTTAAGCGCCGCCAGGAGTTCGACGCGCTGCAGCAGCTGCGTGACAACCTGGCCTCGGAGGGCGAACGAGAGGGCATCATCGCTGGTTCTCCCGCTCACGTGAAGGCCGTCGCGGAGCTCATGCTGAAGGAAGAGGGTGCTGCGTCTGCCCTCGAGCAGGCCCGTGCGGCTGCGGCTGCCCGCAAGCACCACCAGGCGCACCACTCCGACGAGCTCACTGCTGCGGATGTTGCGGACATGAGCTCCACCGGTTCCCAGAACACTGCCGACACTGCTGACAAGGCCGCCGACAAGGCGGACAGGGCTCGTGCGAAGGCCGAAAAGAAGGCCGAGGCCGCAAAGAAGAAGGCCGCGAAGGCACAGGCCAAGGCAGCCAAGAAGACCAAGAAGGTTGAGGGCGAGGCTGCTGGGATGGTGGCGTCACTAAAGAAGAAGGGCGAAGAATTGAACACCGATGAACTGACCGAGAAGCTCGGCGCGGATGCCGAGAAGCTGCGCAAGAAGATCGACAAGCGCACGCAGAAGCTGCGCAACCGTTTCGACGAGGCGCAGGAGAAGGCCCAGAAGAAGGCCGGCAAGAAGGCCAAGAAGCGTGAGCAGAAGATCGCTCAGCTTACCGCTGCGCTGAAGGAAAATGCTCACGAGCTGCAGGAACGCGGCCAGGCTGCGACCAGCAAGCTGTACGAAGAGGCGGAGTCCCGTGGCGGCGACCTGGCGAAGAGCGCGGAGAAGAACCGCAAGCAGCTGGCCAAGAAGCTGGAGGCCACCAAGAAGAAGGCAGCCAAGCGTGCGCAGAAGCAGACCAAGGGCGCACAGAAGGATGCCCGCAAGCGCGCCGCGAAGCTGGACAAGAAGGTAGCCCGCGCCACCAACAAGGCGCAGAGCAAGGCGCTGGCGAAGGCCGAGAAGAAGGGCCTGAAGAAGCAGGAGAAGAAGCAGAAGGGCGGCCTGTTCGGCAAGTTCCTGCTGCTGGCCATCCTGGTTGCCGCGGGCGCTGCTACGTTTAAGTTCCTGCGTGGTGGCGAGAACGCTCCGAAGAACTCCCCGAAGGTGCAGGACTTCGCGGACAAGGCCACCGGCGCTGCCGAGAAGGCCAAGGCGAAGGCCGCCGAGACCGCTGACAAGGCTGAGGCGAAGGCCACCGAGGTGAAGGAGACCGCCGAGGCCAAGGTCGACGAGGCTAAGGAGGCTAAGGCCGGCGAGAAGGCCGAAGAGGCCAAGACCGAGGAGAAGCAGGCTCCGGCTGCCCCCGCCGCACCGTCCGCACCTGCCCCGGGTGCACCGGGCGCTCCCGCACCGGGCGTAGCTGTTCCGGGTGCTCCGGCTGCTCCGCAGGCTGGTAGCGACCAGGGCGCTGCCGATGCCACGGATGCGACCGACGCCGCCGAGGCCGACTTCCCGCTGGCCGATGGCCCGGGCGAGGATCCGGACGAGGGCGGCAAGCACCGCCTGTAACCCGCACCCCCACATCGCGCGCTAAATCCGGCGCGCGATAATGGCGTACATGACCCCGCGCCGCCTCACATTCCGCACCATCCCGCTGCCGCAGGCAGACGCTCGGGACATCACCGGAAGTGTCGCGCCGCGGGTCTTTTTGTCTTTATTTAATGACGCCCCCACCGCCGCCTGGCTGGATTCCTCCGGCAACGGCGGCGCCCTCAGTGTGCTGGCAAATAGCGCGGGTCCCCTAGCCCGAACGTGGATGCCGCAGGTGGAAAGCTCGAATACGTTCTTCGCGCAGCTCAGAAGCACTTTCGACGAGTCGGTTGAGATTCCGCGAGACTGGCCGTGCGACTTCACCCTCGGCTGGGTGGGCGCATTGGGATACGGAGTGGAGGACATTGCCCGCTCCCGGGAAGACCATCCGGATGCGGCATTGCTGTTCGCCGACCGGGCGGTCGTGATCGACCACGCACACGCGGTGGCCTATGCAATGGCAATGCTGCCGAGTGCCAAAGATGCCGGGGATGCCGGGAGCACCCACGATGAACAGCTGGAATGGCTGGACACCACCGTCGCCGAGGTGCGACGGATCGCTGGCGAGGTCTCCGAGACAAGCGGTGCGGGACTGGAAGCCATTCCGGAAACCTTTCCGAGCAGCATTCCGGGCGGTGCACCGCCCCGTGACACGGTGCCCGCCGAGCGCGCGGCGACCTTCCACTTCGACCAACCGAAGCAGCAGTACCTGGCGAGCATCCAGCGCTGCCTGGATTACATTGCCGCGGGCGATAGCTACGAGGTCTGCCTGACGAATACGGCCCGTGGGCCCGCACTGCGGGAGCTGGTCGGACTGCGGCCCACTCAGCAACCTGGCGAGCATCCAGCACTGCAATCCAGCGAGCAGCCCGGCGCGAACTCGCCTCAGGAGCAGTCACCGGAATTACTGGCCTACCTGCGGCTCCGCGAAGTCAGCCCGGTTCCCTATGGCGCATTCCTGCGTTTCGACCGCCCTGGTCAGGCACCACTGCATATCCTCAGCGCCTCCCCCGAGAGGTTCCTCAAGGTCTCGCCGGAGGGAGAGGTCTCCGCCAAGCCGATCAAGGGCACCCGCCCCCGTGGGGAGGACGAAGCGGCGGATGCGAGGGGGCGTCAGGAATTAATGAGCAACCCCAAGGACCGGGCGGAGAACCTGATGATCGTTGACCTGCTGCGCAACGACCTCGGCAGAGTGTGCGTGCCGGGCAGTGTGGAGGTGCCGAAAATTTTTTCGGTGGAGAGTTTCTCGCACGTCCATCAGCTGGTCAGCACCATTACCGGCCAGCTCCGTCCGGGGCTCGGCGCCGTCGACGCGATTGCGGCCAGTTACCCCGGTGGCTCCATGACAGGCGCGCCGAAAATCCGGACGATGGAGATTATCGAGGAGCTGGAGCCGCATCCGCGCGGGTTCTATTCCGGGGCGATCGGCTGGATCTCCCCCAATTCCGCCACAGAGCTGAACATCACGATCCGCACGCTCGTCGACGATGGCGCGGAGTGTTCTTTCGGGGTCGGCGGCGCGATCGTCGCGGACTCGGATCCACTGGCGGAGTACCAGGAAACGCTAGTAAAAGCGGCGGCGCTACTCGATACACTCGGGGGCCAAATCGCCTAACATTCTACTCGAAACATTTTCGAGTACGTTGTTTATCGCAGGTCAGAGGCTCGAAACTTGTTTCTAGTAGGTTTCGAGTACCTTTCGAGTAGCTTTCCTAGCTACCTAAGCGGCCCCTTTACAGACCACACAGCACGCGGATCGCGCGGTCCATTTCCACGCCAATGAACCAGCCCAGCATCACGCATGGCCTGCAATGCACGGCGCACTGGCGGGGCCGACAAGCCCAGCGCCTCGGCAACATCACCCGTGGACATTGGCCGACCACTCATTTCTAGAGCAGCAAGCACATCCTCGGAATGACGAGGGAGACCACCCAGCACTTGGGCGTCTAAACGCTGTGTTGCGTTCAATGTAAGAACTACGCTGCCACTAGTTTGCGTATATACCGGATCAGCAAACCCAACCCGCCGCATACTTGCAAACATACGTCGGATTCCCTCACCCAGTTCCTGGCCAATGCGGAGCTCAGCGGTTACTCGCGCAATCAGAGGGTTGCGCGCAAAGCGGGCAATGGACTCCGGTTTAGTCGGATCTACAAGGCCGGGGAAGCGCCCCGGGCTAGAGACCTCAATCCGGCTCGGGAAAATTTCGAAACGAATGTGATCCCCGACCATGCTGTACGAGCGATGCACCACCGCGTTGACCAACCCCTCAAGCCAAACGTCGTGAGGGATAAGGTTCTCATCCTCGAAAAGACCCGCGCCGGTGAGCCGTCGAGTATTTGGCAGCATTCCGCTAATTGCTTCCTGAGCTGCTTGAATCTGTTGCGGTATCGGACCATCAAAACGCTGGTCATCCATCAACTGCTGCATCTGGCCAGGCAATCGCTCGTCCTCGCCAAAACGTAAAACCCGGATGTGTGCGTTCGGGAAGAACTCTTGAGGATTGTGCCCGAAAAGCAATATCGCAGCAGCACGTGGCCTGCCTTCCCGGTCAATCAGGTTGCGCGCCTTCAGAGCATCTTCGGCACTCGAAGAACCAATGGTCTCGGCATAAGTCTCAACCAGATCCATGTTGAGGTCGTTCGGGGTAGCGTTCGCGGGAACCGTGGCATCGTATTGCTGCTCACCCTTGGTGTAACGAAGCTCCAGAATGTCATCAGCCCTCAAGTGCTTCGTTTCATCACCCACTCGCAAGAAGCAGTCCCCTGACTTCAGGTAATGGACCCGCTCACTGGGCAAGACGTGGAAAAGATACACCTGCGTACGATCATCCACGTCGCACAACTCGATCTGGACGCGAACCGTCGGATCCGTGTGATCCAACGACGTCTGCCGCAGAGCATTGTCTTGGGTAGCGGTCGGCTTTCCTTCGAATTGCCGGTCCGAAATGCCAACCGCAATTACGCCGCCCTCAGAATTGGCCACGCCGACAATTGTCTTAGCCAAGTCCTTCGGCTTAATGCGGAAAGATTTGCGCTCGAACCACTGGTCTTCGGGGAACTGCAGAAGCTGGTTCGGCTCCTCGTGGAAATTTCGCTGCACACTCACAATCTAACATTCTACTCGAAACATTTTCGAGTACGTTGTTTATCGCAGGTCAGAGGCTCGAAACTTGTTTCTAGTAGGTTTCGAGTACGTTTCGAGTAGCTTTCAAGTAGCTCCTTTCGCAACCTTGGAAGCCGATAGGTTAGCCTGAAAGAAAGCTATGCATACCCGCAATAACAGCGATGCTGGGGCGGGCGTGGTTGGAACGGTGGGCGTCACCAAGAGAAGAAAGAGGAGTGAATCCGCGCGTGCGAACAGGCGAGCAACACATCGATACCGCCGCGTGGATGCAGGCCATCTTCAACCGCAGCGAGCAGGCCGACACGCGCCGCGAACGGACCAAGCAGGCGCTGCTACGGGCCGGCATCGAGCTGATCGCCGAGGAGCAGACGGATCTTTCCATCCTGGCGATCACCCAAAAGGCGGGAGTCTCGAACGGCAGCTTCTACAACTTCTTTAAAGACCGCACGCAGTTCTTCGACGCGGTCGCCGAGTACGCGGTAGACAACCTGGCCAGCATTTTTGACCTGGCGGCGGACCAGGATCTGGACTCGATCGACGCGGCGGCGACGAACATCCGCATCCTGGCGTATGCGCATCGCCTGGTGCCGACGCTCTCGAAGTCGATTGTGCGCCGCTCCCCGGACTTCTACACCATGCCCAACGAGCTGGTGCGCAAGCTGCGCGAACGGATCAGCGCGGGTGTGAACGACGGTTCCTTCCACGTGGCCAGCACCGAAACGGCAGCGGCGATTATCTTCGGCGCCAACGCGATGCTCGGGCAGCGCCTGCACGAGGATCCGACGTTGAACAGCAGGACCGCCGGGGACGACCTGGCGCTGGATCTGCTGCGCATGCTGGGGGTTAGCGAGGAGCGCGCCCTGCAGGCCATCGCACGGCCGATCGACGAATACCTGACGCCACCGCAGTAGGCGCTGCGCTAGTCCTCCCGTGCCACGCCGAAGCCGAAGCGGTCGAGGAAGCGGTCTTCCTCCCGGCGCGTGTCCCGCGAATGCTCCGTGATCCAATCCGTAATGCGCTGCTGCAGCTCCGGATTCAGGGGCGCGCGCACCAGGTCGGGGCCTAGGATCCGCTCCCAGGTGGGGACCATGATTCCGCGGTAGTTATGGCCGTGGCCTGCGGGGGTCTGCTTGGAGGTCAGCATGTCCATGGCCACCTGCCAGCCGGTGGTAAACGGAATCCAGCGGAGTTTATGCACTACATCGTTGTGCTGGGTGGCCGGTGCGGGCACGCCCCGGGCGCCGGGTTCGCGCAGCCAGTCTGGTTCCTTCCAGAACAGATCAGTATCCCACCACACGATCGCATCGGAGGCGTGCTGCACCACGGCCATCCGCGGGTGCTGCCATGGCTGGCCGTACTCTTGGCCGCGCCAGTCACGGTCCAAGTGGTCGGCGTGGCTGATGAAGCGCACGTGCCGGCCTTGGTCGTACAGCGGTAGGCGCTCTGGCGAGCCTTCGCTGCGGTAGGTGGTCATGTCGCGGATCATCTTGGTGAAGCGTGGCGCGCCGGACAGCACCGCCCCGTCCACCTTCGCCAGCATGTCCTCCAGCCCATCGAAGGCCGCTGCCGTGCCATACGCCCCCAGGGATTCGCCGGTCACAAACACCTTTGGCGCATTGGGCATGCCGTCTAGCAGCTCAAACACGGCGTCAATAAGTAACTTGGCAGCACGCACCGGGGTATCGCGGTCAAGCACATAGGCGACGGGCGACTGCACGTAGGAGTACTGCATCGCCACGTTCACGCAGTTGCCGCCCGTAAGGAATTCGACAGTATCCAGCTGCCAATCCGGCACCCAGCCCGTGCCCGTCGAGGTATGGATGACGATGGCCGAGCGGTGCAGGGCGCCCGTTCGCAGCAGCTCCCGTTTCACCAGTTCAACGATGCTTTCCAGCGTGCGCCCGGGGGCCAGGCCGCCGTAGATGCGGATCGGCTCGTGCACGTCGGTCAGGCCCGTGACCTCCGTGATGTCGCGCGCCCTAGGCCCACCGCCGACCAGCACACGGCCTTGGGCGCCCAGGGAGATCCACCTTTCATGCGACCACACCGAACCGGAACGCTCGGGCTCCCAGGGTTGCTGGTAGCCCCAGTACACGCGGCGGTTGACGAGCTCGGCCTTCTCGTTGAACTTCTCGAGGAACTGCCGTAGCAGGATCTTGTCGGAGATGAGGTAGGCGATGACGCCCACCGCTCCAGCGGCCACAGGCACAGCAACGGGGGCGGGGACGAACCGGCGCAGCGAATGCCGGGTGAGGTCGAAGCTGGACTGTAGTAGCTCGCCGAGCAGGAGAAATGCGCCGTAGCCGAGGGTGCTGACGGCCACTCCAACGAAGGCGGAGGGGGCGCCGAGGCGCTGGCTGTTCACCAGCGCGGCGGATTCGCCCTGGCGCTTGTAGAAGCGGTAGGCGGCGACGGCGGTGGCCAGGGTGACGGCGGCGTGCATGGCGCGGTAGGCCTCGCGGTAGCCGGGCTTGTTCACGAGTTCCCGCAGGTCCAGGCCGGCCGCGCGGAAGGCGGGCAGCACTGCGCTGGCGATGATGGTGCCGTTGAAGTGCCCGACCGTCTGGGACGTGGAGGCGTTACCGGCCACGGCCCACCAGGGGTGCGGCAGCAGGGAGGGCGAGAGGGCATTCCACATGCCGATTTCCGCGCCGATGATGGCGAATCCGCGGCGGGGATCCAGGGCATAGCGCCTGTTCAGGCGCACGCCTGGGAAGAGGTTGGCGTAGAGGTCAATCGCGCCGGCGGCAGCGCGGAAGGAGTAGGACAGCGTGGTGAGGGAGGCCCACTTCGCCCGCCGTTTTAGGCCCGGGAGGATTCTTCGCCGCAGATTACGCATGGATGGTGGTCGGTTCTAGTGCTGGGCTCCACGCAGGGTGGTGTGCGTGACGTAGTACTCTTCGTAGTCCCGCAGGGTGCGGGCTTTCTCGTTGAGACGGGCCATCACGGCCTCGCGGGCGCTGTCGCGGTCGTTGTAGAACTCCAACGGGTCGCCGACGCGGACTTCCTCGCCACGCTCCACCAGCATGTACGCCTTACCCTCCGGGCCGACGATGGTCTGCGGCGTGCCGGTGAAGGGGTCGGTGTAGCGATACGTAGTGGTCGTGCCGGTCATGTGTCGTGGGGCTCCCTGGGTTGGGGTTTGCGGTTTGATTGAGCTCGCTCATCCCACATTACTTGCAGCGACGGGGGCTGATCTACACAAATGGGGGTTTAGCACCTCGGCAGAGGCCGAACTCAGAGCAAACCCTCTCGGGGGCACCCTTTTGCATACCTCAGCAAACAATTATGTTTCTTATTCACCGTTAAGTATATGATCTCCCTGACCATTATCTTTTAGGAGTAAAAATGCGCCGCTACGCACTTGCGATCGTCACTGCAGCTTCTCTTGGCCTCGTGGCCTGCAGCTCGAGTGATGAGCCGAAATCCACTACCGCTGGAACCATCACCGCAGCTGAATCCGCGCCTGAGAATGAGGAGTCGACCGAAGACGAAGGTGACGCTGGCGAACTGAACAAGCCGCTTAGGATCTCTACTCTCAGCGACAATGACGTGTTCATGACCATCAAGGAAATCTCCCTGGGTAAGGAATGCCGCTTTGGGGTAGACGATCCGGAGTACTCTTTCGACCAAATGAACGACGATCAGCAATACCTACAGATCCTTGCTGAGATCGACGTCCAGAAGCTGGACAATCCCGTCAGTGGTGGCTTGGTCTACCTTGACAACCCTAAAGCAGTGGACGGTGATGGCTTCGCTAAGGAAGCCGAGCTCGGGTTCGACTGTGAACAAAGCGAAGGATACGAAGACTGGGGAGAGGGCACCGAAGTGGGCGACAAGTCTCGTCGTTACGGAGCCTTCATCGTGCCGAAGGGCGTGACCGAAGTCCGCATCCAGGGCAAGAAGTTCGCTGTGGAGCCCGAAGGGAACTAGAGCTTCCCCTCGGCCAGCACAGTCCCGCCCGGCGCGGCGCTGCCGTCCATCGGCTCCTCGGTGACGCGCACCATCATCGTGTCCGCGGGCAGCGGCATCCACACGTTGTCGTGCGGGTCCTGGCCAATCACGCCGGCTGATCGGGCGGCGCCGCTTTTGTTGATAGACCACACCTGCGCGCCCATTCCGTCCTTCAGTACGGGCGCGCCGTTGACCATCGCCCCACCGGAATCCATCTCCGTCGAGACCACCACGTCCAGCGTCGACCCTTCGGCCTTCAGCGACACGCTGCGCACATCCCCCATCGCCATGATGGAGTGCATGTGGTCTTCCGCCTCGGCACCCTGCATGGGCTCCTCGTCATTCGTGCCCTGACCAGCTCCTTCGGAGTCTGAGAACACCTCCGGGGCGTCTCCCCCACCGTCTTCGCCGGACTCGCTGGTGTTGTTCTCCGCAAGGTCGGCGTCCTCGCCACTGCCCCATAGCCCGCTGGTGGTGCCCACAATCCCCACGCCGGCCAGCAGTACAACTGCGGCAGCCGCGGCAAAGGCAGTGCGCGCGAATCCACGACGAGCTCCGCGCGCCTTCGACATAGGCACTACGTTATCCTCACCGGCCTCTGCACCCGGCGCGACCTGCGGATACTCGCCCGAAGCGATCGCATCCATAATGTTCGACTTCAACTGCGGCGGAGGTGCCACCGGTCCGGCCAAGTCCGCCAGGTCGGCTTCTAGCTCGCCGAAGTCCGGCTTCTCGTCTTTCATCGGGCACCCCCTTCCGTCAGTGCGGCACGTTGTTCCTTGAGGATCTTCTCTAGCTTACGAAGCCCATCACGCACGCGCGTCTTCGCAGTTCCCAGCGGTACGCCGGTGGCTTCAGCCAGCTCCGCGTGAGTCATGTCGCCGAAGTAGGCCATCAGAATCGCGGTCTTGTGCGGCTCGCCCATGATCTCCAGCGCAGTCCGCACGGCGTGGCGTTGCACGTTCCTTAAGGCCTCGTCTTCCACGCTTTCTTTTTTTATTGACGCCACCAGGAAGGCCTCTCGGTCATCCCGTTTCAAGGTGGCGATGGCGCTTCGGACGCGATCAATGGCGCGGAGCCCCGCCCGGCGGAGGATCCATGCTTTGGCCGAGCCTTTGGCTGGGTCGAAGTCTGCAGCGTGCTGCCATACCTCGATGAAAACTTCCTGGGTGACTTCCTCTGCCTGCGCCTGATCGTGGAGTATCTGCAGGCTGAGGCCCAGGACATTCGGGGCGATGTGGTCGTAGAGGCGTGCGAAAGCCGCCGCATCACCCTGTTGGGTGAGCAGCATCAAGCTCTCGAGGGTTTCTCTATCGACGATGGCCACCGTTTTCATCGTAGCGCCCCGGGGCCTACGACCTGCTCGTCATCTACTGGTTCTGCTTTCCCTGCAGATCCGGCATCATGCTTTCGTCGGTCTCCATCATGTTCTCGACCTTGTCTTCCATTTTGCCGTCCATCTTGTTGTCCATCTTCTCGGACATGGCGGGCTTGTCCGGCATCATGCTCTCGTCGGTCTCCATCATGTTCTCCGTCTTGCCGGACATTTGGTCACCGCCCTTCATGTCTTCGGTCATCTCTTCTTCAGTCATTTTGCTCTCGCTGGTCATTTCGGAAGAAGTGGTTTCGCTCATCTTGGAATCCGCAGCGTCATCGTCCTCGTTGCACGCAACCAGGCCCAGACCCATCACGCCGGTCAGGGCCACAGCAACGGCGGCACGGCCCACAGAGAATCCGGCTGCACGGTTAGCTGCAGAGTTGGTCTTGCGAATCATCATTTGTACTGCTCCTTCGGGTTAGCGATCGTTTTCCACACGACCCCGTCGCAGGGCCGCTTCATTGGTACATACGGCGCCCTCCCCCACACCGGATTGGGAGTTTTCGAGAATTCTTAAATTCCCGAACACTTGCCACGAGATGCCCCACCAGTTCGCAGAAGTGCAGTAAGGCAAACAAACGTTTGATTACCGAGCAGATGAACCACTTTAGATGTCTTACCCCGTCGCTACAGTAAGTACTACATCCACCGAAGATGCCAAGGCATTTGCCCACCGTAAACAACTCAACAACATATCGGAAGGGACACAGACCATGACCCCCGACAATCGCACCGAAGATCAGAAGGCTGCTGCCGTCCGCGCCTCCATGACGATGGCCGGATACACCATGACAACCCGAGACGAAGAGGATGTCCGACGCATCCTCCGAGGAGAAATCACCGGCGACGAAGCTGTACTGGAAGTACTGGAACGACACGGTTTGGGCGACAGCGAACGCGCCGAAGTCCTCCGCACACGCATCGCTGAGAGTAAGAAGGAAAGTCAAACAGGCAAGAGTGATGACCTAACGGACAATGCGTAGAACTTCCCTGCCTAGCCGTCTCCTCAAGGATTCCCACTTTGCATCAAACTGAGAATCAAAGTGTCAAACTTTGAATGAAAGTGCGACTTTCAACAAATCGTTTCATAGTTTCACTACCTGCTCATTCACAGTTTGAACCTCAAAGTGCGAATTAAAGTGTTAAACAATTAGCGGTTTCACACTTTGATTTATGAGTTTGGAACTTTGAGCACAGCTACGTATTCTCCACAAGCCTGAAGCTCAGCTGCCCACTTCCCGGAGGACGGAACAGTGTTCCGCTATTGTTGCACTTTCGGGTCTACAGGAGACCACGTGGGACTTAACCAGAAAGTGCCTGATCACCGCAGATACAAGAAAATCCCAGGTGCTTTTGTTCCTTGCTGGCCCTTAGCGTGATGGGCTGGTAGTGGATTCCCTGAACGGTCTTGACCCATGCTGAATCCTCCCTTGATCAAATGACACGAGAAGTAATCGAGACTTCGCTTCTGACCAGTAGTAGAGACCGTTTGCCCCACCGGAACAATCCGATCCGGTGGCGGGAGCGGACAGAGGGTTACAGCACGTGCATATTGCCATAAATCTGCTCATCCCGTGAGCTGGCGGAATCTAGTCGATGTAGATGTTATTGGCGAACGAGACTGGCCTGGAAGGCAAAAGGTTAAACTGGCGAAATGACCATGTCCATTGACTATGTGCGCTGGATTGGAATTGCAGCGTGGACCAGTGGTTTAGCCATCCCACGAAACTGCCAGGCGTTGGCTGTTGTTCCGGGGGATTCTCCCGGAAGAATCTTGATCCAGAGCGCCGGGGGACGCGCCACAACATTCGAGGACATTGAGCGTGAGTACACACATATCCAGTGGTTGCTAGCTGGAGCTCCTAGTGATGAATCTGTGCTGGATTATGTGTACCACCAGCAGCTCTGTTTAACGCATTATGAGCTCCTCGACCATGACTTCGCCATCTTGGATGTCAGCGATAGCGCGTGCGGGAGCAAAAACTACTCCTTCAGGCAGTCGTCTGCCGCTGATCGCCGCCCCGACTACAGTCCCAAGGAAGCATTAGCTGCAGCTCAGCGCCTCAGCAACTCCGCAATAGGATCGGCTCTTTCAGAACATATCCCTGCCTGGAATTTGGCCGAGTCATTAGGGCTTCTAGCTCTTGCTGTTCGTGAATACTTCACGGGCGCGGTGGTACGGGAACTTACTCGGAAGTATGTAAAGGATCTTCGTTCGGATTCTCTAAACACCCAGGAAGTGCTTGGTTGTGGCCGCCTCGCCTATAGCGTGGCGTTTAAAGTTAATGATGACTCTGCAACCACCACTCGGGTGATCACCCTGCACGTTCAGGAAGATGATCCTCTTTTCACAGAATCTGTGTTGAGGCACATCGTTGACCGGGCACAGGCCTTCGCTAGCGCATGTGGAAGTGGCGTTCATTGCGAGTCGGTATTCCACAACATCATTTTCCACCAGGCGTTCCCTAGCACCGTCCATGAACCGGATGCTGAAGAAACACCAATCATTCTGTACCGAATCCCGCTCAGCACTGATCTTCTCCCTGTCCAATCCTTAACGCAGGTGTTGGGTGACAGCACCGCCCGCACAGCCGATGACGCACTGAGAGAACCTGCCCAACGGACTTCGCTCAGTATTCGTCGGCTCCCAGATAGCGGCATCATCCGGGTACGCAGTTTCATCCCAGGAACAAGCATCGTCGATCGTGCAATTCACCGCGGCAGCTATCTCGCATCCTCGGAACTTGTTTCTAAGTTACAACAGGAAAAGGCGTTGGCTGATCCTGATTGTCTCGCCGCAGCTGTAACACCGACGCTGATCTGGGAATCTCTCAGCACTTGGGGTCTCGCGTCCGGCAGCACCGCAAGTTCAGTGTGTTCCGTGCTTGGCGTGCGTGCCAATTGCATCTCCGCTGTGGAAAGTTCCATTCATCAACCACTGTTGACAGTTGAGGTCGATGCGCAGGCGCCACTCGGCACTGTGGCACATGACGTGTGTGATGTTCTCGGTGACCTGGGTATCGATTCCTTTACGGACTTCCCGATTGAGTTACTGTGGTTCGATCCGCCGAAAGAGGCCGGCGTCAGCACCTCCTCTCCCAACGCTGCACCCCCACAGACCACGTCGCTGGAACTCCCCGTGCTATGGCCCCGTGCTTTAGGGGCACGATCAATAGCTGCCACAAATCAGGCACTCGCGCTCGCCGCCGTTCGCCGAGCTCTGCGCCACTGTTGCACTAAAGGCCTGTCGTGGATCGGGGTAGCTCATGCTAGAAAAACGTCTGCCAGTGGGAGGCATCTGATTAGGGTGGCGGTCGCGTTCGAGTCTGAATACACAGACAGAGTGGCCGTCAATCAGGAATTGTCCTTCGCAGTGAATGAGGTTTTTGCCGGAAACTCTATCGGTCCACATGTCACGTGCGAGGTTATCGATGCTAACCAAATAACCGACGTTTCAACATGGGTCACGGCGGCTGGGTACCATCCCGTTACTGGTTTCCTGCCTGCATATATTCAACTTGAACACCTCAACGCCGGCTATGTACCAAGTTCTTAATCGCTATCATTGAAGTGTCCCAGGTTTTGTTCCGTTTGAGTAGATGGGAAAATTTGGAACGTGCCAAGGAAATTTGACCAGGATGCGAAGGACCGTGTGGTCCGTCTTGTGGAAGACCGCATCTTGGCGGAAAATATGTCGATGCAAGCCGCGTGCCAGGCAGTAGCTCCAAAGCTGGGGGTTTCATGGCACACGGCCCGTCAATGGACTCAGCAGGCCCGCCGTGCGGGAAACATTCCAGAACCTGTGCCTGAAGATTTGGCTGCCGAAAACGCGAGGCTACGTCGTGAAAATCAAGAGCTACGCGACACTAACGAGCTGCTGAAGGCTGCCTCAGCTTTTTTCGCGTCGGAACTCGACCCAAAACGTCGGAAATGATCCGATTCATCGATGAATACCGGAATCGTTTCTCTGTCGAGTTCATCTGTAAGACGTTGAAGGATAACCGGGCTGGTGGGTTCATCACCTCGCGTGGGTATCGCCAGTCCAAGGCCCGTGGGTTAAGTGCTCGTCGCCTTCGTGATGCTGTGCTGGTCGACCGCATTAGTGCTGTTCATCGGGATAATTACGGCGTCTACGGCGTGCGGAAAATGTGGCATGCTCTCCGCCGTGACGGAATTGATATCGGTCGTGAACAAACTGCTCGGTTGATGCGCTTGGCCGGTGTTTCTGGCAAAGGCAAAGGCAGATCACCTCTCACAACCCGTAAGGCTAATGTGCCTGATCTGCGCCCGGACTTGGTCGAGCGTGAGTTCAAAGCTCAGGGCCCGAATAAACTGTGGGTGGCCGACATTACGTATGTGCGCACGAAGAAAGGCTTTGTGTACGCCGCGTTTGTCACCGACGTTTACTCTCGACGGATCGTTGGGTGGGCGTTATCAGACTCGATGCGGACGGAAGCACTGCCGCTGCAAGCTCTTAACCAGGCGATCGTGTGTGCTGAGGAAACAACAGGTCTCATTCACCATTCAGATCACGGCTCACAGTATGTCAGCGTTGTCTACAACCAGCGACTTGCCCAGCACGGGATTGCCGCTTCCACCGGAACGGTCGGGGATTCTTATGACAATGCTCTGGCAGAAAATGTTAATGGTTCCTACAAGAACGAGCTGATCCATGCTCGCAGGTGGGATGATGTTGTCGAGGTAGAAATCGCGACGTTCGAGTGGGTGTCATGGTGGAACGAGACTAGGCTCCACCAAAGCTTGGACTACCGAACCCCGGTCGAGGTCGAAACCGAATTTTGGAAGCAGAACCCGCCACAGGAAATAATAGAAATCAAGGCAAACGCCTAGGAACAAAACCCGGGGCACTTCAGGTGATGATGGTGCTGAAGCACATCCCGCGCCCGATCTTCAAGATGCTGCCTATTTAAGGTCTGGAGGGGACCAAGGCCCGAATAGCAGGGCTTTGGTCTCAACCCACAGCTGCAGTTCCAATTGGGATAACCGTGGAGCAATACGATTGCAGCAGCTCATCATCGTGACTGACTAGAACTATGCCCATTCCCTCGCTGTTGAGTTCTTGCAGAACGCTCATCACTTTGGTCGCTGCTTGATAATCAAGCGCCGAGGTAATTTCATCGCAGAGCAGGAGCTTTGGGCGCACGGCTAGAGCACGTGCGATTGCAACACGCTGCCTCTGCCCTCCAGAGAGTCCACTTGGCTTACGCTGTGCGAGCTGCTTATCGATACCGACTTTATCGAGTAAATCTATTGCCGCTCGGCGTGCGTCACGGCGTCCCCTTACCGACACCCGGGCTGCACGCGCTACGGCATCGAGCGCGGTCATTTTCGGGTTCAACGTAGAGGCAGGATCCTGCGGAACTATCTGCATCATCAAACGATTCTTCCGTGGCCATGTACGCTTAGCTTCACGAGTTACACCAGCACATTCAATCTCACCCGACTCTGCGTGGTTTAGCCCGATTAGGCACCGAAGTAGTGTCGACTTTCCGCTTCCCGACGGTCCCTTGACCCCAACCATAGTGCCACGCTGTACAGCGAAAGAGAGGCCCTGAAAAAGAGTCACGCGTTCATTATTCACGCAGCTCAGGTTGGAAACTCTTAAGACTGGAGACGCGCCCGCCCCTGCCCCCGCCCCCGGCATAGATTCACCAATCGAGGCTTTGGAGAGTTCTGTGACCTGGATGCCTTTCGTTACTGAACGCGGGCTGTGGCCAGAAGTCGTCTCTACACTCTGGCGTTCCACGCGCTGGGTGATCGAATCGCTTTTTTCCGTTCCATTCCCGACAGCCACGACCGAGTCAATGCAAATCGCAAGCTTAGGAACCTGGTGGGCGGTGAAAATGACCGTAACGCCACTATCCGCGAGGCCTCTTAGCAGATGAGCGATTACCGTCGAAGTATCGGAGTCAAGGCCGGCGAAGGGCTCATCAAGAGCGATGGCTTCAGGCGAACGCGATAGTGCCCGAGCCAGTGCCACCCGTCGCTGCTGTCCACCAGAAAGCTGGTGAATACGTCGGGAAGCAATGCTGGCTGGAAGATCTACACGCTGCAGCAACGCTGCAACGTCGGCCGCTGGAGCTAGCTCCCGGAGCATCCGGGCTACTGACATCAATGGTGGCAACTCGGCGCCCGGATCCTGTCCTACGAAAGCAATGTGCTCACGGCGAAAATGAGCTAATTCACATGATGAAAGCTCCAGCGGGTTTACATCTCGCCACTCACTGGACTCGACAGAAACCTCACCAATTACTTCCGATCTCTCCGGTACCGCACCAATCAATGCCTTTAAAAGTGAGGTCTTCCCGGAGCCGCTCACCCCAGTTAAAACCGTAATTTCACCCGCTCGGGCAGTGAGCACTGTGCGGGGTAGGATAACGTGCCCGCTTTGCATCACGGAAATATCTACATCAATCACGAGCTCGGCACATCCTTCGGTTCCTTCTGCCTCCCATTAATCAGGGCCACTACAGCAATCGATGTCGCTGCCAACGCGGCGGCTGGTGCAAGCACTGACCACGGGTTCAGTGATATTCCACTCGCGTTATCCCGCACCATCGCTGACCAAGCGAATTCACCTAAACTTCTCCCGACCCCAAGGAAACTCGCTGTTGCCAGAACATACAGTGCCTCGATAATGCGAAGACTCCACACCGAACGAAGTACAGCCGAAATATTGGGAATGATGTCCCGAAAAATTATCGAGACGGTCGTTGCGCCACTGCCCTGTGCAGCCTGAACATAGCCAGCGCTAGCAACGGGATAGGTTGCGGCAGCGACTACGCGGGCGGCGTATGGAGTACCGACTGCGACAGAAACGCTGATAAGTAAAGGCAATCCTCCATTGGGATATAACACAGCGGTTAAAAGCAAAAGAATTACCGCCGGCACCAAGATCGTGACATCCGCCACTGCTTCAATAAAGAAACCCAGTTTTGGCCTTAGCGCCCCCAAGATACCGAGTAGAGTGCCAAATACCGTGGTTAAAGAACCGACGATTATTGCAGTTACGACCAAGGACTGGCCGCCAACAAGCACCGCAGCGCCCACACTTCTCCCCAGGTGTTCTGTTCCTAGGAAGCCCGCCTCATTACCGTTAGCGAAGGGTGTTCCATGCGCCGACGGCTCAATGTCAAACAAACCAGCAGCGACCGGACCTCCTAACACTAAGGCGATAAAAGCCCCCGCTAAAATCCTTCGAATCATAGTTGCACCTTCGGGGTGAATGCGATTTTTATTGCATCTGCCGCAGTCAGCAACGCCAGGATGATTGCTCCCGTTACGGCAAGTACGGCGAGAATTACCGAGATATCCCGTTGCGCGACTGCATTAGACACCAAAAGCCCCACTCCAGGATGGTTAAATAACGCTTCGACTGTGACTGTCCCTGCTACCAAAACACCTGCTGTTGTAGCCATTGAAGTAGCAAATGTCGGTGCGGATAGCGGCAGGATATGTCGAAGTGCCAGCTGATTTCCCACGATTCCGTTTAGCTCAGCATTGCGGACCGCAGTGTTGTGAGAAGCATCCTCGAACGCTGCGAAAAGCATTCTCGAATTCCAGGCCGCCTGAGGAATTACCAGCGCCATAACCGGTAATGCGTACATACTTATCTGGGTTGGCAAGCCTTCCGCGGTGATAGTGACCGCGGGAAACCAACCAAGCCAGAGAGAGAATACCGCTACCAGAAACACACCAACGACAAACTCTGGTAGCGCAATTAATGCCACTGTCGATCGGTCAATAATGTGCGAAATCCAGGGTTTTTCAGCACGTGAAGCCCAAAAAATGGCGATTGCTACCGAAAGAACAGCAGTGACTAAAAATGCCATACCAGTTGTTGCCAGCGTCACAGGCAGCGCTGAACTCAGCAGATTAATAATCGGTACTCCGTTTACGGAAGTACCAAAGTCGCCCGCAAACGCACTTCCCAGCCAGCTCAGGAAGCGGGCCATAAGCGGCTTATCAAGATTCAGGTTTCTTTCTAGCGCTGCCAGAGCTTCCGGGGTCCGGTTTGCGCCCAAGATTGCGGAGGCAGCATTACCGGGCAGTCGATCAATCGCTACAAAAACAAGTCCGAGAACTGCGAAAAGTAAGCCTCCACGAATTATCAGCCGAGGAATAAGCCAACGCGCGATTTCCGCTGACACACTAAGCCTTCTTGACAGTTTCAAGGAGGACACGACCATAGCCTGGAGCCTTAGGCAGACCACTCAAATTCGCTCTCGCAAGATCGACGCCGTCGGATGCACCCCAGACCAGATACCCGGATCGCTCGAACTCAATCTTCTGCAGCTGGCGGCTTAGCTGGTTAATTCTCTCAGTATCGGTGCTTTCCAGTACCTGGTCATAGATCTCGTTGAATTCAGCATCATCAAATGCGGTCTCATTAGAGGCCGCGTCACCGTCGAGAACCTTCCCGGCGAAGAAGAGCACGGAATCGTTAGTTCCCCAATAGCCACAATATAGGTCTGCCTTGGTCCATGTCTCGTCGTAGAAAGTACCCGAATCCTGCTCCACTACATTGAGAGTCATGCCGATTTCTTTCACCTGATCAGCGATAACCTTCATCGCCTCTACTTGACCCGGAGCCTCAGGGGTAACGTACAAGTCATACGTTTTCTCAAGGTCAAAATCTGCCTCTTGGAGGAGATTCTTCGCTTTCACAACGTCACGCTTACGCACTAACGAAGAATCCAGGTTCGAATCTGCCGTTCCAAGAATGTCGTTTGCAGGGGTTCCATAACCGGAGAGAGCTCGTTGGATGATTTGCTCCCGATCAACTGCAAGGCGCAGCGCCTGACGAACTCTCACATCTGAGAAAGGCCCATCTGAGGTACGCATGATTAGTGGAATAACCGAGTCATTCATCCGGCGCACAATCTTTATATCTTCATTTCCTTCGACGGATCGGGCCGCAATAGGACCCGCAGCTTGAGCTAAGTCAATTTGCCCGGACAACAGCGCATTAGTCATTGCGGTGGAGTCTTCAAATGGAATGACATGGACCTCAGCAACTCCTGCTACTGTTCCGTGATAGTTATCGAAACGCTTGAGCTTAGCAGAACCATTTTCCCAACTGACCAGCTGGAACGGCCCCGATCCAATGGGCTTTTCAGCAGAAGAACCCTTCTTCATCACGAAGGTCATCAATCGCGCAAGCATCGGAAGCTGTGAATTCGGTTCCGCAGTTTCCATCACAACGACGTTGGCTCCAGCAGCACGAATGCTATCAGGCATCACTGGAAGCCGGAATGAGTTTTCCTCATCCGAAAGCATCTTCTTCAACGACCACACGACATCTTCAGATGTGACCGAGGAACCATCATGGAAGGTAGCACCGTCGGCAATCATAAATTCCCACTCAGTCGGATTATTCTGTTTCCATTCCTGCATCAGGCGTGGCACTACAGTTTCTTTCTCGCCCGGCACCGTCAGAGCCTCCCAGATCAGGGAGCTAATAAGCATATCTGAATCATTAGGCAAAAGCTGGTAAGGGTCTCGTTGAGCGCTTGCCGCTTTCCCGAGAGCCCCAACACGCAGCACATTAACGTTTTCGACTTCATCCCCACTGGCAGCCCCATCCCCTGCCGTCGACTCTCGTGACGTACACGCCGTCAGAAAAGTGCCTGTCCCAATAACTGCCATTGCAGCGAGGAATTGGCGTCGAGAAAAATTGGTCATGATGGTTCCTTAATCTCTAAGAAAGACTGCCCACAGGAGAAAAGACATTACTAACAACTACAGCAGCAGTAAAGCTTAGGCAAGCCTACTAACGAAATTCTTTTAAGAATAATTATCTAGGTCACCCTTTACAGCATAGCTTACCCTCACCTAATCTCTTTGTCATGCAGAATTTGCACCTGAGCCAAGAACTCTCACACAGGATCGTTAAAGCTGCCGACGAACTGGCTGCGACACAGAAGATTAGCTCTCCCGACTCGTACAATGCCATCAATCATCTTTTGACTGATGAGCTGGAGGAACTGAAAGAACTAATTCTGCTCTCCCCTACTGCCCATGCCACTTCCATCCATGGACTTCCCTTCCCTGCAGTTCACGGACCTACCCCAGCCACGTGGCAGGAATGCGTTGGCAAGGTCCGAACCTGGAGATTCGTTCTTGCGATTATCGCTAGCGCTGTCGGTCGCCCATTCGGATGGTTCGGACAGCAGAAAGGCCGTATCACCACAGACTTGGTGCCGACCCGCGGCCAGGAGAACCAGCAAGTTGGCGCCAGCAGCAACACCACATTGACTCTGCACACGGAAGATGCTTTTCATCCGCGGCGCGCGACGCACTTCGCTTTATTTGGTCTTCGTAACCCCAAAAATGTCGGCACTACGCTGGCCCCCATCGATGAAGCATGGCATCTACTCGATGTAGATTCGAAAAAAATTCTAACCGGGGACGGAGCCATCATTATTCCAGATGCATCTTACGGTGATTACGAATATGCAGCTCCTACTGCCATGACATCAATCTGGAAAACTGATGGCAATTTAGGCATGAGGTTTGACCCCGCCTACACAGACAAAAATTCTGGAACCTTACAGTGGTGGGAGGCATTTGAGAAGCTTCAACAGGCTCTTCACACTGTCACCTATACGGTGCCTATAAAGCCAGGTCAGATGGTCATCATCAACAATGACCGATGCGCCCACGGACGAGTACCTTTCGTAGCCAACTACGACGGGACCGACCGCTGGATGCTACGCATCAACATTATGGGAACCAAAAACACACGCCCCATCAATGAAATCAACGAACCCGGCTACGGCCAACACATCCGATTTATGGATGGTGAAATCCTATGAAACAGCGAACTAACCTGACCGTCCTCAGCAGATCAGAATTAGCTCAAATAAAAATTTCACCCGAGTCCGTACTCGAGTCGGTGAAATCCGCTCTCATCGAGCTCGACCAGCCAGGAACTCTGTGCCCAGGGAAAATCAAAGTTGAAGTACCTGAAAGCGTGAGTTACTCGATGGTCGGCAGAAGTCGTTCTTCAAATTCCGTCGGATTCAAGACTTCCTATACCCATTGGAGCAAAACTCACCAACAAAGCGCCAGGGATAGAAGCTATTACACGACCCTCACACTGTACGACGATTCCAGCGGATATCCTATTGCACTTCTCGACGGCGCTGCGGCAGGAACTCTCAGAACCCCGGCAGTCTCAGCGCTATTGGCACAGTATGCTGGTGCAATTCCTCAGAGCGCTCTCATCATCGGTTCGGGAACCCAAGGACAAAACGCAGCCCCTTTTCTCCTTGAAACCTTTGAAACATTAAACACGATTTATCTCGCCGGCAGCCACAGCGTGGGACTAGAGAAAGGCGCCAAGATTGCATCAACAGCAGCAGTGAAGCTTGGCCGAAAAATAAGAATCAAGATTGTAGACGATCCTACAACTGTGAGTTCAAACTGTGATCTCATTATCGGGGCCGCTGGACCTGAGACTCGTTGTACTGTCACAGCATCCGATATTCCCCGGCACGCAACCGTCGTTGTTGTGGGCTACGGAATCGCCCCTGATATCTGTCATCAAGCGAGCAGAGTCATCACGACGAGTATCGAACAGATGAATGTTACCGGTCGCGATTACGCTGACACCGATGGTCGGTTGCCGAATGTCCATGCCGAACTATCCGATTTGCTCCGCAAAGGGCGCAAACTGCCTCGTATTGACGAAACTACGTTTTGCTATAACAGCGGACTAGTTCTAACCGATATCGCTGTCGGCCAAATCCTCGCCAAGGAAGGTCTTAAGCAGGGATTCGGGACGGAGATATCCCTGTGGTAAGTGCCATATCATGCAAGATTGATGTTCCAAGCTGGCAAACGGCTCTGATTGGCTCAGGGAAACTTGACTTCATTGCTGAGCTTTCCGACACCCCTTTTCATGTCCTTTGCCCAAACCAATTTGCTCAAACACTTTCAGCCTGGCATACAACCGCTAAGGAAGTCGGCATTAAATTCGGTATCCGGTTTGGCAAAAAGGCAAATAAGTCCGCGCACTTCAGTCGCGAGATAGCACTGAGTGCTCTTCGTGGTTTCGACAGTGGAATCGATGTCGCCAGCGTCGAAGAGTTCCAATCATCTCTGGCCGCTGGTGTACCAGGAAATAAATTAATCATTACTGGTGCTACACCGAGTCGAGAACTTATCCATTTGGCAGTTTGCCACGATGCAACTCTAACGATTTCCAATGAAGTAGATTCAAGAATAATTTCCCAATTTGTCGACGAAATCGATACGCCTAATCAGCTCCGAGTTCTTCTCCGGATTGCGAACCAAACCCCCTCCACACGGTTTGGTATGAGCATCGATACCGCCTTGTCTCTAACCGCTCGTCTTAGCCAAGGCCGTGCCAACATCGAAATTACCGGCCTAGGTTTCCACTGCAACGGTTATGACCTCCACGAGAGGATAAACATGTCGCATCTGGCAATCGACACCCTACTCAAGGTGCGCTCCCTGTCTCCACGGGCCGACACTATTTCCATTGGAGGTGGATTTCCCACAAGCTCAGTCGAGTATGGAGTCTGGCGAAACCTGCAATCTCGACTAAAAAACGAAATGTTCATAGATTCGGATAAACCTAAAGACCAATATCCGTTCGGATCACCTTTATCCGGACAATACTCACTACGGTTTATAGCTAATCAACATCGCCCACTGACACGTCGAGATATGGAGTCCACTCGACGCAGCTCGGACTCCATGGCTCAGCGCGCTCATCGTCACAACATAAAGATTTTGGCAGAGCCTGGACGGTCTTTATGCCAGTTCGCGGGTGCTAGTTTCTTTCCTGTTCTTTCGTGTCACGCATTGCCCAATGCTGCACGGACAGTAACTGTCGTACGTGGAACTAGTCTCAGCCTCTCAGAGCAATGGTTCAACTCGGAGTATTATCCGGACCCATACCTTGTGCGCAACGGAGTCATTATCGACTCGGGAGTAGCTACCGCAACAGCAGTTTCCGGATCAACGTGCTTAGACAGCGATTATCTCAGCAAAAGAATGATTCAACTCCCCGACAGGCCTCGACCTGGAGATTTCCTAGTCTATCCCGACACAGCCGGGTATCAAATGGACTCGAACGAGTCTGCTTTCCACGGATATCGGATTCCTCAGAAATACGCCTTTAATCCTGTCACCATGACCATCACGGAAGATCGCTAGAACAGAGGCCAAATAAAGATGCCAAAAAGAATTTATACGCAGATGTCTCAACTCATTGGCAATACTCCTCTGTTCGAGCTTGTCTGTACGCCCCAGAAAAGTCGCGTTTTGCTTAAGCTCGAGCAATTCAACCCAACTGGAAGTGCGAAAATCCGGATGGCCCAGTCGATGATTAAGGCGGCAGAGCAGGATAACCGACTTCAAGAGCATGGCACTATCGTTGAATCGACTTCCGGTAATACTGGACAGGGCTTAGCACTTCTTGCACTTGAGCGCGGATACGACTTCGTAGCAGTCGTCGATAATCATTCTTGTAAAGATAAATTGAACTCCATGCGTGCAATGAATGCACAGATGTGCTTCGTTTCCAATCAAGATGACGATTCGCTCGCCACATCGGCTAGAGAAAACCATGCTGAGGAGCTCGGCAAACAACACGGCTGGGTATTCATGAAGCAGCATGACAATGTCGCAAACTCGATGGGTTATTACCCTGCAGCTGATGAAATTTTGAATGATCTTGGGGAAAGTCCGACTCATATCATTAGTGCCGTAGGCACAGGTGGAAGCCTCTTTGGAGTTACTGAACGTCTCCATCAATTGGGACACCGTCCCACTATTATAGGCGTCGAACCGGAAGGTTCCATTGCATTCGGTGCTCCTGGACACGACTATTGGCAATCTGGAACGGGCACCCCCGAAGGTGCAGTTATCGGCACTTCAGTTCGCTACGACTTACTCGACTACGGAGCAAAGGTATCCGACAAAGCAGCTTTCGCTGCATGCCGAACAATCGGAAAGCACATGGGGCTTCTACTGGGAGGATCTGCTGGCGGAGCCGTAATAGCAGCCCTCGAGCTCCTGCCGGGCTTTCCCGCTGGCTCTACATCGTTGACCATGGTGTGCGATGGAGGGGAAAAGTATCTAGATACCGTATTCAACGATGAGTGGATGTCCGAACGTGGTTTACTCGATGTCGCCCTCGAGGACAAAATTTGGGAACAAGTTATGTCATTGCGCGCTGGGGAAAGCCCAATTTCGCTAAATTCAACACGAGTTTCATGGTCGAAGGAAAAGTAGTGCCCGGAGCTACCTCTCAGAAACTAAACCGCCAGATTTTGGCGTTGTCTCTTCCCCTTGCCGGCACACAGCTTGCGAATATCGCAATTTCAACCACCGACACTTTCATGATGGGCCAACTTAGCCTCGGGGCTCTTGCTGGCGGAGGTTTGGCAGTTGTGTGGTTTAACCAGATACGCACAATGGCCGTGGGCCTATTAACACCGCTGGGCAATAGAATTGCGTCGGCTCATTCACTCTACGAAAGCAAATCTCGCGAGCGAGCGGACTCCGAACTATCTGCCGCTACGCTGCAACGCGAAATTCGCAACCTCTCACGCGCCGGCTGGCTATTAGCAACTGTCAGCGGTCTAGTGGGAGCACTGGTTCTGATGGCGATTGCCTACGCCCTACCGTTTTTCGGCCAGTCCGCTGAGATTAGTTCCGCAGCCACTTCCATGATGTGGTTGCTCGCGCCAGGTCTTGTTCCTTGTTTGTGGTTCCAAGTCTCCCGTCAGTTTTGTGTAGGCCTCGGCAAACCAAAATCGCTACTACACATAACCGTGGCGATGATCGTAGTGAATGCAGCGTTGAACTACGCGCTCGGTTTTGGATTCGGGCCGTTTCCTGCATTGGGTCTGCTAGGCATTGGACTGTCCACCACACTGGTTCATTTATTGTCGGCCCTAATTTATCTGCGAATCACCATCCGAGATCCCGACCTCTCAACTTTTCTTGCCCTCGATTTCTGGAGTGCCGACGGAGACACGATGCACGGAAGGCTCCGTCACCTCGTCCGCACTCAGCTTCGTCTGGGCCTTCCAGTCTCAGCAACCTACGGAGCCGAAGCGGGCATGTTTTCTGTGCTGGCGATGGTCATGGGATCCTTTGGCACAGAAGCACTCGCAGCGCACAACGTCGTCTATCAAATAACCTTTATTGTTTTCCAGATTGGTGTTGGGTTCTCCCACGGCAGCTCTATTCTTGTGAGTCGCGCTTGGGGTCTGAATGACAACTCCCTTGCACGCCAAGTCGGCATTCGAACTCAAACGATGATGGCTGCCATCGTTGCTGTTGCTTCCGTCAGCTTTCTTTGCGCTCCCCGCCTCGTACTTTCCCCATTTATAAGCAGCTCCGAGAAATCCAATGCCACCGAGACATTAAGCATCGCATTGGGGTTGTTGGCTATTGGCGCAGTGATGGAATTTGTCGATACTGCACAAAACATAGCTATCGGTCTCCTGCGCGGGATTAGCGACACCACTACTGGTTTGAAGGCATCCCTCACTGGTTATTGGATTATAGGTTTGCCAGCTGCTTTAATACTTGCTTTTCCCATCGGTCTAGGGCCTCACGGGGTGTGGTGGGGATTGGTCATCGGGCTTGCCAGTTCTTCAATAATCCTTTGGAGAGCTTTCCTTCTCGCGACGCGTAAAGACCTTACCGTGAAACTCTAAAGAACTCGTCCCTCAAAGCGATATCCACGTCGCAGGTATCCGGTCGTTCACGTTCGTGTGCAACACTTAAAAGCATGGTTGACAAGCAGGCCGACACCTCATCATGCAGCGAAGCCCAACAGGCTTCGCCAGCTTTTGACGAAACTACAGAGTTTTCCACAAACCGGCTCGCAGGCGAGTTCACCGACGAAGACCGTTACGAGATTTTCAATGATGACCAGCTCTCCCTCAAGGCTGCCTTGATTTACCTGGTCGCAGCGCTTGTGGGCGGTTCGGTTATCGCTCTGGCGTCCTGGTTCGCCTTCCACCGCCTGAAGTGTCCCAGGTTTTGTTCCGTTTGAGTAGATGGGAAAATTTGGAACGTGCCAAGGAAATTTGACCAGGATGCGAAGGACCGTGTGGTCCGTCTTGTGGAAGACCGCATCTTGGCGGAAAATATGTCGATGCAAGCCGCGTGCCAGGCAGTAGCTCCAAAGCTGGGGGTTTCATGGCACACGGCCCGTCAATGGACTCAGCAGGCCCGCCGTGCGGGAAACATTCCAGAACCTGTGCCTGAAGATTTGGCTGCCGAAAACGCGAGGCTACGTCGTGAAAATCAAGAGCTACGCGACACTAACGAGCTGCTGAAGGCTGCCTCAGCTTTTTTCGCGTCGGAACTCGACCCAAAACGTCGGAAATGATCCGATTCATCGATGAATACCGGAATCGTTTCTCTGTCGAGTTCATCTGTAAGACGTTGAAGGATAACCGGGCTGGTGGGTTCATCACCTCGCGTGGGTATCGCCAGTCCAAGGCCCGTGGGTTAAGTGCTCGTCGCCTTCGTGATGCTGTGCTGGTCGACCGCATTAGTGCTGTTCATCGGGATAATTACGGCGTCTACGGCGTGCGGAAAATGTGGCATGCTCTCCGCCGTGACGGAATTGATATCGGTCGTGAACAAACTGCTCGGTTGATGCGCTTGGCCGGTGTTTCTGGCAAAGGCAAAGGCAGATCACCTCTCACAACCCGTAAGGCTAATGTGCCTGATCTGCGCCCGGACTTGGTCGAGCGTGAGTTCAAAGCTCAGGGCCCGAATAAACTGTGGGTGGCCGACATTACGTATGTGCGCACGAAGAAAGGCTTTGTGTACGCCGCGTTTGTCACCGACGTTTACTCTCGACGGATCGTTGGGTGGGCGTTATCAGACTCGATGCGGACGGAAGCACTGCCGCTGCAAGCTCTTAACCAGGCGATCGTGTGTGCTGAGGAAACAACAGGTCTCATTCACCATTCAGATCACGGCTCACAGTATGTCAGCGTTGTCTACAACCAGCGACTTGCCCAGCACGGGATTGCCGCTTCCACCGGAACGGTCGGGGATTCTTATGACAATGCTCTGGCAGAAAATGTTAATGGTTCCTACAAGAACGAGCTGATCCATGCTCGCAGGTGGGATGATGTTGTCGAGGTAGAAATCGCGACGTTCGAGTGGGTGTCATGGTGGAACGAGACTAGGCTCCACCAAAGCTTGGACTACCGAACCCCGGTCGAGGTCGAAACCGAATTTTGGAAGCAGAACCCGCCACAGGAAATAATAGAAATCAAGGCAAACGCCTAGGAACAAAACCCGGGGCACTTCACATCCGAGGTTTGGTACCCATGCTGGGGTGGTTTAAGAATTAGGTTCAGTAGGTTTAAGCGACTGCCTGCTGCTTTTTCTTCCAATTCTCCGCATACCTGCCCGGGCTGAGATAGCCCAACGCCGAGTGCGGATGTTCAGTATTGTACCGGCGGGACAAAAGCCATGAGCGCCTCATGCTCACTTGGCCCAGTCCCGCAAGCCACGTACCATGCCCGACGGTAACTCACCGTCATTAGAGTATTGGCTTATACGGGCATTCGATGGGCCGAGATGACGCTGGACACCTACGCGGATCTCCTTGACTCAGATCTAGACCGAGTGGGGACTGAAATCGACTCCCTCATACGCAAGAACGCGGCGCAGAAGAATCCTCGTGTGAAATCAATGTGAAACAAAACAGTCAGGGCCTTGCTAGGAGTGTTCCCGGCAAAGCCCTGACCTGCGTTTTTAGTTGTGGAGCATAGGAGAATCGAACTCCTGACCTTCTGCTTGCAAAGCAGATGCTCTACCAATTGAGCTAATGCCCCTTGACTATCGAACCAAGCTTCCGAAACTATATCAGACGCTTTTATCTCTAGCGAAGAGTGTTCGATGGTGGGCCTAGGAGGACTTGAACCTCCGACCTCTTCGTTATCAGCGAAGCGCTCTAACCGCCTGAGCTATAGGCCCTCGAACGAGTAGAAACATTACCCACCAACCCGGCCAATCACCAAATCGCCTGTTCAGTAGCGGTTTTTATGGCTGGAAAGTGGGCGTCAAAAAGAACAAAAGAGTTAGCGATCCAGCTGGATGCGCAGACCGCCCAGAATGCTCGACGAGGCGTTGTAGATCAGCGCGGCAACGGGCGCCAGGAGGGTGAAGAGCACGACCTCGAAAAGACCAATGGCCACAACACCACCGAAGTACATTCCGGCGGACATGCCAGAGGAATCCGTCAGGTCACCGATCAGCGAATCCAGACGGTCCCACGTGCCCGCAGCGCCAAGAACGATGTAGATCAGCGCCATAGCCACAAACCACACCGCAAACAGCGCCAAGTTGAAAATAAGGGCCATCTTCAGGGCACTGATCGGCTCGATGTACGTGATTGTGCGCTGCACGCCCCGCTTGGCCGGGTTGCCGGGTTTGTTGGGCTTGCTGGGCTTATTGTCGGGCTGAGCGGGCTGGGTAGCCGCGTTGGTCTCCGGGCCTTTCTGGTCGGCATTCGCGGTAGCCTTCTGCCCGGTCTCCGCGGCGGCCTTGTCACCAGCCTTCGAGGTGGCCTGGTTCTTCACCGCAGCCTGATCCTGCACCGGCGCCTTGGCCTTCTCCGCCGGAGCGTTTTTAGCCTTATCCGCCGTTGCCTTCGCGTTCTTTGCGTTCTTTGCCTTCGCATTCTGCGCGTTCGCTGCGTTCTTGGCGCTCTTGGCCTGCGCGTTCTTGGCATTCTTCGCGTTCGGCGGGGGCGTTTTGTGCGTCATCGCATCTCCGTACTTGTTCGTACTCTTCAGTACTCGTTCGTGCTCGGTTGTGCTCTTTTATGCCTTTACGACAGTAGCCTAGCGGTATCGACCGCCAGGCTACTTCGGTTCAATGCTTACCCTGCAGGCCTACCCGGACTGCCCGGGGTACTCGGCCTACTCGGATTCCGTTTCCGCCTTCGCGGTGGCCTCGGCAGACTCCTCTGCCTCTTCCTCCACGTTGCGGTCCACGGCAACCAGCTCGTTGCCCTTGGCCAGGTCCACCAGGCGCACGCCCATCGTCGCGCGGCCGCTGTGGCGGATCTGGCTGACCTCGGTGCGGATCACGCCGCCGTTGGAGGTCATGGCCAGGATCTCGTCGTCGTCGTTGACCGTCAGCGCGCCGATCAGCTTGCCGCGCTTCTTGTCGTACTTAAACGCAACCACGCCCAGGCCGCCACGGCCCTTCGTCGGGTACTCCTCCATCGGAGTGCGCTTGCCGTAACCACCGGAGGTAGCCACGAACAGGGAAGAATCCTCTGCCACGACCGTCAGCGCCAGCAGCTGGTCCTCCTCGCGGAAGCGCATGCCCTTCACACCGGCGGTAGCGCGACCCATCGGGCGCAGCGTCTCATCGTCGGCGGTGAAGCGCATAGCCTGGCCCTCTTCGGAGACCAGCAGCAGGTCGTCCTCGGCGGTGCACAGCTGCGCACCGACCAGGCGATCGCCCTCGTTCAGGTTGATGGCGATCAGGCCACCGGAACGGGCCGTGTCGTAATCCGTCAGACGGGACTTCTTCACCCGGCCGTGAGCGGTAGCCAGCACCAGGTACGGGGCATCCTCGTAGGACTGGATCTGGATAACCTGGGCGATCTGTTCGCCCGGCTGGAACTCCAGCAGGTTAGCCACGTGCTGGCCACGGGCCGTGCGGGTGGCCTCCGGCAGCTCGAAGGCGCGCAAGCGGTACACGCGGCCGAAGTTGGTGAAGAACAGAATCGTGTCGTGCGTCGAGCAGACAAAGAAGTGGCGTACCACGTCATCCTGCTTCAACTCGGCGCCACGCACGCCCTTGCCGCCGCGGCGCTGGCTGCGGTAGCTATCCACCTTCGTGCGCTTCGCATAGCCGGTGGAGGTGATGGTCACAACCACGTTCTCGCGGGCAATTAGGTCTTCCTCGGACACGTCACCGGAAGCGGCGATGATCTGCGTGCGGCGCTCATCGCCGTACTTATCCACGATCTCAGCCAGCTCGGTGCGGACGATGTCGCGCTGGCGCTGCGGAGATTCCAGGATCGCCTTCAGGTCGGCGATGGTCTCCTCCAGCTCCGCCAATTCGTCGATGATCTTCTGGCGCTCCATCGCGGCCAGGCGGCGCAGCTGCATAGCCAGGATGTGGTCGGCCTGCACCTCGTCGACATCCAGCAGGTCGATCAGGCCCGTGCGGGCCTCGTCCACCGTCGGGGAGCGACGGATAAGGGCGATGACCTCGTCCAGCATGTCCAGGGCCTTCACCAGGCCGCGCAGGATGTGGGCGCGCTTCTCAGCCTCGTCCAGGCGGAACTGGGTGCGGCGCACAATCACGTCGATCTGGTGGTCCACGTAGTGGCGCAGCATCTGGTCCAGGCGCAGGGTGCGCGGCACGCCGTCGACGATGGACAGCATGTTGGATCCGAAGCTGGTTTGCAGCTGGGAGTGCTTGTACAGGTTGTTCAGCACCACGCGCGGCACAGCGTCGCGCTTCAGGGTGATAACGATGCGCATGCCCACGCGGTCGGAGGACTCATCGTCGATCTTGGAGATGCCGGCGATCTTGCCGTCGCGGATCTGCTCCGCAATAGAAGCCACCAGGTTGTCCGGGTTCACCTGGTAGGGCAGCTCGGTGATGATGATGACCTGGCGGTTGCCCTCTTCCTCAATGCTGGTCACGCCACGCATGCGGATGGAGCCACGGCCGGTGCGGTAGGTGTCCTGGATGCCCTTGTCGCCGACGATCAGGCCGGCGGTCGGAAAGTCCGGTCCCTTCACCCGCTCCATGCAGGCTTCCAGCGCGTCGGCTTCCTCAGCCTCCGGGTTGTCGAGCAGCCAGTAGATGGCCTCCGCCAGCTCGTTCAGGTTGTGCGGCGGAATGTTGGTAGCCATACCCACGGCGATGCCGCCGGAGCCGTTCATCAGCAGGTTCGGCACGCGGGACGGCAGCACTGTCGGCTCGGTGGTCTTGCCGTCGTAGTTGGGCTGGAACTCGACAGTGTTTTCGCGGATGTCGCGCACCATCTCCATCGCCAGGGGCGTCATGCGGCACTCGGTGTAACGCATGGCAGCCGCGCCGTCGTTACCGCGGGAACCGAAGTTGCCCTGGCCGTCGACCAGCGGGTAACGCATGGACCACGGCTGAGCCAGACGTACGAGGGTGTCGTAGATCGCGCTGTCGCCGTGCGGGTGGTAGTTACCCATCGTGTCGGCGACAGGCTTTGCGGACTTCACATAGCTGCGCTCGGGGCGGTAGCCGTTGTCGAACATCGCGTAGAGGATGCGTCGGTGCACGGGCTTCAGACCGTCACGGACTTCGGGCAGGGCGCGTCCGACGATCACGCTCATGGCGTAATCGATGTAGCTGGACTTCATTTCCTCCTGCAGATCGATCGGTGTGATTCGATCAAAGAGGTTGTCGCTACCGTTGTTGTCGTCGCTCACTGTTTTGAGAAGCCTTTCTGTTTAGCCTTCAGACCTATCTATTCTACCCCCTTGTTGTGGGTTTCCTGTGCTTTGGAGGCTTTGTGACGCCACCTTTCCCGCCGCGTTGAGTGATTTCAAAACAAGAACGTGTCTATTGCTTGAACTGGTGTGGAACTTATAAATGAATTGTTAGTACGCCTGTTACCCCCATAGTTGGGTAAATTAAAGTGACTGGTGTAAGAAGTTGCGCATATGTGCAAAATCGCGCTGACCAGTCTCGTTAAAGAAAGCGCTTCGAGAAACCGCCTGAGCAGGAGTTTTTGTAATTCCTAGCACTGAGAAATCCGAGGGCGAGGGTTAATTTAAAAATGTCCGACGTTTCACCCAGAAGCCAAACGGTTTGGCTGCACACGAAAACACAGGAGAAAGACATGAAGCTGTCCAAGAAGATCACCGCTACCGCCGCTGCTACCGCTCTGGCTTCCGCAGCCCTGCTGACCCCGGTTGCTAACGCCCAGGAAGGAAGCGCTGGCAACGCTCCGGCTGCAGAGAACGAGAACACCCAGCCGGAGGACAACGGCGCTGGCGAAGGCGAGACCGGCGCTGAGGACGACCAGACCGGCGGCGAGACCGACAACGAGGACGAGAACCCGGCCGGCTCCTCCAACATGAGCAAGGAAGACAAGATCGCTGCCGGCATCGGCGGCACCATCGTTGGCCTGGGCGTTCTGGGTGCAGTCCTGGGCAACGCCGGCGACAAGGGCGAGGACAAGGCCGACGACGAGGCTGAGGCTCCGAAGGACGGCGAGAAGGAAGAAGCTCCGGCTGAGGGCGAGGGCAAGCCCGAGGCACCGGCTGAAGAGGCTCCGGCCAAGGAGGACATCGAGGCTCCGGCAGCTGAGGCTCCGGCCGAGGGCGAGGCTGAGGCACCGGTTGCAGAGGCTCCGGCTGCAGACGCTGAGGCACCGGCAGAGCGCAACGTTCAGCTGGCTAACACCGGCGTTAAGCCGGAGATCTCCATCCTGGCTGGCCTGGCTCTGATCTCCATGGTCGCAGGCGCTTGGATGATGTTCGCTCGCCGCCAGGCATAACTCACGCTTCCACAGCGTAATCACGGAAAGGCGGAACAAAGCTTCCGCTGAACCCACGAACCCGCGGCTCCTTCTCACTCTGGAAGGGACCGCGGGTTTTCCCATGCGTTCGAATGCTTTAGGCACGCTCCGGGCGCACTCTGAGCACGCTCCGGGCGCACCGCTAGTCGGCCATCCCCCTCCAGAACTCCTCCAGCCGATCGGAAACCAGCTCCGGCTCCCGCGCCCAGCGGTTATGCCCCAGCTGCGAATCGAGCTCTTCGACCTGCACCACATCGGCAGGCAACTCCGACCCCAAGTTCTCCGCGGAAGCCATCGGGCAGTCCTCGTCGTTCGCGCAGCGCGTCAGCAGCACCGGGGTGCGCACGGACTTCTTCGCTTCCTCGTAGTCCATGTCCTGGTCCGCCAGCTTGTGCAGGCGGTTCGTTTGTCCATAACGGAACCACTCGCGCAGTTGGGTACCCGATTGGCGCCCATAGCCCGCCAAATCCAGCACGCCCGTCGGCTGGTACCCAAACAGCAGGATATTCAGCATGATCTGGTAGGTACCGAAGCGCAGGCGCGTACGCTGCTTACCCTCAAACCCCTTGTAATACGGAGTGCCGGAACCCACGCCCATCATCCCGCGAATGCCCAGCTCTGCAGCCTCGGGCCGCGCAAGGAAGAGCGCACCGATCTGTCCGCCCATCGAATGGCAAAGCATTAATGTGGGGTGATCTTTATTGACGCCCAACGCCTCCTTCGCAGCCCGGATCGTTCGCGGATAATCCTGAGAGGCCAGGTGGTGGTAACCCCACTGGTGCTTGCGGGTAGCTACGGCCGTGGAGCTACCCTGGCCGCGCAGCTCGCCGGTAACCACCGGGTATCCCCGGTCCGCCAACTCCCAGGCGATTGGGTCGTAATAGCGGGCACCCATTCCAAAGCCCGGCCAGACCACGATCAGCGGGCGGGCACGATCCCACGCGGCATCCGCTGGGCTGTTCGCTGAGTTCGCAGCGCTGCTGGAGGCGGTGGCGTCCGTACCTTCCTCCCCCACCTTCGCCGTGCCGGGCAGGAACAGGCGAACCTGCGACGTGGTGCCGTCGGCCATCTCAACCGGCAGCAGGGTCGGCTCGCGGCGCGGCTGCGTACGAGTGGTTTTCCCTTGGTGTTTCGAATCGCTCACAACACTCGATTAAACATCAAGGAAGCGCACGTCGCGCGCGTTCTTGGTAATGAAGCTGCGGCGAGCCACAACATCGTCGCCCATCAGCACGCTGAAGATCTCGTCGGCGGCCGCGGCATCCTCCAGGTCCACGCGGCGCAGGGTGCGCACCGTCGGGTCCATGGTGGTTTCCCACAGCTCCTTGGCGTTCATCTCACCCAGACCCTTGTAGCGCTGGATGCCGTCGTCCTTGTTGATCTTCCGGCCTTGAGCCAGGCCCTCCTCGAGCTGCTCGTCGCGCTCGCGGTCGCTGAAGGCAAAGCCCGGCTCGCCCTTGGCCCACTTCAGCTTGTACAGCGGCGGCTGTGCCAGGTACACGTAGCCCTCCTCCACCAGCGGACGCATGAAGCGGAACAGCAGGGTGAGCAACAGCGTGGCGATGTGCTGGCCATCCACGTCAGCGTCGGCCATCAGCACGATCTTGTGGTAGCGCAGCTTCTTGATGTCGAACTCGTCGTGGATGCCGGTGCCCAGGGCCGTAATAATGGCCTGGACCTCGTTGTTCTTCAGCACCTTATCCATCCGGGCCTTCTCCACGTTCAGGATCTTGCCGCGCAGCGGCAGGATGGCCTGGTACATGGAATCGCGGCCGGACTTCGCGGAACCACCTGCGGAATCGCCCTCCACGATGTACAGCTCGCTGAGCTTCGGATCGCGGGAACGGCAATCGGCCAGCTTGCCCGGCAGGCCGCCGATGTCGGAGGCGGACTTGCGGCGCACCATGTCGCGGGCTTTGCGGGCGGCATCGCGAGCGTGGGCGGAGGCCACCGCCTTGTCCACGATGGCCTTCGCCTCCGCCGGGTTGGCATCCAGCCAATCCGCCAGGTGCTCGTTTACGGCCCTTTGCACGAAGCCCTTGATCTCGGTGTTGCCGAGCTTGGTCTTAGTCTGACCCTCGAACTGCGGGTCGCCGACGCGCACGGAGATAACCGCCGCGAGGCCTTCGCGCACATCGTCACCGCTAAGCTTCGGATCCTTGGCCTTCAGCAGCTTGTGCTCGCGGGCATAGCGGTTCATCAGGGAGGTCAGCGCGGCGCGGAAGCCTTCCTCGTGCGTACCACCCTCGAAGGTGTTGATGGTGTTGGCGAAGGTGTGAACGGACTGGCTAAAGCCGCTGTTCCACTGCAGCGCAACCTCTACCTCGTGGTCCTCCTCGGCCACGTCGAAGGAGATGATGGTCGGGTGGATCGCGGTGCGCTTGCGGTTGATGTAGGCGACGTAGTCCTTCAGGCCCTCCGGGTAGTGGAAGACGCGGGTGCGCGGACCCTTTTTCTTCTCTGCCTCTGCCGCCTTTTCCTCGGCGGACTTCGGTGCCGCCGCATCCTCGGCTGCGGTCTCCAGCTCTTCGTCGTCCTCGAGGTTCTCGCGCTCGTCGACGAGCTTGATGGTCAGGCCCTTGTTCAGGAAGGCCATCTCCTGCAGGCGCTTCGCCACAGTATCGAAGTTGAACTCGACGGTCTCGAAGATCTCCGGGTCCGGCCAGAAGCGCTGCTTCGTTCCGCTACCGCGGGCCTTCTTCACCTGCTGCAGCTCCTCGGGCACAGCCTCGTTGAAGTTCTGACGCCACAGGTACCCATCGCGCTTAATCTCAGTCTCCATGCGGGTAGACAGGGCGTTGACCACCGAGATACCCACACCGTGCAGACCACCGGATACGGCATAGGAGTCCGAGTCGAACTTGCCGCCCGCGTGCAGCTGCGTCATAACAACCTGCACGGTCGGCGGGCCGGTCGGGTGATCCTCCACCGGGATACCACGGCCGTCGTCGATGACCTCCACGCCACCGTCGGCCAGCAGCGTTACGCTGACTTCCTTGGCGTAACCCGCCATGGCCTCGTCAACCGAGTTGTCCACAACCTCCCACACCAGGTGGTGCAGGCCGCGCTCGCCGGTGGAACCGATGTACATACCGGGGCGCTTGCGAACGGCCTCCAAGCCCTCGAGGATCGTAATTGAACTCGCGCCGTAGTCGCTCTGCTTCTGTGGTTCAGCCACGGTGGGTCAAACTCCTTTTCTCGCGCGTAAATAACCACCCCATTCTAGCGCGTCGCGGGCCTAAAGGTGCCATTGGACAGGCCGTTTGAGCTATTTGAGCTGTGTTTAGATCATCCGAAGTCGTCTCGCGGCCCGCGCCCTTGCACGCGCAGCTTGCCGTATTTCGGCCGGCGGATGTTGGGCCCTTCGATCCGCAGCTGTGCCACCACGTCCTCGCCCGCTCGCTTGGCGATGGCCTGCAGGATCACGGTCTGCATGTAGCGCAGCTGAGTCGTCCACGGGGTGGAATCGCATTCGACCACCAGGATCTGCGTTTCCTCCTCGTAGCGCACCGGGCGGGTGTGTTCGGCGATCTTGTCGCCCACCAGCTCCGGCCAGGCGTTCATGATCCGCGCAACGCTCACCCGCTGCTGCCAGCCCTGCCGCTTGATCTCGCGCCCAATGAGCGCACCGAAACGCTTCGGGTCGCGGTAACTACGATCGAGCCGCCCATCCATGCGGGTCTTGTACCTGGTCGCCTTGCGGAACGTTGTCTTCTTGTTCTTTTTTGGTGACGCCACCAGCGGCAACTCGGCCTGTGGGGAACCACCGGCCTTCTTCATGGCGGCGAGGGCTTGGGCTACTGGGTCAGTCGCCATTGGCCTCGCCATCCTTCACAATGCGTTCCGCCGTGCTTAACGCGGAATTCTTGAGTTCATCAATAGTGTAGATCTTTGCTACATCCCGCAGGGCTTCTGGAATGTCCTCATCCACCGCGGCCGTGATGAGGACCTGCTCTGCGCTGGAAATGAGGTCGACGAGGTGGTGGCGTCGAGAAGAATCGAGCTCCGCAAAAACATCGTCGAGGATCACGACGGGCTCAACCCCGTCCCCGCGCTGCATAAAAAACGCGGCGAGCCGCAGCGAGAGGGCAAATGACCAAGATTCGCCGTGCGAGGCGTAACCCTTGGCTGGCTGGTGGCCGAGGATCAAGTTCACGTCGTCGCGGTGGGGACCAAGCAGCGTGGTGCCGCGCTCGACCTCCTGGGGGCGCTTGGTGGCGAAGGCTTGCAGCAGGGTGGCCTCGGCGATCTCGGGGCTGAGAAGTGCCGTGGGCTGGTCTGGCTCGCTGACGCCCAGGCGAATGCCCAGGTCAGCGAGCTCCGCATCGATGGTGGACGTGTAAGACATGTGCGCGGGGCGCGATTGTGGAGCCAATGATTGGTAGGTCTGCTGCAGGTGCGGGGCGAGGTCGTAGACGATCTGCACCCGCGCCGACATGATCTGCCCACCCAGCGCGGCCAACTGGCTATCCCAAACATCGAGAGTGGCCAGGGCGGATTCCGCATCGGCCTTGATGTCCTCCGAGAGGTTGTGGCTGGCCCCCTTCGGGGCGCCGACGACAAGCCGCAGAGCGAAGGCCGACTGCCGCAGCAGCGCGTTCCGCTGGCGCAGGGCCTTGTCGTAGTCCGCCTTCACGGCAGCTAGGCGCGGGTATCTGGAAATCATGATTGTGTCTAGGAAATGACGCCGCTGCTCGGGTTCGCCGCGGATCAGCGCCAGATCCTCCGGGGAAAACAGCGTGGTTCGCACAACCCCCAGCAGATCCCGCTGGGAATTCATGGCAGCGCGGTTTATGTGCGCGCGATTCGAGCCGCGGGCGCGGATGGCCAGGTGAGCGGTGAGCTCGCGGCCATTGTTCACGGCGGTAGCGGAGATGTTGGCGATGTCTTCCCCACGCCGCACCAGGGCGGCGTCGGTGTTGACGCGGTGCGAGCTTAGGTGGGCCAGGTAACCGAGTGCCTCGACGATATTGGTTTTCCCGTGGCCATTAGGGCCAGAAAAGATCGTGATGCCAGGGCTGAGTTGCAGGTCGAGTTCCTCCCACGACCTGTAATTACTCAGACGAAGATTGGAGACGTACACGGTTAGCCAGAAATCAACCTAGAAAAACAACCTCGAGAATCAACCTCGGCCTAGCCTGGCTTAACCCGGCAGGCGTACCGGCATCAGCAAGTAGGTGAAGTCCGTCTCCGGGGTTGCGAAGTTACCCTCTGCGTCTGCCTCGGGCAGCTCGCCCGGATCCGGCAGCAGGATCGCGGGACGGGAGGCCATGGTGAAGCCGAAGACCACGCGCGGGGTGTGGATGGCGGCCAGGCCTTCCTTCAGGTAACTGGGGTTAAACGCGATGACCAGCGGCTCGCCGGCGAAAGCGCAGTCCAGGGTTTCCGTAGCGGAACCGACATCGCTGCCACCTGCGGAAAGGGTGACGGTGTTGTCCTTGAAGTCCATCCGGATCTGGGAGTTCCGCTCGGCGACGATGGAGACGCGCTTGATGGCCTCCTGCAGCGGGGCAATCTCCACGCTTGCGAGTGCGGTGTGCGTCTTCGGCAGCAGCGGGCGGAACTTCGGGAATTCTGCGTCGAGCAGGCGCGTGGTGGTGTGTCGCGACTCGGTGGAAATACCCAGCAGGCCATCGGCGCCGATGTCCTCGCCACTACCCACTGCGATCTCGATGGGATCGGTGTTGTTCGGATCCATGGAGCGCGCAGTGTCTGCCAGAGTGCGAGCCGGGATCAGCAGCTTCGCCTGCGCGTCGGCCTGCGCCGGATTCCACTGGAAGCTGCGGACGGCCAGGCGGAAGCGGTCAGTGGCGACCATAATGACATTCTCGCCGTCGATTTCCACGTGTACGCCGGTGAGCATCGGCAGGGTGTCGTCGCGGCCGGCCGCCACAGCGACCTGCGAGATAGATTCCGCAAAGAGATTCGGGTCGATAGTGCCGGTGACCTCGGGCAGCTCCGGCAGAACCGGGTAATCCTCGATGGTCATTGCGGGCAGTTCGAACTTGGACTTGCCAGTCTTGAGAGTCACGGTAGTGCCGTCGAACTCGATGTTGATCGGCTTATTCGGCAAAGAGCCAACGATGTCGGAGGCCAGCTTGCCGGCTACGAGAATCTTGCCGGGCTCGTTGACCTCGGCATTGATGCGCACGCGAGTGGAAACCTCGCGGTCGAATCCGGAAAGCTCCAACCCTTCGTCGTCGGCGACAATCATCACGCCGCGCAGGATGGGCTGGGTCGGCTTGCTAGGCAGGGAGCGGGCTACCCAACCGAGGGCGGATGCGAAGTCATCCTTGGGAACAATGAAACTCACTGTTTGGCTATCCATGCTCAATCTAACTTCCGTGCTCTCGTCGCTCTCGTGGTTTTCGAGGTTCTCGGGGTCTAGCGGGCCTCGAGGTTCGTCTGATCAAGATTAACCCACAAGCTCTATTTCTGTTTATTCCCTTTTATTTAGAGAGATAGCAGTCGTAGTAGGTGTTGTGGATCCTGTGCACAAACCCTAATCGATGCATGTCGCACCGCAGGTTCGGGTGTTGATGATCCGGTGGACAAGCTGTGAATAACAGATCTCGACTGTGGATAACTTCGGCGGGTCGCGAGTTGTACACATCTTCTCCACTGCTGTTTACCCAGTTTAGGCGCAGTTTTCCCCAGGGGGCGGGGCGCTGTTTTGTGACGCAGCTAACTTTTCATCCTCTGCGGCGCACCCGGAGCCCGCCGAAACCGCTACCCCTTGAATTACAACTTTGAAATTACATCTGTGGAAAACCCTGTGGAATTGTGGATAACTCAGTTGAATCCTGGTCTAGTAAAGGTCAGAGCCTCGTGAGTTATCCCCAGGCTCGCTGTGGATAACTCGGTGAATCTGGGGAAAACTGTGGGAAACTCGCGCCCTGCTCTGCCGCCGGGGGTGCTGCTACCGGGCGACGAAGCTAATCCCGGGCATGGGACTTGATCTTTTGTGTTAGTTCCTGCACCTGATCGAAGACCTTCTTGTTCTCCGACAGGGATTCCCGCACGCGCCGCTCCGCGTACATCACCGTGGTGTGGTCGCGGCCGCCAAATGCGCTTCCCAGCTTCGGCAGGGATAGATCCGTCAGCTCGCGGCACAGATACATGGCGATCTGCCGGGCCTGCACAAACTTCTTGGCCCTACCCTTCCCCACCAGCTCGTCCGTGGTCAGGTTGAAGTAGTTCGCCACTACCTCGATGACGTGCTGCGGTACGATTTCCACGTCTTGATCCGCCGGCGAAATATCGCGCAGCGCAATCTCGGCGGTCTCCACCGTCAAAGGTTCGTGGCTCAGCGCGCAGTAGGCCGTCACGCGGATCAAAGCACCGTCGAGCTCGCGGATGGACTTTTCGTAGCGGCTGGCGATCAGCACCTTCACGTCCTCCGGCAACTGCACGTTGTCGGATTCGGCCTTCTTCGTCAGAATCGCAATGCGCGTCTCCAGATCCGGAGTCTGCACGTCCGTAATCAGGCCGCCTTCGAAGCGCGTCCGCAGGCGATCCTCCAGGGTGGTCAGCTGCCGGGGAGGTCGGTCGGAGCTCAAGACGATCTGCTTATTCGCCTGGTGCAGTGCGTTGAACGTGTGGAAGAACTCCTCCTGCGTGGACTCTTTGTTCTGCAGGAACTGAATATCATCCACGATCAGCATGTCCAGGTTGCGGTAGCGCCGCTTGAAGGACTCACGGGTGTCGTTAGCAATCGAGTTAATGAAGTCGTTCGTCAGCTCCTCCGAGCTCACATACTTCACCCGCATATTCGGCTGCAGTTCTTTGGCGTAGTGCCCGATGGCGTGCAGCAGGTGTGTTTTGCCCAGGCCCGATTCGCCCCAGATAAACAGGGGGTTATAAGCCTTGGCCGGTGCCTCGGCCACGGCGCGGCAAGCCGCGGCGGCGAAGTTATTCGAGGAGCCGACCACGAAGTTTTCGAACGTGTAGTTCTTGTTCAGCAGCGATTCGCCGTCGAGCCCGTCGTTGAAACTCGAGGACGGCTGCGGCGAAGAGGTATGGGGCGAAGAGGTGTGCGAGGAAGGAGTATGCCGCGGGGCTGGACGGTGCGCGGTCTCCTTGTTCGTCCAGCGCGTAGGCGTCGGAGACGGGTTCGGGTCGATATGGTTCTCCGACGCAGCGTATTGCCCGGCGAGTTCGTCGGCGTCATGCTCCCGACGCCGCGCCGCTTCCTCAGCAGTTTCGGCCGCGGCGCTATCCCCAGCCTGCGCCGCGCCGTCCCTCTGCTCGGCCTTGTTGACCAGCTCCTCTACCTGCGACATCGAAAGGTCGTCTGCGGTTGCCACCGACCCTTTTTGTGACGCCCCTTCGTGGGCATCGCCGGCAGCATCAGCATCGGTGTGGCTGTCGTTGGCTGCCTCGGCGCGATCCTCGGTTTCCCCGTTAGTGCTGGTGATGGCGAGGCTAACGGAGAGATCCAGCCGCGTCTTGAGGACGTGCTTGATGGGATCGATCAGGTCTTTCTCGATCGATTCCTTGGTCCACTTGTTCGGGGTCTCCAGCACCACAATGCGGCCCATGAGCCCCACCGGCCTGACCTTGCGCAGCAGGGAGCGCTGCTTGGGGGAGATCGCCGGCAGGTCCGGATCGGGATTAGCCGACGAGCTATCGGCAAGCCAATCGTGCATGATGGCATCCCACATGTCTGGGAAGTGTTCCTCGATGGAGAAATTCGAGTGGCTCATGGGGCTCCAGGGTTGGTCGGGGGTGGCCGAAAGGTTAACGGGGGTTAAACCACGGGTGGTTTAGCTAGTCGGGCTGTTCTGTAGTTGTTCACGGCCCAGTGCACAGTGCGAAACACCGATTGTCCTGCGTTTCCACACAGTTATACACACCTGTGGATAACTTCTCTGCACATGTTATCCCCAAGGTACAGCGCTCTTGTGGATAACTCTAATTAAAGTGTGAAAATGCCCGTGACCTGCATGTATAAGGTGTAAAGTAAAGGTTTAATGTTTGGGGGTGGAGGAGTTTTCCACAAGGCCAATCGATATTTGACGAAGTCCGTTTCCGTCCTTAAGGGTTTTTGTTCACACCCAGACTTCGGCGGCAGAAATGGGTGATTGCGGTGCGGTTTTATGCCCATTGAGGTGGCACTTCTCGCGCTAGTTACCGTAGTGACTTTCTAAAATTTGGATAACTTCCGTCACAGCACGTATCCTTGACTCGTCTATGGCAACCCACGTACGACAGCAGGTCACCACGCTGTCTATCGGGTGCCTCCGGTACCGGCTCTTAGGTCCTCCGGGACTTTGCCGGTGCAATTGTCCACTTAAATTTGTGGGCGCGCCGCTGGCTTAAGCGTTGATCCCAGCTCATGAAGGGGCTGGGTGTCTGTTGTGGCTGCACGTGGCTCGTCCGCTGATAGCGAAAGTTAAGGAGTGAAGTACCGTGGCCAAGGGCAAGCGTACTTTCCAGCCCAACAACCGTCGTCGTGCACGTGTGCACGGTTTCCGTACCCGTATGCGTACCCGCGCCGGCCGTGCCATCGTTTCCGCACGCCGCAACAAGGGCCGCAAGTCCCTGACTGCCTAAATTAGGCACAGACGTTCGCTCCACCCCAATACTCTTGGGGTGGATTGTCGTAGGGGCGTCAATAAGTAAGAAAGAGCCACCACAGTGCTAGCTCCCCAGCACCGGCTTCGGTCGACTGCCTTGTTTGGGCAGACGATACGGAAGGGTCGGAAGAAGGGTAGCCGCACTGTGGTGGTTCACGTTTTAGCGGGTGGCGGCGGGGCCGAAGAGCTTCCGCTGCCGTTGCAAGAGGGGGCGACTGCCGGGCCACGCATGGGGCTAGTGGTTTCGAAGGCGGTCGGCAACGCCGTGACCAGGCATAATACCTCGCGGAAGCTTCGTCATGCCTTCCGTGCTGTGTTGGACGAAGGGCTGCAGGAAGGCAGCCTGGAGTTCCCCGTCGGCACCACGGTAGTGATCCGTGCGTTGCCTAAGAGCGCCACTGCGAGCTTTGAGGAGTTGGTCGGCGATGTGCGCAGCTGCATCCGGCGAGCCCTCGCCCGCTAGTGGCCACTCTCCCACGTCCGAGCCCTCGCCCAATGGTGATGCGAGTACCAGTAGTGATGGTCGTAATGGTCGGCCGGGTGTCGGGGCCCGAATGGCTCGCCGATTGATCCTTGGTTACCAAAGTTATGTGTCACCCCTTAAAATGGGGCCAACATGCCGTTTTGATCCTACGTGCAGCAACTACGCCTTAACCGCTATAGGCCGCCACGGCCTGATTAAGGGGTCGCTTCTCGCGTTGGGTCGTTTGGCCCGCTGTGGGCCTTGGCATCCGGGAGGTTGGGATCCTGTCCCGCCTCGTCGTCCCCTGTGCTCGTGGGGCGGGCGGCGCCGCTAGCTGTGTTCCTTTTTTGGACGCCAACTATCGGCGGCGCCGGCCCTACGGGCCTTAATAGATCAATTTCAGGAGAAACCTCGAGTCGCCATGGATTTTGTTTATTATCCAGTGTCCGGCGTTTTGTGGTTCTGGCATAAGCTGTTCAGCTACGTCCTGAGCCCAGATTCGGGCATCACTTGGGCGCTGGCAATCATGTTCCTCGTGTTCACCATTCGTATCCTCTTGGTGAAGCCGATGGCTAATCAGCTGCGTTCCAGCCGCAAGATGCAAGAAATGCAGCCAAAGATGCAGGAGCTGCAGCGAAAGTACAAGAACGATCGTCAGACGCTGGCGATTGAGATGCGCAAGCTGCAGAAGGAAATGGGCGTAAACCCGTTGGCTTCCTGCCTGCCGATGCTTGTGCAGATGCCGATCTTCCTTGGCCTGTTCCACGTGCTTCGTTCCTTCAACCGCACGGGCACCGGTGTGGGTCAGCTGGGAATGACGGTCGAGGAGACTCGTAATACGCCGAACTACTTCTTCGGTGTGGACGAGGTTCAGTCCTTCCTGGACGCTCGTATCTTCGGTACTCCCCTGTCCGGTTTTATCTCCATGGACCCGGCCAACTACCGCGCGTTCTCCGCGGATGGTCACGTGGACTTCACCCGAACCAACATCATCCTGGTCGTTGTCCCGCTGATGCTGCTGGCTTCCGTGCTGATGCACTTCTCGGCCCGCATGTCTATGGATCGTGCTGCAAAGCGCCGTGCGGAGAACCCGATTAAGGCTAACGACCCTAAGGCCATGCAGTCTCAGATGCAGATGGACATGATGCAAAAGCTGATGCTGTGGGTCATGCCGGTTCTGTACCTAATGGGTGGCTTCGCTTGGCAGGTTGGTCTTGCCCTGTACATGGCTACCAACATGACGTGGTCCTACCTGCAGCAGTACTTCCTCTACAAGAAGATGGATGCTGAGGAGGAGGCGGAGAAAGAAGCTATCGCGGCTTCCAAGCGCACCTCTGCTCCGAAAGTCGGCGCCCGCCCGGATAACCCCAAGAAGAAGGGTAAGAAGCGGAAGTAGCCCTAAACCGCGTTGAACCGTCACCGTTATGGTGGCGGTTCTTTTGTTTTCTCTAGTTTCTCTGCACAATCCGTTCGCGGCTTGAAGACTCGGGTGCTGCTTTGAGGTCAACGGACTATAGAATGGGCGGAGTAATAGAAGCCGAATGTTTCACGTGAAACATCGTGTGGAACAACCCGGATTGTTTCACGTGAAACATTGCCCCTACCTCCCACCGTTGAAGGAGTGTCTAGATGGCAAATCGAGACGACGTGAACATTCAAAGCCCGGAACTAGGTGAACCTCCAGCGGCCGCCCAGGAGGTTTTCGGCGATCGTCTTCCCCTTGCCCGGGAGTATGCGGAGTTCTTGGCAACAGCCGGCATTGAAAGAGGACTGTTAGGCCCACGCGAGGTTCCACGTATCTGGGAGCGGCACGTACTTAACTCCGCTGTCCTTGGGGAAGTTATTGATGAGGGATGCCGTGTTGTCGATATTGGCTCCGGTGCCGGTCTACCAGGTATCCCGTTGGCGATCGCGCGTCCGGATCTAAAGGTTCAGCTCCTGGAGCCACTGCTACGACGCTATAACTTCCTGTCCGAGATCAACGACCGACTCGATCTGGGGTGCGAGGCCGTCCGCGGTCGTGCCGAAGAGCCAGATGTAGTTAGAGCTTTGGGCGGTGCAGACGTTGCTACGTCTCGAGCTGTGGCACCGCTCGGTAAACTCACCCGTTGGTCACTGCCTCTGGTGCGCGTTGGTGGAGCGATGAAGGCCCTTAAGGGTGGTTCGGTCGCAGAGGAACTCGAGCGAGACGCCAAAGAGATTGCTAAAGCGGGTGGCGGGGATGGAACCATCCAGCTAGTAGGCGAGTCTAAGGTGGCGGAACCTACACACGTGATCACTATTCCGCGCATCAAGTAGGGCTCTCATTGTGGCCTCTGTGAGGCTGATCTATCCTTTACATACACCTCGATGTTTCACGTGAAACATCATCTTTCGACTTCAGGATTGGACATAGATGTCGACCTTCGACATGGATGAAACACCCATCGGGCGAGCTGCCCAACAGGCTGCGCGCTTGAAGAACCCGAATCGGAACAAACTTCCGAGGCCGGAGAAGTGCAGGAAGATCACCATTGCCAACCAAAAGGGTGGCGTGGGCAAGACGACCTCTACTGTTAACCTGGCGTGGTCCCTCTCCCTTTTGGGCATGAAGGTGCTCGTTATCGACCTGGATCCTCAAGGCAACGCATCGACGGCACTTGATGCGGTGCATCATGTCGGCACGCCTTCGTCTTATGAGGTACTGCTGAATGAGATGTCTGTCGATGAAGTGATGCAGGGCAACGACGAGAACGAGAACATCTTCTGCGTCCCAGCAACCATCGATCTGGCGGGAGCCGAGATCAATCTGGTTAACGAAGTTCGACGTGAGTATCGACTTTCCTCCGCGCTCAGCGACGGATGGATCGAAGAGCACGGTTTCGATTACGTGTTCATTGACTGCCCCCCTTCCCTCGGGCTCCTCACGATCAACGCAATGACGGCCGTGGATGAGGTACTGATCCCAATTCAGTGCGAGTACTACGCCCTGGAAGGCGTAAGCCAGTTGATCGATAACATCGCAATGATTCGCGAGAACCTGAACCCGAACCTGCACATTTCGGGCGTACTTTTAACGATGTATGATGGTCGCACACGGCTTTCGCAGAACGTTAGCGACGATGTTCGAACTCACTTCGGATCCGTGGTTCTGGATAACCATATTCCGCGTAATGTGAAGGTATCCGAGGCTCCGAGTTACAACATGACAGTGCTGCAGTACGACGGCGGCGCCCCTGGGGCGCTTGCCTATTATGACGCAGCTAAGGAATTCGCTCAGCGCGGCGATTACCTCCCGACAACGGAAACCGCGCCGATTGGAATTGCTCCCGAACTTCATGATCAGGGTGAGTAATAGTGGGGAAACGCAATAAAAAGGATTCCAAACTGTCGAAGAAAGATCTAAAGTCCGCCGAAAATAGCGTTTCGAAGGATTCGCGTAAAGTTTCAAAGCCGCACAATGTGGCCAATTCACCTCAGAGTCAGGAGAGTCCGTTGCCGAAGAAAACGCCGGCGGGCGCGAAGATGCCCGAAAATGCTGGTAGAAGCTTAGCGTCGGAAGCGGGGCGAGCTCTGAGTGCAACCAAGTCCAGTGGTGGCTCTCGAAAGCCGCAGATGCCCTCTCCTAACGCTGTAGGCAATGCTCGACGGGGCGGACTTGGTCGAGGTCTTGCATCGCTCATCCCGACCGGACCTGCTCGCCCCTCTCTTGGGGATGGTGCAGCCGACATTGTATTGGGTAGCGGGAAGAGCATCGGTAGCGGTGGAAAGAAGGCCGATGCTGGTTCATCGTCCGGTAACGGTGGCAAGGGTGATCGCGCGGTAGAAGATTCTGCCAGATCTCAGAAGAGCCCTGTGAACCCTCAAGCGGATCAAAGTGACTCTGACAAGCCGAATTTTGATCGACCTGATGAGAATCTGGGGGGTACCTCGAGTATGGACGCGAAACGTCACAGTGACGCTTCGCGTACGGTTATCCGAGAGGCTTCCGGTACGGAATGCGACGCCATCGAGAACCGTTCCGCTACCCCGAGCGACGTGAATGTTTCACGTGAAACATCGCAAGATGATTTCGGGGCAACCTACCAAGAGCTCCCCCTCGGTGCCATTCGTACAAATGCAAAGCAGCCGCGCGAGGTATTCGACGAGGAGGCCCTTCAGGAGCTCGTCCACTCCATTAAGGAGTTCGGGCTTATGCAGCCGATCGTCGTGCGCAGGGCCCCAGACGAGGATTCCACGTATGAGCTCATTATGGGTGAGCGACGCCTGCGCGCAGCAAAGCGAGCGGGTTTCGAAGTAATTCCCGCCATCGTCCGCGAGACCGCAGACGACGAGATGCTGCGCGACGCGCTGCTAGAGAACATTCACCGCGTCCAGTTGAATCCGCTGGAAGAAGCCGCGGCGTATCAGCAGCTTATGGAGGAGTTCGGCGTAACCCAGGAACAGCTGGCTAAGAAGATCGGTCGATCTCGTCCTCTGATCACTAACATGATCCGCCTTCTCCAGTTGCCTGTATCCGTGCAGCGGCGAGTCGGCGCCGGAGTCCTTAGTGCGGGTCACGCTCGCGCTCTCCTGGGCTTAAAGAGCGGCGCTGAGGAACAGGAGAAGCTTGCCACCCGTGTTGTAAGCGAGGGATTGAGCGTGCGCGCCACGGAGGAAGCGGTGACCCTCCTGAACCGTGGCGATAAGGCAGCCAGTGCTACGAAGGCTACTGGACGCAGCCCCCAACAGCTGCCCGAAGATGTCTCCAACTGGGTGGATAATGCCTCCGATGCATTGGAGACCAAGGTCAGTGTCCAAATGGGGAAGAAAAAGGGCAAGATCGTTGTTGAATTTGGAGGCCCTGAGGACTTCGACAGGATCATTGAGCTGTTGAAGTTTAAGAAGCACTAAAACGCTTAGCTAAACCCAGACAAAGCAAACCGGCATGTAGCTAACTCAGACTAAGAGAACCACCGGAAGGCCAACCCAGACAAACTGAACCAGCGGAAGTTAACCTTAAGAAAAGGAGCAAATTTCTATGTCCTTGACCGTTACCGAAGCCATTTCAACCCGCCGGGCAACGCGCCAGTACACCGACCAGGCGATTCCAACGGAAGTTTTGGATCGGGTAGTTGAGAATGCTCTTGAAGCCCCTAGCGCGTTCAACGCGCAGATGCGTGACCTGGTAGTAGTCCAGGATCAGGCCGTTAAGCAGGCGATTTTTGATGCTTCGGGACAGCAGCAGTTCCTGGATGCTCCGGTCGTCTTCGTTGTGGTCGGCCGCTCCGAGGTGGTGCCTGACGACGCTGAAGAGGTTCTGGGAGCAGAGCTTACGGAGAAGGTTCGTGGCTTCAATGGCTCCGCGTCCCCGGAGAAGCTGCGCGAAATTGGTATCAGGGATGCCATGCTCGTTGCTGGATTTTTGCTTCTTGCAGCCCAGGAACAGGGTCTTGCCACCTCCCCCACTACCGGTTGGAACGAAGAGGGCGTCAAGAAGGCAATTGGCCTCGAGGGGCGCGATGATCGTTCGATCGCACTCGTAGTGGCAGCCGGCTACCCCAATGAGGAGCCCACTCACCCGGGTCGTGCGGTGAACCGCCGAGTGGATAACCACTATTAAACGCAGAATCCTCCACTCTGAACCCCGATGTTTCACGTGAAACATCGGGGTTTTGTGTAGCAAGAAACTAGCGATTTCGCCACGGGAACGATTGGTGCCCTATAGGATCTTCGTAGAAACCAACCGCACGCAGCTGATTGTGCATTCCAGACTCGCTACTTTCAGGGACTCTTGGATGTCTTCAATGAACAGAAAGGAGCGCTGTGGAAGTACACATTAAAGCCATCACTCCTCAGTGTTCCGAAGATCTCGAGCCCAGTGCTGCGGCATCGACATTCTGGGCGCTCCCTCCGGGCTACGAGAATCAGAGTAGTTCGTCCAAAGACCCGGTATTTGATAAGCAGGTATGGCTGCAGAACGTCCTCCTGGAATGGGGAATCTGCGGATACACGGCATTCGTCGGCACCGGAGATGCAGGCACCCGACCGGTCCCTGCTGCGACGGTTTTCTTTGCCCCCGCGCGCTATATGCAAGGCATTGCGAACCTGCCAACTGCACCGATTTCCCCTGATGCAATCCTTCTGAGCACGGTGCACGTGGCTGTGCCGTACATGGGTCTATACCTAGAGCATCAACTCATCGATACCGTGCTTACCGAGGCGCACCGTCGCGGGGTGAAGGCCGTGGAGGCTTTCGCTCGAGTTGAGGACTTTGACGAGGAACTTGCTAGGCAGCTTAGTGAGGCTTCGTGGCCGACGGCGCAGGAAGATCCGGAGGAGCCTAAGTGGTCACCAGAGGAACAAAATCGCAGGTACAGTGCCCTTGAATCCCTGAATTATGTGCCCGAATCCTATCGGGGTTGGAAGACGGCCGCGGAAACCCACGGGATAGACGAGGACATTCTGGATAGTGCCCCGATGCTCTCCGAGGACATCCTTGAGGCGGAGGGTTTCAAGGTGGTCAAGCATCACCGACACTTCCCGCGATATCGCTTTGAGATCAGCGGGTCGCATAGCCTTTTTGGGGACTTCGCTGAGGAGGATCACGCACAGGTCAACGGACCGGAGAAGCTCTCCACGGTTATCGGTGGCAACCGGACGCCAAAAGCATCTGGGGTGCTCGGAAGCCTTGAAACTCCGGAAACGTTCGGGACTACTGGACAGCGCGAGACGAGCAACCGGGTCTCCGCGCCTAGTCCGGTGCAGAATCTACTTGTTCGGAAGCTCTTCCTGTAGCAGCTCCACAAAGCTAAAGGTGCCAGTAGCGTGGACATCCTTATCCAGCAGGTATAGGCGCTTAACGGCCACAACGATGGCCTCGGCGATGGTATCGCGCATCGCAGGATCAGTGAGGATCTCAACATCCTTAGGGCTGGTCAGGTAACCGGGCACGACCTGCACCGTCGGCATGCTGGTTAGGCGCAGAATGTCCCACGTCTGACCGTGGTTAAAGCAGTTCTGAAGCGGAGTGCGGGCCACAATCTCGCGCTGAATAAAGCCAGAGAGCTTCTCGCCCACCATCGATGAGTAGCCCGTCAGCGAGCCGAAGTAGAACGTAGCCGCGCCGTTGGCCTTCTCATTCGGATAAATATCGGCACGTAGGCTAATCATGACGTCTGCGCCGAAAGCATTCGCGATATTGGCACGATCCTGGTTAGTGGGATTGGCAGACCGGGGGCGCGAAAGAATCGTCTCCATCCCCGCTGCGATCATACGGCCTTCTACCCTGCCGGCGAGATCCCAGAGGATCTCCTCCTCCGAAATCTGTCCGAAGGGGCCGTCAACGATGTATCCCTTGTCCGAGCCACCTAGGCCCGGGTCGATCACCACACGCTTGCCGGTCAGCTGCGGTCCGGCAGAGCGAATCTGCTCCTTCTCACGGATGGACTGAGGCGAGCCGCCGGTGATCCTCCGCCCCAGGTAAGACAGTGCGCGCAGGGTGTCTGGGCCGACAACCCCGTCGTTATTCAGCCCGTAGTTCAGCTGGTAGTTCACCACGGCGGAGTGGGTACGCGGACCGAAGTGGCCATCCACACGGCTGGTGTAAAAGCCTAGGTCGTGCAGCTGAGTCTGCAGCTGCGCCACGTCGTCGCCGACGAACTGGTTGCCCTGCAGCGAGAGCACACGCGCCCCCAGGGTGTAGGAGGCCTCACGTAGCGCACGCAATGTGCCGGGAGTGATGGTGCCGTCGGCAATGATGCCACGCTGCTGCTGAAACGCCTTCAGCGCCTCCGCCAGGGCCTCGTCGAAAACTTCTTCCTCGCTGGTCCAGCGCTGCGACTTACTGCCGGTCGTGTCGCCTTCATACCCTTCCAGCAGACCGAGGCGCGCCAAGGTGCCGCGGACCTCAGCGACGCGCGGGCTGCGGTCGCCGACCTGGAGAAGCAAACGATCCACTGGGTTCAACACTCCAATTCTTCAAACTTTCGCGGCACTAAAGCCACTGTATCCACTGTGAGACAAATCACATTTAAGATCTTTCGCCGACAGTGGCGAGTCATAGATGCAATTCTAGGGACAAATCCGCCGATCTGCTTTACTTGCAGGTCAGGCGTGTTTTATCAGCTGTTTTCTAAAGCTGCGCTTCAATCGCAGATCGCAGCGTGTCCCGATCCTGAGCGCCGGTGAATTCCGCGACCTTCTCCCCGTCCTTGAAAATCATTAGGGCGGGGATGGACATGACCTGGAACATAGCGCCCAGCATGCGCTCCTCATCGACGTTCACCTTGGCAATCTTCGCCTTGCCATCGAACTCCGCCGCTAGTTCGTCGAGAATGGGCGTCATAGCTAGGCAAGGGCGGCACCATTCGGCCCAGAAGTCGACTAGAACAGGCTGGGTAGCCTCGACGACCTCGGACTTGAAGCTGGACTGGGTGACGTTCACGATGTCGGACATAGTGGCGACAAACCTCCTGGTTGGGAGCGCTTTTCTTTAGGTTGGAGGTTACCCTTCAACGTGTAAATATCCTATGTCCGACCGGCCATAGTTACCTAACGGTGACCGAACTTGTCCGATCCGTTACAGGGCCGGTGGTCCGTTACAAGGCCGGCGCCCCGCCACAGGCCGCCGTCCCGCTACAGCCCAGTGTGCTTCTACAGGGTGGCGAGGTAAGCCTCGGCGTCCAGGGCGGCGCGGCAGCCGGAGCCGGCTGCGGTGATGGCCTGCTGGTAGTGGGAATCCACGAGGTCGCCGGCTGCGAATACGCCCGGCAGGCTAGTGCGGGTGGAGGGCTCCTCGACCTTCACGTACCCGTTCTCCTGCAGCTCCACCTGGCCCTCGAAGACCGTAGTGCGCGGATCGTGGCCGATGGCTACGAACATGGCATCCATCGCAACGTCCTTCTGCTCGCCGGTCTGGGTATCCTCCACAACCAGCGTCTCCACGGACTTGTCGCCCTTGACCTCCACGACCTTCGCGTTGGTCAGGAACTTGATCTTCGGGTTGTTACGGGCGCGCTCCTCCATGATCTTGGAGGCGCGGAACTCGTCACGGCGGTGAATGATGGTGACGTTCTCGCCGAACTTCGTCAGGAAGTCGGCCTCCTCCATGGCGGAATCGCCACCGCCCACCACGGCGATCTGCTTGTCCTTGAAGAAGAAGCCATCGCACGTCGCACAGGCGGATACGCCGCGGCCCAGCATCTCCTGCTCGCCGGGAACGTGCAGGTAGCGCGGGGCAGCACCGGTAGCCAGGATCACCGTACGGGCCTGGTACTCCTCGCCATAGGCCCACACCTTCTTGATCTCGCCGGTCAGGTCGACCTTCTCCACGTCCTCTTGGCGCAGGTCAGCGCCGAAACGCTCGGCCTGGGCGCGCATCTCTTCCATCAGGTCGGGCCCCATGATGCCCTTCTGGAATCCGGGGAAGTTCTCCACCTCGGTGGTCTGCATCAGCAGGCCGCCGTACTCCACGCCCTCGAAAACCACCGGGTTCAGCTCAGCGCGCGCTGCGTACACGGCGGCAGTATAGCCGGCCGGGCCGGAACCGATGATGATGACGTCGTGAACCTTGCCTGCCTCCGCGTTCGCAGCGCCGTCTGCACTGCTGGCGCTGGCACTATCCGCGTCCGCGGCCTTCGAATCATTGCTGAGAATACCGCTGGCCTGCAGGAATGGCTGGTTCATATCTATCCTTTGAGGTCGAAGATGTTGTTCACCCCAGTCTAACCGGCCACGGCCATTCCGTATTCCCCTGCCCCGCCGAGGTGCTCGCACATCATCCGCTTCGCTCGGTTCTTCCGCGATTTCACGGTGCCCACGGGAATCCCCAGTTGCTCCGCGGTTGTGGCCTCGCTCAACCCCCGAATTTCCGTCAGCACCATCACGTCTCGCATCTCGGGTGAGAGCTGCCGTAGGCTGCGGTGCACATCCAGCCGGGCGACGGTGGCTTCCTCCCGCATCCCCCGCGCGGGAAGCGTCCGCGTGCGCTCGTTGAAATCCTCGCGCCCCGGCTGTGCTTCGCGGCTGTAGCGCTGCATGTACGACAGTGCCGCGTTGCGCATGATCGTGGCCATCCAGGTGCTCACGCTGGCGGAACGCTCCCCGTTGAAGCGCGCGGCGAAGCGGTGCACGCGCAACAGTCCCTCCTGGTAAACGTCCATCTGGTGCGCCTCGGGCACGTTGACTCGCCGCACCGCCCACCACAGCGTGCGCTGGTGGCGGTCGATCAGCTCGCGGAACGCGCCGGGTTGCCCCTCGTTGTGGCCGCGCAGCAGCTCGTGGTCGCTTTGTTGCGCTGGCCGTGTGTTGCTCTTTGTTCTTTGTGACGCCCCCAGCATCATCTTCCCCCTAGTGTGTCTTCGGGAGCCGTGCCGCCCCCGTGCCCAACACTTTATTCTTCGGCGGGCAGATTGTGGGTTTGAAGTTCCTGGCCTGTGGATAACTGGGAACGGCGCCTGCCTCATTGTGAACTTCACAGTTGAGGCAGGCGCCGTGATGCGCTATGGGAGCGCGGGCGTTCTGAGCGTCTGTCCGACCAGCTATCCGACGGGTTGTACGGGGCGTGCGGGGCGGGAGCCCTCTTCCGTGTTGGCTTCGTCAGCGTCCGGGTCGTCGGCATCTTCGTCACTGGTCTGCTCTAGCCAGTTTCCGACGGCGGTAACCTCCGCCAGCGTGGCGGATCGCGGCAGCGGCAGGCCGGTGATCCAGATCAGCAGGCGGTTGCCCTTGGCGGCGCTGACCTTATCGGTATCGTATTTGCCCTTCTCACTACCCTTCTGGCTTCCCGCGGCGTCCTCGTTCTCGCCGTCGCTGTTGCCTTCACCCGGCGCGGCGGAGGAACCCTCGCGGCCGGCACCCCAGCCGGAGTCGCCAGTTGTATCTGCGTGGTCCGCACCCATGCCGGCCAGATCCACGGTCACGTCATCGGCGTCCGCATGCACGGTCTTCAGCAGCGTCGTCTGGTCCAGGGAGGCCAGCTTGCCGTTGGTGTCAGCCTGCGCCAAGCGCAGCTCCAGGGTGGTTCCCCGGGTCAGGCCGCGCAGCTGAACCTGCGACAGGGCGGTGCCCTCTGGCAGCGTCATCAAGAGACCAATTCCGGGCTTCGTGGTGCCAGGCTCGCCGCCCAGCTGCACGGATGCAGGGTTGGACTGCCAGAACGTCTCCGGGTCGCCATCGGTGATCAGGCGCGCCAGATCCGGGCGGTCCAGCGGCCAGTTCACGTCGGCGGGCAGCCACTCGAGGGGACGGCTCAGAGGAACCTCCGCCGGGTCCACCCCACGGACTGCCTGCGCACCCTGGCGCAACGAGTCGGTGGACAGCGGCGAATCCTTCCGGTCGCCGCCGACCACACTGACCACCGCCGCAACCAGCGCGGCGATAACCAACACGGAGGCGAACGCGATGGCGGCAGCGGCTGCCATGCCTACCGGGCGGTTGCCGCGGGCACCGAAGCCGGACTGTGCACTCGGGTCCGGAGTTGAATCCTCCTTGATGGCCAGCCCGCCAGCCTGTAGCTCTCGCAGATCCTTCGCTACCTTGCGCAGGTCCTCCGGACCCACCTTCTCGCCGTCGAGCTCGTAGATCTTCTTGTAGGTGCGGGTGAGGTTCTCCGGCACTTCCTCGTAGGGAACGTGCTCCAGCAGCAGGCGCAGCGCCACGGCCACGCCGTGTGCATCCTGCGCCGTGTCATCGTTCGGCAGCACACCCGGGAAGGCCAGCACGGCCGCGCCATCGGTGCCGATGCGCACGCGGTCGCGGTGATCCAAGCCCAGCGAGGTGCCGCTGTCCTCGGCCTGCGCGGCAGCGTCGGCCAGGGAGGACACGGCGAAGGCAGCCGCCAGTGGCTCCGGTTGGCTCTCCGCCACGGTGGTCAGCGGGGAACCCTGCACCCAGCGGGACACGATGACCACCAGGTTGCCGTAGTCGATCACGCGGTTGACCTGCGCCATACCCGGCACGTCGAATTGCTTTAGCTTCGCAGAGAGGCGCAGCATCTCGTCCTTCGCACGCGCCACCTCCACGCCGTTGACGGGCACAGATACTCCAGGATCGACCTGCGAGCGGGCATAAGCCACCGGATCCATGATGGTCAGAGCCACGATGTCGCCAGTAGCCAGCTCGCGGCCTTGCCAGAAGCGGGCGGCAGACCAACCGCCGTGGTCGGCAAGCAGGCGGTAGCGGCCCTCCAGCAGTGGAGCGCCCGGAACCAGGCGCGGACCGCGCACCCGGCCCGCCGCCAGTGGCGGCAGCGCCACGCCGGCCATCATGTGGTCCAGAGCAATGGCCTCCCGGGCGGCCAGCTCCTGGGCCGACAGGCGACGGGGCTGGTCCTCTTCGATGGGTTGCTCGTCGCTGGGAAGTGGGCGTCGAGAAGGAAGAACCCGCGACATACCCGGGATGCGCGACAGGGCGCCCACCAGGGTTTGGATCTCCGGCAGCGGGGCACGCACCAGGATCAGCCCGGTAACGCCCAGGAACAGCACGCCGGCGATGAGCAGGCGGATGATGAACCAGGGGTTGGCGAGCGTCGGGAATGCGAAGTGCGTCAGCAGCACGTCCACCCGCCAGGCGACGAGCGCGCCGATCAGCGAGGAACCCAGCGCCCACAGCACGGTCTTCGTCACCTTGCGGAACTGCAGGTCCCCCAGCGAGCGCCGCAGCAGGCGGTCGCCGATGATCGCGCCGGCCATAAAGCCCAGGCCATTGGCGGCACCCAGCAGCACCACGACCAGGCGCGGCTCGGTGGCGATCTGCGGGGCGATGTAGGCGAAGGTCAGCTTCGTCGCGGTAATGCCCGCGATGATGAAGGTGGGGGTCCAGACCTCCTCGCGGGCGTAGAACACGCGCAGGTGCAGCAGCACCAGGGCGTAGGGGATCAGGGTGAACGCGGAGAAGCTGATGGTCCAGCCCAGCACGTTCGCGTCCTCCAGGGAGAACTCCTTGTAGGCGAACAGCGCGGCGGAGATCAGGGTGCCGAAGCAGGTGAAGAACACGATGATCGGCACCATCGCCAGCATCGTCAGCTTCGAGGCGACGGTCAGGTCGCGCACTACGGCCTTGTCGTCGCCCTCCGCGGCGTTGCGGGATAGGCGGGGCATGACGGCCGTCAGCAACGTCACGCCGATCACGCCATAGGGCATCTGCAGCAGCTGCCACGCCTGCATGTAGATCGTTGGCGCGACCTCCCACGTGTCGGAGGCGATGCGGTTGTTCAGCAGCCAGCCGACCTGGGAGATCGCCACGTACACCACGATGGCGATGGCCATGCCGCCGAAGGACTTCAGGCGCTCGTCGATGCCCCACAGCGGGCGCAGGTTAATGCCGGCCTTGCGCAGGAAGGGCACCATGATCAGCGCCTGCATCACCACGCCCGCGGTGGTGCCCAGGCCCAGCAGCAGCACGTGCGGGTCGGTAATGGTCACGTTGTCTGTGGGCTGCAGCTTCGTATCCCGCGGCAGGAACATGTACAGCCCCAGCACGGCGAGTGTGACCACGTTGTTGGCCACGGGCGCCCACGCGCCGGGTTTGAACACTCCCTTGGTGTTCAGAATCGCCATGAACACGGCAAACATGGCGTAGAACATGATCTGCGGCAGCACCAGGTAGGCGAATGCCGTGGACATGCCGATGTTCACGTGGCCTTCGGAATCCAGGCTCATGCGCACCAGCAGCGGCGCGCACGCCACGGAGACCAGAGTGATCACCAGGGTCAGCGAGAACGTGAGCGTCAAGAGTCTTCGTATGAACGCCTCGCCGCGGTCCGCGTCCTCCTTCTCGGCGCGTACCAGCACGGGCACCACCAGGGAGGTCAGCACGGCACCGAGGACCAGCTCGGTCACCAGGTTCGGCAGCGTGTTGGCCGTGTTGAACGCACTGGCCACCGCTCCACCCAGCGCGGAGGCGATAAACACCGTGCGCAGGAAGCCCGTGATGCGGCTGATTAGGGTGGCGATGGCCATGGAGCCGCCGGCGCGGACGATCTGCTCGTCGCTCTGCTTTTGGCTCTGGCCGTCTGTGTTGTCGCCGCTGCCACTGTTGCCAGTGCTGCCACTGCCGCCAGTGTTCGCGCCGTTGCCGGTCGTTTCGTCGGCTGCGGTCGCGGTGGCGCTCGCACTGGCTGCGGTCGCGGTGCCCGCGGTTGCGGTCGTGGCTGCCGCGCCCTGAGCCACGGTCGTGCCGTCGCCGTTGTGGGCACTGTTGCTTTGGCCGCTCTGGCCACCGTTGCTCTGGCTCTGGCCGCTCTGGGAGGTCGGGGCTACCTCTGTAGGGCTTTGTGACGCCCCGTCTCCACCCGTCGGCGCTCCAGCCTTCGCGCGGTCTTTCTTCGGCGCTAGCGCCGGCGGCTGGGTCGCACGGAAACGTCCGCGCTGTCCGGCCGAGGGCCTAGCCGGTTGGTCATCCCTCTCTTGCTCAGAAGTCACTACTCCATCTTTATGCAACAACCGTGCATTCCCTAACGGAGCTCTGGGCGTGTCTAGTTTTGATCGCCTTCCTGCGGTCGCGGGGCAGGCCGAAGAGCAGTGGCCGTTTTGCGCTTAGAAGCGCGCCCACTCCGGCGGTCCCACAGCATCTTGCCGGCCGCGCCGATGCCCAGCAGCAGCCCGGCAATGATGGCCACCCCACGGGAGGACAGCCCCGGCACGGACTGCACGCGCAGCTCCACCGGATCCGAAATGCGGGTTCCGTCCTCCAGATCCCCCTTGCCGTCCTGGCTGTTGGTCGCCAGCCACAAAGATAGGTTGACCTGCTCGGACGTGTCCGCGATGTCGGTGGTTAGCGACCAGGTGATGGAGCCCTTCGCCGGGATCGTCGGCGAGGCCGTGGAATCCACGTGGACGGTGACATCCGTGTCGGCGTCAGAAGAATAACCAACCTTGGCCGTCACCGGCAGGGGCAGTCCATTGCGCGCAACCACCAGCAACGGCGAGGAATCCGACGTGCGGGTAAAGACGTTGCCCGGTGGCAGCAGGCTGATGGAGCGGCGCAGCTGGGAGGTGACCTGCCCCACGCGAGCGAGGTTGGTGCCGAGTTGCTCACGCAGGACGTCCACGTGGCCGCGCTCGCGCTTGCGGTAGGTGGAAAGGCCGCGCAGAAGGTCGGAGAACAGGGGGCTGGTGAAGCCCTCGCGGGTCAGCGCAATGGCGGAGTCATTCTGCATGAACAGGGTAAGTTCCCGCAGCTTGCGGGCGGTATCCGCCACCGTTCCGAGGTAAGGTGCGGAATACGCGCCGGGGTCGGTGTAGGGCACCGTGGTGCTGCCCGAGCCCACATCCGCCAGGTCGATGCCGCGGGGCTGCACGGCCTCCGGCAGCGGGGCGGGCGTGGCCGAGTGATTGTCCAGGTGCTGGCTGATGGTTTGCAGGAAGCTGCTGGCCTGGGTCTTGTTCACGGACCACGCGGCGGGCGGTACGGCGAGGGTCGGGCGACCGGAGTCGAGCTCCAGGTTCAGTACCGCCTGCGCGTCGGCCAGGCGGGCGACGGCGCTATCCTCGGTGAGGTTAAAGCGCAGGTCAGGGTTCGAATATGCGGCAATCTCCGGGTGCTGGCCGGTGGCCTTGAGCACCGTGCCGAGGTCCGCGGAGTACGTCAGCGCGGTGGCGGTGGTCTGCGCTGCTCCGTTGGCCGGTGCGTCGCCCTGCGCGCCGACCTCCTCGCCGGCGTTGCCGGTCCGCGTTGCACCTGGGAGGTTCACCAGGCGCTGGTTCCATGCCTCGTCGGTGGGGTTGGGCTCGGCGGAGTCTGAGCCGTCCCCGTCGGCCCCGTCGGCGCCGATGCCGTCTGGGTCTGCCGCCGGGTCCGGCGCAGCCGCCGGCTGCTCGATGTTGACCGTATTCTCCGCCACCAGAGCGGTGACGTGCCCGGTCTGCGGTATTGCCGGCTTACCCTGCACGGTCTGCTCAAACCGGCGCGATTGGTCGGCCTCGACCGGCTCCACACCCTCCGGAGTCTTGCTGATCCCTGCCGCCAGAACCTGCTGTGCCTCCGGGGCGACGTAGCCGGCGTCCGGGATCACCACGTTCTGCGTCGGCACTACGCCCAGGATCCGCTGAATCACCCCGGCGCCCGTGCCCAGCGCGCGCACGCGCAGCCAGTCGGAATCCACCTGCGAAAGCCCATTGATGTCCGCCCCGGCGTACGGCAACGCCACCGAGCAGTTGCTCTGCACGACTTCCCGCAGGTCAGCGATCCATTTCTTTGCATCCGCATTGCCGGGCATGTGCTGGGCTTCCACTTCTTCGCCACCCAGGATCTGGTCCCAGGAGTCGCGTAGCCGCTGCGGTTCCTCCACCGGGTCGGGAGTGCGCTCGCCCACGAAATATCCCTCAGCCAGGCGGTTTACCGTATCCAGCAGCTCCGGGTCGATGGCGATGCAGGTCGCCTGCTTCAGCTTGCTCGACTTCGCCTCGCGGTACGCATCCAGCAGCCCCCGCAGCCTGCCGCCCTCACCGACCTCGGCCGCCAGCACGTCCTTCGTCACAAACGCGGGCCGCCGCTTCGGAGCATCGCCCGTCTGCCCCGCCGCCATGTACGTAGGCCCCGCCAGCGGATACACGACCGTCACTGGGGTGCTGGGTTGGTCTTCCTTTCTTGTGGACGCCCCCACGCTCAGTGTGGTTCGCGCCACCGCCAGGTACTGCGTACCTCCCTGCTCCGGGCTCTCCGGGTTCGTGTCCTGGCCGCTCAGGCTAAACAACAGGGGATAAGCGCCGGGTTCCTCAAAAGCATGAGGCGGAAGGTTCAGCGGTTGGGGCGAGGGGGCGTCACGAGAAGAATCGATGGAAGCACCGGCCGCAGGAACGGTGACCGTGACCTCGCGCGTCTCGCCGGGGCTGAGCGTGCCGTCGAGCTGCAGAGGCTGGCTGCTGAGGGAGTATTCGCCCTGGTTGGCAAGCTGCGCGACGCGCACCTCCGCGGCAGTGGCGGCCGAGCGATAGAACAAGGTGAGCGAAAGATTGTTCAGCGCGTGGGAGCGGTCGTTGCGGATGCGGAGGGTATAAGTCTGGCCTGCGGCGGCGTGGACGCTTGAGCTGGTGCCAATGCCGATGATCTCCAGGTCCACGTCCTGCTGCGGATCCGTCGCGCGGGCCAGCGGGTTGGCCCAGGTGGAATCTTCGCGAACCGCGGGGTCGGTGGGATCCGGGGCCTGCCCTTGGGCTGAGTCTTGAGTGGTGGAGGCCGAGGGGGCGTCATTAATAGGGTCAGCAACCGCCGGGGCCACAGGCAGGGCAAACAGGCCACAGAGCGCGACAGAAACACCAAACGCCGTGCAGGCGTGGGGGAATCTAGACATTGCGCTCACCTTTGTGCACGATTACACGCTTACGTAAGTAATTAGTAGTTGTTAGTCGCTATTAGTTCTAACAGCATCGGCTGGCAATCCGTTAGCGCTCCTTAGCGTGGCGTGGCACGGCCAGCTTCGGCCTCGGCGCGGGCGAGGTCGGCGAGGTTATCGAAGGCTTGGCGGGCAAGGCGCCGCTCGTCGGCATAGGCCAGGTGCTCGATCAGGCGGTTGACGGGCAGCCAGCGGACTTCGGTGACCTCCGGGTCCTCGTCGTTCAGGTCCCCATCGACATAGCGAAGCAGGTGGTGGTGGACGGTTTTATGGATGCGGATGCCCTCGGAGACGAACCAGTAGTCGATGGTGCCGAGGTCGGCGATGACCTCCCCGGCCACGCCCGTTTCCTCCCACACCTCGCGTTCTGCGGTGGCGTGCTGGGATTCATCCGGTTCGATGTGCCCCTTCGGCATGGACCACAGCAGTCTTCCGCGGCGATCCAGGCGGCCGATGAGGGCCACATAGATTGCGGAGAAGTCGACCTCGCCATTAGGCTGCACGGCTTCCGCCAGGCCGGAGAGGACCAGGCCGCCCGCGGAGGTCTCCACGGAGGTCGGCAGGCTGGAGTGCTCGTCGAAAGAACGCGGGCGCGAGTTGTTGCGGTTGCGCTGGCGGTTGCGATTGTTGGAGTTGGCGCCCTTCCGGCGGTGGGACTGGTTCCGGTTGCTCTTGCGTTTGCCCTGGTTGGAGCTGTTCTGGGAGTTCTGGCCGCTTTGGTTGCGCTGGCTGTTGCCCTGCTGGCCGGAACGGCCGCCTTGCTGCTGGGCGTTTTGGCCGCTCTGGCCGTTGCCAGAGCGGTGCCTTCTTCTTGAACGGCGGCGCCGGCGGCGGGGCGTGCCGTTTCCGGTGCTGTCGTTTCCACTCATTCTGATAACGATAGCCGGTTATCTGTGCAATGTGGAACTGAATGGAAGCGAGTGGAGGCGAAATTGTAACTGAATTTGTAACTAGTTGCGGGTGGTGCGCGGGCTGGGCACGTGGGATGGGCTGCGGGCGGTGCGTGGGCGGTGTGCGGGTATTGGTGGTGCGCGTGTGCAGGCTTCTGGGGGTTCCGGCAGGGCCGTAAGCCGGTGAATGTCGTTAGAACGGGAATACGTTATTGAAAGCGAGCGTCGATTATGCAAAGTGCCTGGTCAGGGGATTGCGGATTTTCTGGGCGTCAGCTTTTGCTCGGCGTATTCCCGTTCTAACGACATTTGCCGCCCATCTAGGGAGATTTTGAGGGGGGACTTGGCGCCTGTGCGCGGGGTTGGGGAGGATCTGAGGGGGACTTGGCGCCTGTGCGGGAGGTTTGGGAGGTTATGAGGGGGCCGCTGGCCCGTCCGAGGGGGCTAGTAGAATCTGGCAACGTGACGAAACCCGCCCACTCCCCCGCAAACTCGGATCCTGCGCCGGAAAAGCCGCGCACCATTGAAGGCATGCTGCAGGAGGCCTTTACCTCCCTGCGCGCGCTTGACCGCGACCTTTTGCCACTCACCCAGGCTTTCCACGATGCTGGCCACAGCCTCTACCTCGTCGGCGGGTCGGTGCGGGATGCCCTGTTGGGGCGCCTCTCCCACGACCTGGACTTCACCACCGACGCCCGGCCGCAGGCCATCGTCGACATTGTCACGCCCCTGGCGGAGACAGTGTGGGACACGGGCATTGAATACGGCACCGTATCGGCGCTGGTCAAGGGCCAGATCCTGGAGATCACTACCTTTCGCGCCGACCAATACGACGGCCAGTCCCGCAACCCCGAAGTCTCCTTCGGTGACAGCCTCGACGGAGACCTCATCCGCCGTGACTTCCGCGCCAATGCCATCGCACTGGAGCTCTCCCCCGACGGAAATCACCAGCTCCGCGACCCCCTGAACGGTCTCGAAGACCTCCAGGCCGGAGTGCTAGACACCCCGGACAGCCCGGAGATCAGCTTCAACGACGACCCGCTGCGCATGCTCCGCGCGTGCCGATTCGTCTCACAGCTGGAGTTCGGTGTCACAAAGAGAGTCAAGGAAGCAATGACGGCGATGAGCGAGCAGATCAGCCGCATCACCGTCGAGCGCGTGGCCGTCGAACTGAACAAGCTGATGCTTGGCGCGGCGCCGTGGGTGGGCCTGGACCTGATGGTCGAGACCGGGCTGGCCGACCACGTGCTGCCGGAACTGCCAGCTTTGAAGCTCACGCAGGACGAGCACCGCCAGCACAAGGACGTGTACTGGCACTCGCTGAAGGTGCTGCGCAACGCCGTGAACCTAGAGGCAGAGCGCGGGCTGGAGCCCTCGCTGGAACTGCGCATGGCCGCGCTGCTGCATGACATCGGAAAGCCCGATACCAGGGCTTTTACCGAATCTGGCGCGGTGACCTTCCACCAGCACGAAGTCGTCGGAGCGCGCATCACTCGCCGCCGCCTGCGCAAACTGAAGTACTCCAAGCAGCACGTCCAAGACATCGGCCAGCTGGTGTTTTTGCACATGCGCTTCCACGGCTACGCCGATACGCAGGGCAAGGGGCAGAACCAGGATGCTCGCCGCGGTGCGGGGGAAAAGGACAACAACGAATCCACCTGGACCGACTCCGCCGTGCGCCGTTATGTCAACGACGCCGGCGAGCTGCTGCCACTGCTGCACCTGCTGGTGCGCGCCGATTGCACCACCCGCAACCAGCGAAAAGCCCAGAGGCTGCAGCGCACCTACGATAATTTGGAAAGGCGAATCGAGCAGCTGCAGGAGCAGGAGGACCTCGCCGCCGTCCGCCCCGACCTGGACGGCAACGAGATCATGCAGATCCTGGACCTCAAGCCCGGCCCCGATGTGGGCAAGGCCTGGGCGTACTTGAAGGAGCTGCGGCTGGATCGCGGGCCGATGGAGCGTGAGGACGCCATCGCCGCGCTGAAACAATGGTGGGGCGAACAGAAAGGTGGGTCGCAAAAGTGAGCGCTGACCAGCAGCCGAATGGCACAGAGAACCAGTTCAACGTGCGGCCCGGTGACGTGATCTTCCAGGCACCCGCCGTGGTTGTGGATCCGGAAGGCTACCTGGACACCGCCGACATCGAGCCCGCACACCTGGAGGCGTTCGTGGATGCCTTCGGCACTTCCCCCGGTGTGCTCGCCGTGCCGGGGCTGCCCGGCGCGGACGCGCTACTCGTGCTGGAAGTTCAGGACGACCCGGATGCCGGCGGCGCCACCATCGTGGCCGTCCGCTTGGGCCTCATGAGCAGTGAAGCCGTTGCCAATCACCTGCCCTCTCTAGCGGAGAAGCTCACCAAGCCGAAGGTCTTCTTTATCGGCGGCGACAACGAACCCGTCGTGCTTGCCGTCGGCCTGTTGGACGCTGACCGTTTGGAGCTGGACGCTGCGGGCGCCTCTGCGGCGAGCAGCAATGGTGAAGCGGCGAGCGGCAGCCCTGAAGCCCCCGCCCCCGGCAGCCCTGAAGCCAACGCGGCCCCCGCCGCCCGCTTCGGCGCGCGCGGGCAGTTCATGCTGATCAGCACCGCCGAAGAGGCACCCAGCGTGGACGAGCAGGTAGCGCAGGTCGTCGGCCATGTGGACCCCTCCATGCTGCGCGGCCTGCGGCTCTTCCACAGCTATGTCCTCCTCGACGCCGCCGACGTGCGCGGCTGGCTGGATTCCGGGATCGCCGGCCTCCAGGCCGCAACCGCAGAGGATGTGTTCACGGACCGACCGGCGGAGACGTGGCGTCAGATTATGAAGAACAGCCCCTTCCCCAAAAACCTGTTCGCAACCTGGGCGAGCCACCCGGAGCGCAACTAGATGGCCGCGAGCAGCACCCACCGCGACAGGAACGCTGACTGGCGCGCCGGGATCGCCGACGCCTGGCCCGTGGCCTTGGGCATGGTGCCGCTGGGCCTGGCCTTTGGCCTGCTGATCACCCAGGTCGGCTTCGCCTGGTGGTGGGCGCCGATCTTCTCCTTCGTCATCTACGCGGGCTCCATGGAGTTCCTGGCGGTGTCGCTGGTCACGGGTGGCGTGGGTCCGCTGAGCGCGGCGCTGTACGGGTTCCTGGTGAACTTCCGCCACGCCTTCTACGCCCTGAACTACCCCATCGCCCAGGTGCGCGGCTGGCTGGCCAGGGCTTATGGCATCTATGCGCTGACAGATGAGACGTATGCGATCCTCGCCGCCCGGCGCGACGCGAAGTGGTCGACTGCCCGCGTGATGGCGGTGCAGATTCTGCTGCAGATCGGCTGGGTCGGCGGTGGTGTGCTCGGCGCGCTGTTCGGCAGCGCCCTGCCCTTCGAGATCCAGGGCATGGAGTTTGCGCTGATCGCCCTGTTCACGGTGCTGGCGATCGAGGCTTTCGTGAGCTTCAAAGACCTCTCCCTGCCGATCGTGGCGGCGCTATGCGGGCTGGTCGGCCTGCTGATCTCGCCGGACAACATGCTGATGATCGGCATGAGCCTGTACTTTGTGAGCCTCATCGTGCGCTTCCTGTGCCCGCCGCTGGACCGCGCGCTGCGGCTGAAGGTCGGCGCGGATAACGCCGCCTCCCGGGAGGTGGAGTAGATGCCCACCACTGTCGCGCTTGCTGCGCCCGCCGTACACCTACAGGCCGCCGCGGGTCTCCCCGAGGGCGTGGAACTTGGCCCCACCCTCGCGATTCTCGGCTCGATATTCATGGTTACGCTCGCCCTGCGCGGCCTGCCTTTCGCCGCGCTGCGCTTCTTCCGCGAATCCGACCTGGTCGCCTGGCTGGGCCTGGCCATGCCCGTTGGCGTGATGACCCTCCTGGTCGTCTACACCGTCTCCGGCCAGGCCGACGCGCCGGGTGGCTTCGCGGCGGTCGCCATCGCCCTGACCTTCACCGTCGCCCTGCACCTCTGGCGCCGCTCGGCCACGTTGTCGATCTTGCTGGGCACGGTGCTGTATCTGGTGCTGGTGAACCTTATTTTTTGACGCCCCCTCCCCCGCCGCACCTAGCCCCAGCACCGTAGAATAGCGCCCATGCCGACCCCTGATTTCATCGTTGAACTGCGCAAGAAAATCGGCCACGACGAGCTGTGGCTGCCCGGCGTGACAGCCATTGTCATTCGGGACGTTCCAGAGGGCGCACCCATCTGGGCCGTGCCGGAGGTGCTGTTGGTGAAGCGCGCCGACGACGGTCAGTGGACCCCCGTGACGGGGATCGTGGACCCGCGGGAGGAGCCGCACCTGGCGGCCATCCGCGAGGTGCGAGAGGAAACTGGCCTGCACGTGCAGGTGGATGCGCTGCTGGGCGTGGGCCAGGTCGGCCCCGTGGAATACCCGAATGGGGATGTGACCAGCTACGTGGACACCACCGTTCGCTGCACCGTGATTCCCGACCCCGAGACCGGCGAGTTCAATGACGAGCCGGTGATCGGCGACGACGAGTCCACGCAGGTGGGCTGGTATTCGATCTCCCAGATGCCGCCGATGCAGCCGCGCTTCCGCCTGGTGATTGCCGACGCGGTGGCGCAGATGAAGCACCCGGCGGGCTTCCGCCCGCGCATGGGCTACGTGAAGCGGCTGCAGAAGCCGGAATAGTGCGGCAAGTGTGCGGCAGGCTCCGTGCCCGCGTTAGCCCGAGCTCCTACCAGGTGTGCGCGCCCGCGGTCTTCTCGCCCTCCGGGAAGCGCGCGGCATAGGTGCTGGCACGCAAGGAGCAGATCACCAGCTGCACCTGGTGGAAGATCATCAGCGGCAGGATCATCATGCCCAGGCTCGCCCCGCCGAACATCACCGCCGCCATCGGCAGCCCCGAGGCCAGGGACTTCTTGGTGCCAGCGAACTGGATGGCCACCTGGTCGGCGTAGTTGAATCCCAGTTTCCGCGAGGTCACGCTCGTCACGCCCAGCATCAGATGCACCAGCGCGATGGAGCCCAGCACCAGGCCCAGAATCGTCAGCCAGTTGACGGAACCCCACACGCCGGAGACGATGCCCTCCGAGAAGCTGACGTACACCACCAGGCCGATGGAGATCTGGTCCACCTTCTTCGTCGCCTTGGAGGCCGCGAACTTGAACACCCACCTGCGCAGCAGCTGGCCGATGGCAAACGGCAGCAGTAGCTGGACTCCGATGTTGAGGAACGTGGTGGCGTCAATATGAAAGCCTTCCGAAGAAGACATCAGCAACAGCACCAGCAGTGGTGTGAAGAGCACTCCCACAAGGCTAGACACGCTGGCCGCGACGATCGAGGCCGCGACGTGGCCACGTGCGATGCTGGTGAAGGCGACGGAGGATTGCACTGTCGATGGCACGAGGGTGCAGAAGAGAATGCCCAGGTAGAGCTCGTTTCCGACGACCGCCTTCAGCGGCATCATCGCCACGCCGATCAGCGGGAAGACCACGAAGGTAAACACCATGATCAGCAAGTGCAGCCGCCAGTGCATCAGGCCTTTTAGGGCCTCCTGCGGCGACAGGCGCGCGCCGTAGAGGAAAAACAGGAATGCGATGGCGATCTTGGTGATGGTGTTGGCGACATCCGCCGCCTCGCCGCGCACGGGCAAAATGATCGCCGCGACGACCGCGATGACGATCAGGACGATGAGGAAGTCCGGCCGGTAGTTAATGATGCGGTGCCATAGCGACTGTTTTTCTACCATGGGTCTTTATCTTATTGACGCCCTCGCCTCTGCGAACCTTGACCGTCCACAACGGGCCAGGCGCGGGTGGGGTGGGCGCCTGCGGGGGCTGGGGCGCAGAGTGGTGCGTGGACCCGCGCGCGGCGCCGGGGGTTAGACGATGGCGCGGTCGAGCTCCGCGACGGTTTGCTTCGGGATCAGCGCCGCCACGGCCGCGGCGATGCCGAGGATCACCGCTGCGACGATGAACGCGGTGATATAACCCGCGGCAGAATCCGAGCCCTGCGGGGAGCCCGCGACCTGGAAGACCGGCAGCACGGCGAAGGACACGCCCGCGCCCAGGTTGAAGGCTGCGGAGTTCATGCCGGGCAGGAAGCCCTCGTTATCCTTCGGGGAGTTCACCACGCCCAGGTTGTTGATGACGATGTTGCCGATACCCGCGTAGGTGACACCCAGCAGGATCACTGTGATGATCAGCACCGGCAGCGAGTGCACGCCGACGAACGCCAGAGCCAGCATGAGGGCCGCACTGGCGAGGTTGGCGATGATGATCAGCCGTCCGTAGCCGACCCTCGGTGCCCAGCGTCCAGCAAAGGGGCCGACGGCCCAGCCGATGAGGGCGTAGGGGGTCAGCAGCCACAGGGAGGCCTTGTCGGCCTCCAGGCCGAAGCCCGCATCCGGGTTTTGCGCCAGGGAGATAGCCAGGCCGTTGACCGCGGCGAACACGCCGGTCATGGTCAGCACCGTGGTGGCCAGCAGCGCCCAGGTGTGGCGGCGGGCCAGGTACTTCGGGGCGACCAGCGGCTGGTCGTGGCGGTTTTCGTACTTCCAGAAGGCCAGGAAGACGACCGCGCCGACGATGAACATGGCGATGACGTACAGCCAGTTCGCTGCCCCGGCCTTGCCTGCCTCGTTGACGCCCAACGTGATGCACAGCACCGATACCACCAGCAGAGCAGCGCCCGCCCAGTCCATCTTCACGTTGTCCGACGGCTTGGATTCCGGTGCGCCGAAGGCAACGACCAGGGTGGCGATGATGCCAATGATGGCGATGAGCCAGAAGACGGACCGGAAGCCCCACTGCTCGGCCATCCAGCCGGCCAGGATCACGTCGATACCGGCGACACCGCCGTTGATGGCGGCGAGCAGACCCATGAGCGTGCCCAGGCGGACCTCCTCCTTGACCTGGCTGCGCAGGATGATCAGGGTCATGGGGATCGTCGGCCCGGCGATGCCCTGCATGGCGCGGGCGACCATCAGCACGCCAATGTTCGGCGCCAGCGCGGCAATGAGACCGCCGAGGGACATCACGCCCAGCATGATGACGAGGATCTTCCGGCGGCCGACAATGTCGGACAGTCGCGGCAGGAACAGACCGCACATGGCTCCACCGGTGAAGAAGGCGGTCTGGGTAAGACCCGTGGCGGCCTCGTCGGTGTTCAGCTCGCGAGCCATGGTCGCCAACACCGGCGAGAGCATGGAGGCGTTCAGCTGAAACGCGACGGCCGCGGTGATCAGCACCGTCATCAACAGGCCGATGCCGCCGGGGCGGGAGTCGACCGGATCCGGCGAGGTTGCCGCAGCTGCGGCAGGGGCCGACGATGCGGCCGCGGGGTTCGGGTTGTTGGAGTTCATGGGCGGCTCCGATTCAACGTCAATTGAAAACCAATTGGGGTTCTAATAGTTGCAGCTAGAACTTTAAGCGATGAATGCGCGCCTGACTAGAACCGCCTAACTAGAATCCCGTACTCCCGATGCGCTGTAGCGCGTCGACCAGCAGGTTCCAGAAGCGCTCGGCGTCGACGTCCACAGCCACGCGGGTGCGTAGGGTAGCGCCCGCTGCGGTGGCGGAGGCGGGGGCGTCAATATCAGAATCATCCGCCGTGCCCAGCGCCGTCGGGTCCTGCCCGCCATCCTGGCTACCCCAGGTGCGCCGCAAGTCCACGACCGTCGCCCCGCGCGTCAGCTCGCCCTTGGTCTCCACGTCGATCGGCGCCAGGATTGTGCGCACGACCTGCGGGTCTGCCACGGCCGCGACGGCCAGCGGGTCGTGCATCGGCGGGCCGGGGTAGTGCCGCTCCTTCATGTACGCGCCGCCGAAGAACTCCACCAGTTCCGCGATGAACTTCGCCACGTCCGTGTCGACCTCCGCCAGCTGAGCCATCCGCTGCGGCGTGGCCAGCACCTTGTGCGTGACATCCAACCCGACCATCGTCACCGGCCAGCCCGCGCCGAACACGATCTTCGCGGCCTCCGGGTCGGCCAGGATGTTGAACTCGGCGCTCGGGGTCATGTTGCCAGCGTGGTGCGCACCACCCATCAGGGTGACGCCACCTACGCGCTCCACCAGCTCGGGATACATGCGGGCGAACAGGGCGATGTTGGTCAGCGCCCCCGTGGGGACGAGGGTGACGGTCCCCGGCTCGTTGTCGCGGATAATGTCCGCGATGAGGTTCACCGCGTGGCGGGGATCCAGCTCGGCCCCGGCGGCGGGCAGCTGCGGGCCGTCCAGGCCGCTATCCCCGTGGATTTCCTCCGGAATGATCTGCGGCGCCACCAGCGGGCGATCCGCCCCGGCAGCGAAGGGAATGCCAGTGATGTTGCCGACGCGCGCCAGCGCCAGGGCGTTCTTGGTGACCTTCTCCAGCGTCTGGTTGCCCGCCACCGTCGTGACCGCCAGCAGATCCAGGTTCGGGTTTCCCCAGGCCAGGAGCATGGCGATTGCGTCGTCGTGCCCCGGATCGCAGTCCAGGATGATCTTCTGAGTCATTTTATGCGTCTCCTAGTCGACGGATTTCGTTCTCGGTGGCGTAGCTGCCTGCCGCGCCGCGCTTCTGCGTGGCGAGAGCCCCGGCCGCCGCGCCCAGCGTGCACGCATCCACCAGGTTCTCCCCCTGCGCCAGCGCCGCCGCGAGCGTGCCGCAGAACGCATCGCCTGCACCAGTGGTGTCCACGACGCGCTCGACGTAGACGGCGGGGATGTGCACCGGTTCGGCGTCACCCTCCAAGATCATGGCTCCACGCTGCCCCAAGGTAACCACCACAGAGCGAGCGATGGGGCGCAGGCGCTCCAGCAGCTCCTCGATGGGCGTGCCGGGGGCGGCGTCGAGCACCGCGGCGGCCTCACCCTCGTTCAGCACCAAGGGGTCGGCCGCGGCGAGCAGGTCGGGGTCGCGCGTGGTCACGGGCGCGAGGTTCAGCACCAGCCGCGAGTCCGAATTCGCCACCAGCTTCGGCAGCTCCGCGCTGTGCTCGGGGGTCAGTTCGCCCTGCGCAAGCACGATAGGTACGGGTCCCTGGCGGCGCAATTCCTCCACGGTTTCACGTTGCTGAGCCGGGCTGACCAGCTCGTTTGCGCCCGAGGTGACGATGATGATGTTCTCGCCGCTCGGGTCGTTCATGATGAACGCCCGTCCGGTTGGCTGCCGGCTACTTACGATGTAGTCGGTGTTCACGCCGTGTTCGCGCAGCTCTGTGATTGCGAGTTCGCCCTGCGGGTCGTTGCCTACCGCAGACAAAAGCACGGTATTGACGCCCAAGTGTGCGCAGGCTGCCGCCTGATTGGCGCCCTTACCGCCCAGCCCCTCTATGCCGGGTTCTGCGATGGTCGTTTCCCCTGGTTGGGGGAAGTTCTGGACGGTGACGAAGGTGTCGACGTTGGTGGTGCCGGATACGACGACGGTGGCGTTGGAGTCTCTCATGCTTCCCCAGAATACTGGGTTGCCGGGCTGGGTGGTGTTGGGTTGGCTGGCGCGGTAGAGCTGGGGTGACGGGAGCGGTGGAGCTGGGCTAGGCCCGTGTGGGGTCTTGCGGTGGATTCTACGCTGGGTTCTGGGCCGAGTCTTGCGCCGAGGCGGCCCGCTGGGCGGCCTCCCAGTCCACGCCGCCGCCCTCGCAGGAGCCATTCAGAGAGCAGCTGCCGCACGCCTGGCCGCTTGCGCACGCCTCCGCACTCACCGTGCCAGTGCCGGCGCCGGAGCCCGCAGCCTGACCAGCGCTAATGCCAGCACTCTGATCTGCGCCAACGCCAGAGCCGTCGGAACAGCAAGCGCCAGCGGAGTCGGAAGCGCCGGGGGCCTCGCTGGAATCGTCGCAGCAGGAGTCCGAGGTGGCGTCACCGCTAGAGCAACAAGAAGAATTGGCGGCCTCGAGCTGGGCGGCACGGGCGTCCAGGCGCGCGACGGCGTGGGCGCCCAACGCGGAGCCCAGGCCGATCAAGAAAGCGGCACCGACCAGCAACAATGCAAATACCAGCCACATCCAACCGCTCACCTTCAGGGTGATCAGCGCCGCGCCAAGGAACGCCGCGCCGGCTCCCATCCAGGCAGGGCCGACGATGCGGTGCGCGGTGTTCCAGAGCTCCTCGGTCTTGCGAACCTCCGGAATGCGCAGGCCAACGACCGGATTACCCGGCAACTTCCCCACAGCCCCCAGCAGACCCGCGATGAAAAAGGCCAGGCCCACGACTACCAACACAACGGTCAACACGATCATGCGAAACAGTCTATTACTGCAGGTGGCCAACAAGCCAAACGCAATAACCTGCCCTGTCCAGACGACCTACTAGACTGTTAAAACATGACTAACGGCAGCACTGAAGACAATTCCTACCGCTACACTCCTGGCCTCGCGGCCAAGATCGAGGCCAAGTGGCAGAAGCACTGGGCCGACAACGGCACGTTTAACGCCCCGAACCCGACGGGCGACCTGGCGGAGCCGGGCGCGGAGCTGCCGGAGGACCGCAAGTTTATCCAGGACATGTTCCCCTACCCCTCCGGTGTGGGCCTGCACGTTGGCCACCCACTGGGCTATATCGGTACGGACGTGTTCGCGCGCTTCCACCGCATGAAGGGCGCAAATGTGCTGCATACGCTGGGTTATGATGCGTTCGGCCTGCCCGCCGAGCAGTACGCCGTGCAGACGGGCACCCACCCGCGCACCACCACCATGGCCAACATTGCCAACATGGAGCGCCAGCTGGGCCGCCTGGGCCTGGGTCACGACAAGCGCCGCAGCTTCGCCACCACGGATACGGACTACTACCGCTGGACGCAGTGGATTTTCCTGCAGATTTACAACTCCTGGTTCGACCCGGAGGCCAAGAACGCCAACGGCACCCTGGGCAAGGCCCGTCCGATTAAGGAGCTGGAGGAGAAGCTCGCTGCCGAGCGCTCCGACTGGGCGGACCTCAGCGCTGCCGAGAAGCAGGAGATCCTGGATAGCTACCGCCTGGTCTACCGCTCGAACTCGACGGTGAACTGGTGCCCCGGCCTGGGCACCGTGCTGGCGAACGAGGAGGTCACGGCGGAGGGCCGCTCCGAGCGCGGCAATTTCCCCGTCTTCCGCAAGAACCTGCAGCAGTGGATGATGCGCATCACCGCGTACTCCGACCGCCTGATCGACGACCTGGAGTACCTGGACTGGCCGGAGAAGGTGAAGTCCATGCAGCGCAACTGGATCGGCCGGTCCCGCGGTGCGGAGGTCACGTTCGACTGCCTGGGCCACGACATTGACGTGTTCACCACGCGCCCGGACACGCTCTTCGGCGCGACGTACATGGTGCTGGCCCCGGAGCACGAGCTGGTGGATACGCTCGTTGCGCAGTCCGGTAATTCTTCTTCGGGTAGTGACGCCTACACGGATGTCGACCCACGGTGGACCTACGGCCAGGCAAACCCGGCCGCCGCGGTGGAGGCATACCGCGCGGCAATCGCCGCCAAGTCGGACCTGGAGCGCCAGGAGAACAAGGAGAAAACGGGCGTTTTCCTGGGCGTTTATGCTACTAACCCGGTGAACGGCGCGCAGGTGCCGGTCTTCATCGCTGACTACGTGCTGACGGGCTACGGCACCGGCGCGATCATGGCTGTGCCGGCGCACGATACCCGCGACTTCGAGTTCGCCACCGAGTTCGGGCTGCCGATCGTGCCGGTGCTGGCGCCGGAGGGCGCTGAGGCTGGCGAGGCTGGCGCAGATGCTGGTGAGAAGGGGCTCGAGCTCACCGAGGCGTTCACCGAGGACGGACCGCACATCAACTCCAACAACTCCGACGGCCTGGAGCTCAATGGCCTGGGCAAGGCGGAGGCCATCGACAAGGCCATCGAATGGCTGGAATCCAAGGGCGCCGGGAGCGGCAAGATCCAGTACAAGCTGCGCGACTGGCTGTTCGCCCGCCAGCGCTACTGGGGCGAGCCCTTCCCCATCGTCTATGACGAAAACGGCATGGCTCACGGCCTTCCGGAGGACATGCTCCCCGTCGAGCTGCCCGAAGTGGAAGACTACAAGCCCGTCAGCTTCGACCCGGACGACAAGGACTCCGCCCCCCAGCCCCCGCTGGCCAAGGCCAAGGAGTGGGTCGAGGTGACCCTGGACCTCGGCGATGGGGAGAAGACCTACTACCGCGACACGAACGTCATGCCGCAGTGGGCAGGTTCCTCCTGGTACCAGCTGCGTTACATCGACCCGAACAACGACAATGCCCTGGTAGACATCGAAAACGAACGCTACTGGGTCGGTCCGCGCGAAGGCCGCCCCTCCGGCGGCGTGGACCTGTACGTCGGCGGCGTGGAGCACGCCGTGCTGCACCTGCTGTACGCCCGTTTCTGGCACAAGGTGCTGTTCGACCTGGGAGTAGTCTCCAGCTTCGAGCCCTACTACCGCCTCTACAACCAGGGCTACATCCAGGCCTACGCCTACACGGACTCCCGCGGCGTGTACGTTCCTGCGGAGGAGGTCACCGAGCGCGACGGTAAGTTCTTCTGGGTTCGCAAGGCGGATGATGCTGAGGGCGTCACAAAGGAAGAAGAAGTATTCCAGGAATACGGCAAGATGGGTAAGTCCCTCAAGAACGCCGTCTCGCCCGACGAGATCTGCGACGACTACGGTGCGGATACCCTGCGTGTTTACGAGATGGCGATGGGTCCGCTCGACACGTCGCGGCCGTGGGCTACGAAGGACGTGGTTGGCGCGCAGCGATTCCTGCAGCGTGCGTGGCGCCTCGCCGTCGACGAGAACACGGGTAAGGGCTCTGTGAGCGATGACGCCCTCACGGATGAAGACCTAAAGGCCCTGCACAGGACCATCGCGGGGGTTCACGAAAACTATGCGGAGCTGCGCGACAACACGGCCGTGGCGAAGCTGATTGAGTACGTGAACTACCTGACGAAGACCTACTCCGCTGGGGCGGCTCCGCGGGCAGCCGTGGAACCGCTGGTGCAGATGCTGTCGCCGGTGGCGCCGCACATCGCCGAGGAGATGTGGGAGATGCTGGGCCACTCCGAGGGCATCACTTATGAGCCCTTCCCCGAGTGGGACGAGAAGTGGCTGGTGGATGACACCATTGAGCTGCCCGTGCAGGTGATGGGCAAGCTGCGCGGCCGCATCAACGTGGCGGCGGATGCTTCGCGGGAGGACATTGAGGCTGCTGCGCTGGAGGAGCCGAATGTTGCTTCGCACATTGAGGGCAAGACGGTGGCGAAGATCATCGTGGTGCCGGGCAAGATGGTGAATATCGTCGCGAAGTAGCGGCCGCGCTGGGGCGCCCGCTGGGCATGGGTGCCGCGGGGGTGCCCGCTGGCGCGCCCGGGCTGGAGTTCTCCTTCTTCCGGCGCCCCGACCCTACCCTGCGGCGGCGCTGTTCTAGTGCTGTCGGGCCGCAGGTCTATTTTTCCCGGCGGCACGGTGGGGGTGCGTGCGCCTTCATTACAGTCACGGACGGAAGCTGCGGACTCTAAGGCGCAGAATAGAACTAAGGTGCGAGTTTATGCATCTGAAATGTCACAGTGACGCTTCCGAAAGGCGTGGATTGGGCTTTTGCGAGGCGTTGATGACGGGCTGGATGGCCTGCTCGAGGGGCGAATGTCCCAAATTCCACGTCTTAAAACATAACTATTCTATTCCTGCAGGTCAGAGCGTCGCTATTTTGGGCTTCAAACCCTCTACTTTCAATAACCCGACGATTTGGGACATTACCCCGCCTAAGGTCCTGTGATCGCCCTCGGAGACGTGTCAATTGGAGTGTCTCGCTGGCTGGGTCTAGCTCGGAGGGGTTGGCTGGGTCTAGCTCGGAGTGGCTAGCTCAGATGGGTTCAAAGGGGACGGTCCGCAGGGGGGGATTGTCCCAAATCTTCCACTCTGTTTCTATAAGTTTCTATTCCCGCAGGTCAGAAGGTTGTAAGATCTGCGCTTCACAGATGCTACTGGCCGAAAGTGGAAGATTTGGGACATCTCCTGAGTGCCCCGGCGCAGGTAGGCGGTGCAGGCGGGTGGAGTAAGTGGAGGTGGAGCGCGGAGACTAGCGGAGAGGGAGCGTGCTGGCGGGTGGAGTAAGTGGAGGTGGAGCGCGGAGGCTAGCGGAGTGGGAGCGCAGGGTCAGGGGAACCAGGAGAACTAGGGGAACTAGCGGTCCTAGAGGTTGTGGTCGAGGAGCAAGTACGCGCCGACCGAGGTGATCCAAGCCATGCAGAACGGCATGATGAACCAGATCACCGCTACCCATGGGCGCCAGCGCTGGTGGTTCTTCCACTTGTAGTAGGTGATGAAAGCCGAGCCGAAAAGCCCAAAGAAAGCCACGGAAGTGGGCACTATGGCGAACAGCAGCTGGAAGGTCCGGCTGCACAGCTGTGCGGAGGAGTCTGCATCGCAGTAGGGGCCGCCGATTACCTTGGAGGAAATCCAAATCAGGATCGCAGACAAAGTGGTGGCCACGATCACGCCGACGAAGAACCAAATCGCCTGGCGAGTGGACTTATTGTTGCGCTCGAGGCGGAGCAACGGGTCGGCCTCGTAGTCCAGCTCGGTGGGGGCGCTGGGGCGATCCAGCTCGGACATTTCGAGATGGGAGCCCTCGGGCGAGGAGGCGCCTGGCTGGGAGCTTGCGGGAGTGGAGCCGTCGGGAGCGGATGCGGCAGGCTGGGAGCTTGCGGGAGAGGAGCCGTCGGGAGTGGAGCCGTCGGACTGGGAGGAAGGGTCCGGGTTATCAGCAGGTGAGGGGCCGTTGTTCAAACCATCATTGCTCATAATGACCTCAAATCTACACCCGTTGGTGACTAATCAGAACCCGTGCGAGCTCACGAACCCGGGCGGCACGCTAAGGAGCGCTAGACGGTGCTCAGCAGGACCGGCACCGGGCTGTGCCGCAGAATCTGGTTCGTCGACGGGCCAATGAACACGCGGTGGAAACCACCCAGCGTGCTGGATCCCATCACCAGCAGATCGCCCTTCTTCCACTTCAGGGCGTTAATCGCGCCGGACCAGCCGTAGCCGCTGCCGACCTCCATCTGCACGGTCAGGTCGCTGTGCCTGTTCAGCGCACGGTCCCGGCCACGGTCCAGCAGCGCCAGCGCCTGCTCACGCCACTCGACCATCATGTCCGAGTTGTCGATGAACTCCGTCTCCGTCGGGTACATCGTCGCCCCGCGCGGGCTAAACGCCACCAGCCGCAGCGGAACATTCCAACGGTGCGCCAGGTCGGCGGCGCGGCGCAGGGCCTCGTGCGACTGGTCGGTGTCGATGTAACTGCAATTGACCCTGGTGACGCCACGTTTCGACAGCTTCGGCGTCCGCGGAGCCAGCAGTAGTGGTAGCGGGGCGTAGTGCAGCAGTGCGTCCGCCGTCGAGCCGATTCGGAAGCGAGAATGCGGCGCGGCGGGGTGGGAGCCCAAGATCATCATGTCGGCATTGAACTCGGCGGCGGCGTCAATAAGAGCCTTCGTTTCCGAGTGATCAACAGTGACGGTGGAGGGCTCGTCGGCGTCCAGCATCTGCTCCGGCAGCTTGGCCAGAGCGAGGGCCTTCCGCGCGGCAGAGGAGACAGCCTTGGATTCCTTGTCGAGCCACTCCGAGTAGCTGTCGAACTCCAGCTCCGGCTGCGCCGTCCACGAGCGCGAGATGACCGTGGCGGTGCGCAGGGCAATGGTTTCCGTGCGGGCGATCCAGGCGGCGACCTGCGCAGCCTCGTCACCTGCGGATTCGGGGCGCCACGTGAGGAGTAGACGGAGGGGGTCGGCGGACTTAGGGGTGTTGCTCAAGGAAGATTGCTCGCTAGCTCCAGCTTTAGTGCTGGTCGTTGTTCAGCTTTGCCTCTATGGATTCAGTGTAGCGGCGCAGAACCAGCTCGATGACAGAGGTGGCGTCTGCAACTTCCTTGAGTTCTTCCTCGCTGAGGCTGTCCAGCATGCTGGCCAGCTGCTCGGCGCGCTCTTCGCCCAGGCGCTCGAGCTCCTCGCGGCCCTTGTCGGTGAGGGCGACGCTCACGCCACGGCGGTCGGAGGTGTCGCGCACGCGGGTGACCAGTTCCATCGTCTCCAGCTGGTTGACCGCGTTGGAGGCGGTGGGCATGCGGATCGTCTCGGTCGCCGCGATCTGGCTGATGCGCATTGGGCCGTTTTCCTCGAGAATCATGAGGATCGACAGTTGCGCCATGCTGATGTGCGAGCTCTCCGTTTGGCGGAAGTACAGCAGGTACAGGCGCGTCAACGGGAGGCGCAGTTTCTTGGCAATTTCAAGAGATGTGGAAGCCATAGGTACTAAAATACAACAGTTTTGCAAGTAAATGCTCATGAGGGTTGCCTAGTACGGCAGTTTCGCCCCCTACGGATGAAAACAAGTGCCGGTGACGCCCACTGTTGCATAGGCGTGCACCGACACTCCTGCCGGAAACTCCCACCCCCCGGAAGCTCCTGGCGCCACGTGCCCAGCGCTTAAGCGCCGTTGATGAACTCTTCCAGCTGCGCGCGGGCGACGTCGTCCGGCAGCTGCGTCGGCGGGGACTTCATCAGGTAGCTGGAGGCTGCCTCAACCGGGCCGGCCACTCCCCTGTCCAGCGCGATCTTCGCGGCGCGCACTGCGTCGATGATGATGCCCGCGGAGTTCGGGGAGTCCCAGACCTCCAGCTTGTACTCCAGGTTCAGCGGCACCTCGCCGAAGGCGGAGCCCTCCAGACGGACGTATGCCCACTTGCGGTCGTCCAGCCACTCCACGTAGTCGGACGGGCCGATGTGGACGTTGCGGTCGTGGACCTTGCCGGCCAGCGGGCTTTCCTGCAGGTTGGAGGTCACGGCCTGGGTCTTGGAGATCTTCTTGGATTCCAGGCGGTCGCGGTCCAGCATGTTCTTGAAGTCCATGTTGCCGCCGACGTTCAGCTGCATGGTGCGCTCCAGGCGCACGCCGCGCTCCTCGAAGAGGCGGGCCAGCACGCGGTGGGTGATGGTCGCGCCGACCTGGGACTTGATGTCGTCGCCGACGATCGGCAGGCCGGCTGCGCGGAACTTCTCGGCCCATTCTGGGTCGGAGGCGATGAATACCGGCAGGGCGTTGACGAAGGCGCAGCCTGCGTCGATGGCGCACTGTGCGTAGAACCGGTCGGCCTCTTCGGAGCCGACGGGCAGGTAGCTGACCAGCACGTCCACGTTGGCTTCGCGCAGGGCCTGCGGCACATCGACGGGCTCTGCGTCGGATTCGGTGATGCTCTCCTGGTAGTGGCGGCCCAGGCCGTCGAAGGTGTGGCCGCGCTGCACGGTCACGCCGGTGTGCGGCACGTCGGCGATCTTGATGGTGCAGTTCATGCCCGCATCGATGGCTTCGGAGACGTCCTTGCCTACCTTGTCGGCGTCCACGTCGAAGGCGGCGGTCACGTGCACGTCGCCGACCGAGTAGGGGCCGAACTGGGTGTGCATGAGGCCGGGGACGTTCTCGGTCGCGGCGGCGTCGGAATACAGGTGAATTCCCTGGATCAGTGAGGTCGCGCAGTTGCCGAGCCCCACGATTGCGATGTTGCAAGTCTTAGATGTCATGCGGTTAACGCTAGGTCTTGGCTTGGTGAAAACCGCTCTTCGTTGGCAGGTTTACCGATCAAGCCGGGTTGGTTTATCGATCAAGCTCGCGCACGGTGGGGGTTGTCCGGGCCGTGTTTAGAATGTGGGTGTGTCGATTTCGCGAAGGGTTATTGATAGGTCACTCGATCGCCGTCGCACTCTGTCTCAGGTGCGTGGGGTCGGGCGCTTTGTTGGTGACGCCACCCCGCGGCTCCTTTCGTCCGCGGAGGTTCTAGGTCAGGCAGTCGACCGTCCGTGTCCGGTGTGCGGAAGGCATGATTTAAGGGAAACGCAGTGGATTCACGGCGACGTATTAGGTGAAAAGTCGGGTACAGCGCGTAGTGTAAGAGAGATCAATGGTGTTATTGATGCGCTAGTGAATGCGCAGCAGGATGCTGAGTTCTCGATACACACCGTTGAAGTGTGCATGAAGTGTAGATGGAATCACTTGATCCGAGAAGAGCTGATCGGAATCACGATCGACAATCAGGAGACTCGTCTAGTTGAGTAGCGACAAGCCGTCCAAGAACCCGTTCTCCCGCGGTGGTGCCGGAAATTCCGGTACCGGCCGTGGCGGACAGCGGAAGCCGGGGCAACCGGGTAGGCCTGGCCAAGGTCAGGGTGCTCAGTCTGGCAAGCGTCGGGCTAAAAACGGCAAGCCTGCGCAGGGGCGCCCAGCACCGGGCCAGTCGGGTAAGCCTAGCCAGCCGGGCAAGCGCCGGGCTGCAAACGGCAAACCTGCGCAGGGTCAGGGTGCTCAGCCAGGTAAGCGCCGCAGTGCCCAGGGACGTCCTGCACAGGGTCGTCCTGCACAGGGTCAGGCTGCCCAGGGGCGCGCAGTGAAGGGTCGTCCGGCTAAGGGGCGCCCGGCGCATGGCAAGCCCGCACAGGGCAAGCCAGCGCAGGGTCGCGGCACCAAGCCGGTGAAGTCCGGAGGTTCCCGCCGGGCAGGAGCCGCAGCGGGAGCTGGGGCTGGTGCTGCGGGGGCGGCGGCGTCACAAAGAAAGAGGCCGCAGAACAACGGCCCCAGCAAGAATGGGCCCAATAAGAATGGACCACAGACTCGCGTGAAAAAGAATGGATCCCGCTCCGTGGGCGATGGAAAGCTGAAGGCAAGGACGCGCAAGAAGCGCAGCTGGCGCGATAAGCGCACCCTGCGAAACTTCTTCGCGGGGCTGGCGGCCGTCATGGCGGTGCTGATCATTGTGCCGCTGGTGGCGTTCTTTACGGCGTATTCGGTGACGAAGGTGCCGGAGCCGGAAGAGCTGGTGAACAATCAGATCTCCTACATTATGGCCAGCGATAACGACACCGAGCTGGCGCGCATCGTGCCGCCGGAAGGCAACCGCCAGAACGTCAAGATTGACGAGGTGCCGATGCCGGTCCGCCAGGCCGTGCTGGCTGCTGAGGACCGCGAGTTCTACAGTAACCCCGGCTTCTCCGTCTCCGGCTTCGCCCGCGCGGCGGTCGGCCAGGTGCTGGGCCGCGAGGGTGCCGGTGGTGGCTCGACCATTACCCAGCAGTACGTGAAGAACGCGCTGGTCGGCGACGAGTTTAGCCTGAGCCGTAAGGCCAAGGAGCTGGTTATCTCCGCGAAGATGGCCCGCGAATGGTCGAAGGACGAGATCCTCGAGGCCTACCTGAACACCATTTACTTCGGCCGCAATGCCTACGGCATCAGCGCGGGCTCTCACGCCTACTTCGACAAGGACGTCAAGGACCTCACCCCGGAGGAAGGCGCGGTGCTGGCCGCGACCATCCAGGCGCCCTCTGGCCTGGATCCGTGGACCAACCGCGAGCGTGCAGAAGCACGCTGGAACTATGTACTGGACGGCATGGTCAGCATCGACGCGATGAAGGAATCGGACCGGCGGAACGCCGCGTACCCGGACGTGAAGGACCCGGCGGAAACCGCGGAGAGCACCCAGGCCGTGGGAACCAACGGTTTGATCAAGACCAAGGTGATCGAGGAGCTTGAGCGCGCGGGCATCACCGAGGAACAGGTGAACACGGGTGGCCTGAAGATCACCACCACCATCGACGCAAAGATGCAGGCCGACGCGGTGGATGAGGTCCACAAGAAGCTCGAAGGCCAGCAGGAAGGCCTGCGTACGGCCGTGGTCTCGGTGGATCCGAAGACCGGTGGCGTGCGCTCCTGGTACGGCGGCGATAACCCAGTGGGCTTCGACTTCGCCGGAGGAGGCCTGCAGACCGGTTCTACGTTCAAGATTTTTGCGCTGGCCGCATACCTTGACCAGGGCGGCAGCATTTACGACCAGTTCGACTCCTCCCCCGTCATGACCGGTGACGCGCAGGTGAATAACGTCGGCGGCGCCAGCTGTGGCACATGTAGCATCGCCGAAGCGCTGAAGCAGTCGCTGAACACCAGCTTCATCCGCCTGACCCAGTCGTTGAAGGGCGGCCCGCAGGACGTCGCTGACATGGCGCACCGCCTGGGAGTGGCCGAGGAACTGCCGGGCGTGGGCAAGACGCTGCAGGAGGCAAACGGCAAGCCGGCAGAGGGCATCACTCTGGGTATGTACCAGTCCAGCCCGCTGGATATGGCTACCGCGCTGGCCACCCTGACCAACGGTGGCGTCTACCACCGCCCGCACTTCGTGCAGAAGGTGGAGAACTCCAACGGCGACGTGCTGCTGGATAACACCAACGACGACGGTGACCGCGTGGTTTCCGAGGAAGTCGCCAACGGCGTGATCCAGGCAATGCAGCCCATCGCGGCCTACTCCAATGGCAACACGCTGGCCGGTGGCCGTCCGTCGGCTTCAAAGACCGGTACGGCGCAGCTGGGTGATACTGGCGAAAATAAGGACGCCTGGATGATTGGCTCCACCCCGCAGCTGTCCACCGCAGTGTGGGTTGGTACCGCCGAGGGCAAACCGATTCATAACAGCTACGGCGGCATCATGTACGGCTCCGGCCTGCCCGCCCAGATCTGGAAGGGCGTGCTGGATCGTCAGCTGGAAGGCAAGGAGGTCGAGCAGTTCGGTACCGGCCCAGCGGCTTCCGGCGGCGGTGGCTACGTCGGCGGCGAAGCTGCCCAGGGAAGCGACGAGGGTGCGCAGGAGCAGCCGGCGGAGCCGGAGTCTCCGGAACCGGCTTCACCGCCGGCGCCCGCGCCGCAGCCCGAGCCGCAGCGCCCGGCTCCGGGAGGTGGCAACCCGCCGCAGAACAATGACCTACAAGACCTAATCGATGGAATCCTCAACCCATAGGAAACCGACCGCCGGGAGTCCGGCCACGGGTTCGGCCACGAGCCGGGGCGCGGGCCAGCGCGTGCTGCCCTCCCGCACAGAGCCGATGGCCCGCGGATTCATCCGCTTCATCGGCGGCCCACCCGGCGCCCACGCCCTTATCGGCCGGGCGAACTGGTGGACTCCCTTGCGCGTCCTGCTCGCCACCGCCGCCACCTTCCTAGTATTCGGTTGGCTGCAGAAGGCACAGTGCATCCGCACCGGGTTCGACGGCGATGGCAACCCCTTTGTGGACTGGTCCGGGAAGCGCCAGTTCACCTCCGCCTGCTACTCCGACACGGTTTCCCTGTATGCGGGCCGCGGGCTGGATAACCTCGACTTCCCCTACTTCACCTCCTTCGTCGACGATGGCGTCACGCGGTACATGGAATACCCCGTGCTCACGGGCCTGTACCAATGGCTGATGGCCGCAATCGCGCGCCCGGTGGAGGCCGTGTGGAACTTCCTCCCCCTGCCGCAGGCAGCGCCCGCGGCGATCTACTTCGGAGTCAACGCATTCTTCCTGGCCCTGTTCTGGCTGATCGCCACCGGCCTGATGACGAAACTCACCGGCAACCGAGTGTGGGACACGCTGCTGATGGCGGCCTCTCCCCTAGTCATCGTCCACGCCTTCACCAACTTCGACCTGCTGACCTGCGCGGCGGCCGTCGCCATCTTCCTCTTCTGGGCCAACCGGCGCCCCGGCTGGGCTGGCGTGGCCACGGGCGTGGGCGTGGCGCTGAAGCTATGGCCCGCGTTCATCGGCGGTGCACTGATCCTGCTGTGCCTGCGCCAGCGCGCCTGGGTTCCGCTGGCGAAGCTGGTCGGCTGGACTTTCGCCAGCTGGCTGATCATCAACCTGCCGATCATGGTTTTCGCGCCGGAGGGCTGGTCGCAGTTCTTCAAGCTGAACTCCGAACGCGGTTGGGAAGGCTCGACCATCTATGCCGTCATCGCTCACCTCTTGGGTAATGACGCCTGGAACGGCGTGTCTCCCACAAGGTCTGTCGAAGGCGCTGAAACTCTCAACCTGCTGACAGGCGTACTGCTGCTGGTCGCACTTCTGGCTCTGGCCTGGCTGGTCATCTTCGCAGCGCCGCGCACTCCGCGGGTCGGCCAGGTGGCGTTCCTGGCCACGCTGGCCTTCATGATCACCAACAAGGTGTGGAGCCCGCAGTACTCCATCTGGCTGGTGCCGCTGCTGGTGCTGGCTCTCCCCCGCTGGCGATTGGTCTTTGGCTGGGCGGCATTGGAGACTGTGTATTGGTACCTGCGCATGTGGCAGTTCCTGCCTGCGAACCAGGCGGCACCGAACTGGCTGGTCGATACCGTGACCATCGTCCGGCTCGGGTTGCTGGTGTTCATGGCGGTGCTGGTCATCCGGCAGATCATGGGCCGCAGCCCGGACCCGATCCGCGAGGCCCACGGAGGGCGCGACCCGTTGGCCGGAGTTCTGGCCGAGGAACCGCCTGAGGTGCAGGACGGCGCGCCAACCAACCAGACCGCGCGCGAGAGCGGGAATGGTTCCGGCGGAGAAGTGGGCGTCAATAAGAAAGGCGCCGAAAAGAAAGAGAGCAACGATGGATAACACGACCATAATCATCACCATGGCCAGTGTGCTGGTGGGGTTCCTGTGCGTGGGCGGCAGTTTTGCGAGTTTCATGTACGGCAAGTCGAAGAAGCAGGTGTGGACGCTTTTCAGCTTCGCCGTCTTGTTCCTGACGATCGTGCCGGTGGGGCTGGCAGTATTCGTAGCGGCGTAGGGGCGCGCAGCGCGGGAGCGGGGCTCGGCTTGGGGCGCGAGGGGGCATTTCTTAAAACGCGGGGGCACCAGGTAGGCTGAGAGAGTTGCTGACGCAACGACCCTCCTGCCATGCCCAAAAGGGGTATGGCCGAAACACAAGACCATAGGAGGTGATGAGGTCCGTGCGTCAATACGAGATGATGATCATCATCGACCCTTCCCAGGATGAACGCACCGTTGCCCCGTCGCTGGACAAGTACTTGGAAATTGTCCGCAAGGAAAACGGTTCCGTGGAAAAGGTTGATATCTGGGGCAAGCGTCGCCTCGAGTACCCGATCAACAAGAAGGACGAGGGCATCTACGTTGTTCTCGACCTGAAGTGTGAGTCGGCTACCGTGCTGGAAATTGACCGCCTGCTCAACATCAACGACCAGATCCTGCGCACCAAGGTGCTGCGGAAGGACCAGTAGCTTTCACAGCTGCAGGCTCCGAACGGACTGTACAGGCGCCTTTAAACCACTAACCTAAGCACTGTAACCACTAGGGCTTCTTTTTACGGACGCCCACACGTCACCACACAACGTTAGGAAAGAAACATGGCACAGGGAGATACCCAAATCACCGTGGTCGGCAACATCGTTGCGGATCCGGAACTGCGCTACACCCCCAACGGGGCCGCAGTGGCTAACTTCCGCGTGGCCTCCACGCCCCGTCGCTACGACCAGCAGGCTGGTCAGTTCGTCGACGGTGAGCCACTGTTCTTGACCTGCAATGTGTGGCGCCAACCTGCAGAGAACGTGGCAAACAGCCTGAACAAGGGTGACCGCGTGATCGTTACCGGCCGACTGCGCCAGCGCTCCTACGAGGACCGCAACGGCGAGCGCCGCACTGTCTTCGAGATTGAAGTGGAAGAGGTCGGCCCTTCGCTGCGCTTCGCTACCGCGGATATCAACAAGTCATTCCGTGGCGGCGGTCAGGGCGGAAACGCCGGTGGTGGAAACGGCGGAGGCTTCGGCGGTAATGCCGGCGGCTTCGGTGGCCAGGGTGGTCAAGGTGGCCAAGGTAATGGTGGCGGCCAGGGTGGCTTCGGCGGAAACGCCGGCAACCAGGGCGGCCAGGGTAATCCGGGACAGAACAACCAGGGCTTCGGTGGCCACAATGCGGCCATGGATGATGACCCGTGGAACTCTGCCCCACAGTCCGGTTTTGGTGATGGCGACGACGAGCCGCCATTCTGATCGGCTAGCTTAAAAGCTGCTGGTCAGCGTTAAATTTTTTGAACATAATTGGTCAAACCAAAGCACAACGAAAGGCTGGATCATGAAGCTGATCCTCACCACCAACGTTGACAAGCTCGGTGTCCCCGGCGACATCGTAGAGGTCAAGGCTGGTTACGGACGTAACTACCTGCTTCCGCGCGGCTACGCAATTGTTGCTACCCGCGGCGCTGAGAAGCAGATCGAAGGAATTAAGCGCGCACAGGAAGCACGACAGATCCGCGACCTGGATCACGCACGCGAGGTTAAGGAAGAGCTGGAGAACCTGAGTGGCGTGACCGTGGCGGTCCGCACCGCAGAGTCCGGCAAGATCTTCGGCTCCGTCACTGCAGATCACATTGTTGATGCAGTGAAGAAGGCCAACGGTCGTTCCCTGGATAAGCACACCATCAAGCTGCGCAAGGGCGATGTTAAGGCAACCGGCGTTTACTCTGTGGACGTTCAGCTGCACAACGACATCGTTGCATCCCTGAGCTTCGAGGTCGTTTCCGCGTAACTTCGCCCGGCTTGGCTCGGCATTTCAGCTGGCCCTGGTCGGCTGATACTTCGGTCGGCGGGCTTGGCTCGGCTGATATTTCAGCTGGTCTGAAGTTACCGGGAGCTTCTGCGCCCTGTGCCTAGACACCACAGGTCGCGTGATTCGTGCTTAGACACCACGGATCAAGTGCCTAGTGTTTGCCTATTGTTAGGCGTCACTGGTCGCGTGCTTAGACACCACGCGGCGGCATTCACATTCCGGAGCTGTGTAAAGAGCCGCTGAGCTGCTGAGCCGCTGAGCTGCGAAGATGCGCGTGCGACTATAACGCACCAGAAAAACTTAACTTAGACAACAGCAGGTTGAGGCCCCACGTTTTTGTGCGTGGGGCCTTTTCCGTTGCTCGGATGTTTCCCGGATACGTTGCCCAGCCCAGGTAATCTGGCACAGCTACTAAACACGCAGCTTGGCGGTTCCTTCACCGCTGGCTCCAGCGGCCGGTGGCGCCGTGATGCTCAGGTTTTGTCCGGCCACCGTTGCCAGTGGCGCCGTGATGCTCAGGTTTCGTCCGGCCACCACTGCCATTGGCGCTAGATGTCGGAAAAGTTGCAAAACTAAAATTGGCGCCGAAAACGCGACCCTCGGAAAACTCGCTGACCTGCATGTTTACAAAATTGGTAATGGTTTGCGGTAACAAATTGCAACTTTTCCGACATTTAGGCCTCCATATCGCAGGCTTCTGGGCCATTCGGGGCTCCTGGTGGTCCGGAATGTCGTTAGATCGGGAATACGTCGGCCGGTTCGGGCTGTGCGGAGCCTCCGTTGGGCCGGAATGTCGCTAGAACGGGAATACGCCGACGCCCACGACGGCTTGCAAAACTCTGCAACGCCCTGACCTGCGCTTTTGCGGTATTGCAAATCAGTGTTAATAACGTATTCCCGTTCTAACGACATTCCCTTCTATACGTGGTCGCAAAAAGGTCTCCGCTTGCCCCGGATTCCCGTTCTAACGACATTTTCCAGCTGCAGGGCGCAGAAACTATGGCTTTAGGCCGCCGGAACTGGGAGCCGAGGGCCGGAACAGGGGGGCAGGGCTCAGAATTTATGGCCCCGGGCCGCCGGAACTGGCAGCCGAGGGCCGGAGCAGGGCCCGGGGTCGGGGAACAGGGGCCCGGGGTGCCGAGCCACCAGCACCCCGGGCGCCGAAATTTCGCCACCTGAGCTGCCGAATTCCACTTGCTTAGCCAGCCGAATGTGCCAGGATAGCTCTGTGAAGAAAACTCAGCTGGTTCGCAGCTTGGCATTAGTCTCCATCCTCGCGCTCGCCGGATGTTCCAATTCGGGCGTCTCCATTTCCCCTAGCTCTTCAGACTCCGGCGGGGCGGACGGCTCCTCGGACTCCAAAGCCCTCAGCGTCTACGATGTCGCGGAGGCCTGCCAGAAGGCCGTTGAGAAGGATCTCAACAAGAACAACATTCCGCACGATAAGCTTTTCGTGCACGCAACGGACGTTTCCGAGACACACCTGTCCGACGACGACTTCGACGGTCCACTCAAGGGCTCGCTGTACAACGACGACTATTCCGGCGCCTTCCACTTCGACTGCGAAACCGACGGATCCACCACAAAGGTGGATAACTTCGATTTCCCGCAGGAAAACTTCCGCGTCGATTCCTCCAGAAACCGCTCGCAACAAACGGAGGTAGACCCGAACCGCCTGGACCCGGACAACGATGGCGCCGGCCGGGCCGGCCGCGACGACAACCTGGGAATTACCTACCACAACAAGGTGGACTGGCAATTCCTGGAAGCGCCGGGCAAGGTCGTCCCCGGCGGAATGATTCTGAACCGGACGAATGGCTCCTCGTGCTCGACGGGATTCATCGCCTCCCGCGACAACCGGGTATTCATTGTTACCGCAGGTCACTGCGGAAACAAGGGGGATAAGTTCGACATCCGCGATTCACGTGGCAATACTCTCCGGGTGGGGGAGATGGTGGAATCCTACGTGGAGCGTCATGGCCAGGGCATCGTTGGTGCAGACATTGGATTGATCGAGCTCTACCCAAATGTCAGGCAATACGTCGATTCCGCACTGCCTATGAATACCAAGCTCAAGGGCTGGATCACGCCGCAGGAGGCCGAGCGCCGCAACATGGAGATTTGCCGCCTCGGTGCCACCACCGGGTACTCCTGCGGAGTGTTCGTCAGTGTGGACAAGGCAGGCCAGTTCTACTTTAGAAACATCATGGATCGCGGAGATTCCGGCGGCGCCATCTTTGCCGTGGACAGAAGTGGGGTATGGGCGCTTGGCGTGGTCTCGCGGGTCAGCGACTACAACAAAACCCTCGGCGGCGGAATGGAAATCGCCAGCGCGATGCGGCACTGGGGCCTAACCCTCCACGGCTAGCCCACCAGCCGCCGTAGTCACCAGCACCCCGGCACCCCCTGGCCGCCCGGCTGGGATCACCCGGCGCAGCTGTTAAACCCGCAGCTTGGCGGCGCCTCCGCCGCCCTCACCGGCGGCCAGCGGCGCCGCCGCCTCCAGTGCCTCCACGCCGAAGGCCATGTCGTGGGTATTGTCCGCGCTGGTGTAGGTGCGGCGCTCCTTGATGTAGTCGTGCTCCATCCGCCACGGATCCCCAGCGGCCTGGCGCGGCAGAGTCCCCACGCTGCGCTGGATATAACCGCTGGACATCTCCAGAAGCGGCAGGTCAGCGGGCTCGCCGTCGGGCAGGACCGGGCACGCCCACTGCTCGCCTCGCGAGTCCATGTCCTTCCATAGCTGCACCAAGTACCGCGAGGTCATGTCCGCGCGCAGCGTCCACGACTGGTTCAAATACCCGATGGTGTAGGAGAAGTTCGGCAGTCGATTAGCCATCATGGCACGATAAGCCACCAGAGATTCGGTGGGTACTGGGGCGCCATCGACTGAGAAGTTGGCGTCACCAAAAGCAAGAAGTTGTAGTCCCGTGGCGATCACCAAGACATCAGCCTCGATGTACCCGCCGGAGCGCAACAGCACCCCGCCGGCGTCGACGCGCTCGATGTGGTCGGTGACGACCTTCGCCCCGCCGCGCACGGCCTTGAAGAAATCGCCGCCGGGGGACTTGCAGACGCGCTGGTCCCACGGGCCGTATGGGGGAGTGAAGTTGCGGCGGACCTCGTCGGCGGGCAGGTAAAGGCGGTTCCAGCCGCGGAACACCAGCTTCGCGATGCTGGGGAAGGTTTGGCAGAGGTGGTACTGCGCCATGTCGCGGCCGATGTGCAGGGAGCGCGCCAGGCGGTGGCCGAATTTGCCGGGTTCGGTGCTTAGGCCCAGGCCGACGAGGGAGCTGATCGTGTCTGTCTCCGGCAGCGGCGCGATGTAGGTGGGGGTGCGCTGCAGCATCGTGACGTCCGCACCCATCGCGTGCAGCGCCGGGACCAGCGTAATTGCCGTCGCGCCGGAGCCGATCACCGTGACCTTCTTGCCGCGCACGTCGAGGTCGCGGGGCCATTGCTGTGGGTGCAGGGCGGTGCCTTCGAAGGTGTTGACGCCCTCAATCTCCGCCGTGAACCCCTCAGCATGGCGGTAGTATCCGGTGGCGAAGTGGAGGCGGCGCGTCCACGTGGTGATGGTCGGCTGCTCGGGGTTGGCGGAGGCGGCAGAGTCGGAGCCGTCGGTGCCTTCGGAGTTTGCGTGACCCGTGCGGCCGACGCGCATGGTGACCTCCCACAGGCCGCGGTCGGTGTGGAAGTTCACGGATTCGACCCAGGTGGATAGCTGTAGGCGGTCGAGCATGCCGATTTCCTGGGCGGCTTCGCGGCAGTAGTCGCGGATCTGCTTGCCGGAACCGAGGGTGCCCTTGTGTGGCCACTTCTTGAAGGGGAGGGAGAAGGTGGCCATGTCGGAGTCCGAGCGGATGCCGGGGTATTGGAAGGTGGCCCAGGTTCCGCCGACGTCGTAGTTGGAGTCCACGGCGGCCCAGTTCCAGCCGGGGAAGTTCTTGTTTACGTGGTAGGCGATGTCGATGCCGGAGAGCCCCGCGCCGACAATGAGGAGGTCGAGGGGGCGCTCGGCGGTAGCCTCCGTGAGTGCGGGGAGGGTTGAGATGGAGGAGTTGGTGGTTGGGTCGGTGGGTGTGGAATTCATGAGGCACACCGTACTCCAAGGTCGTGCAGTGTGTAGGAAAACCAATATTTTACTTCCGCTTAGGAAACCAAACATGAAGGGTGTGGGCTTATAGCCATGAACGCGGTTATGGCGGTGAATAGAGTGTGAATAGTTTAAGGATTTGGACGACCTGGGGGTTTGTATGAGCGCGATCGCCTGGCCTGCGGGTTTGTTTATCCCCAGGTTATCCACCGATGAAAGAGAAGCTTTCACACTAGTCACACGCCTCTGACCTGCGCAAACGTGGAAACGTGCAGGTGAGAGCGTTGGCTATCCACAAGTTATCCACAAGCCATCCTGGGGGATTGGGGGTTATGCACATTTCCTCCACAGGTATATCCACAAAGCCTGTGGATAACTTGTTCTGTATTGCCGCTTAGGGGTTGTCCCGCGCTGCCATTAAAGTGGTCGGCATGAGCGAAAATGCAGGCATGAACTTCGACGACGGCGCCCCGCTGCCGGAGGAACCTTTCGACGACTTCGGCGGTCCCAGCGACTTCGGCGCCGGCTCGGGAGGTGGCTTCGGCGCTGGCTCGGGCGCCGGGGGAGCGGGCGGCTTCGAGTCTTCCGGTCGTCGCGGCGGGGGTTTCCAGGGCGGTCGCAGGGGCCGTGGCGGCCAGGGCGGCCACGGTGGCTCCCAGCAGATTGTCCGCGAGATGCCGCAGAACCCGGAAGCCGAGCAGGGCGTGCTCGGCGGCATGATGCTGGATAAGGACGCCATTGCGGATGTCGTGGAGGTCCTCGTTGGTGATGACTTCTACGTGCCGAAGCACAAGACTATTTTTGACGCCATACTTCAGCTGTACGGCGAGGGTAAGGAAGTAGACCCGGTCATCGTCAGCGGCCGCCTGGACCGCGATGGCGTGCTGAGCTTCATCGGCGGCGCTGATTACCTGCACAGTGTCGTCCAGAAGACTCCGACCTCGGCAAACGTCGGCTACTACGCCTCGATCGTGCGGGAGAAGGCCACGCTGCGCCGCCTGGTGCAAGCAGGCACCACGATTGTGCAGCTGGGTTATGCGGGTACCGAGGGTGCGGACGTGGATAACGTGGTGGACCGCGCGCAGCAGGAGATGTTCGCCATCACCAACGATGCCGCGAAGGAGGACTACGAGGTCTTCGCGGAACTGGTGGCCTCCACTGTGGGGGAGATCGAGCAGCTGGAGAGCCAGGATGGCGTGGAGATGGGTATCCCCACCGGCTTCGCCGACCTGGATGACCTGACGAATGGCCTGCGCGGCGGCCAGATGGTGATTGTCGCGGCCCGCCCGGGTGTGGGTAAGTCCACGCTGGCGCTGGACTTCATGCGTTCGGCGTCGATCCAGCACGGCAAAGCGTCGGCGCTGTTCAGCCTGGAAATGAGCAAGTCCGAGGTCATGATGCGCATCTTCTCCGCGGAGGCGGAGGTGCGCCTGGCTTCCATGCGCGGCGGCAAGCTGACCGACGACGATTGGGACCGCCTGACCGTGCGCATCGGCGAGATCGAGGACGCGCCGATCTACATCGACGATTCGCCGAACCTGACGATGATGGAGATCCGCTCGAAGGCACGCCGCCTGAAGCAGCAGGTGGATCTGCAGCTGATCGTGGTGGACTACCTGCAGCTGATGTCCTCCGGCAAGCGAGTGGAATCACGCCAGCAAGAGGTCTCTGAGTTCTCCCGCCAGCTGAAACTGTTGGCCAAGGAGGTCAACGTGCCGGTTGTTGCGATCTCGCAGCTGAACCGTGGCGTGGAGTCCCGCGGCGACGATGCGCTTCCGCGTGTCTCTGACCTGCGTGAATCTGGTTCGTTGGAGCAGGATGCCGACATGGTCATGCTGATCAACCGCCCGGACTCGCAGAACCCGGATCACGAGCGTGCGGGCGAGGCGGACATCATCCTCGCTAAGCACCGTGGTGGTCCCATTGGCACGGTGACGGTGGCCAACCAGCTGCAGTTCTCCAAGTTCTCCGACATGGCCCGCGACATCAGCCCTATGCCCTAAATCCCACGCGGGGCATCCGCGTGCTGGTGCTTCTGCGCCCCGCGCCCCCGGAGGCGGGGCGCGCGGCGGGCGGCGGGTCGCGCGCTGCCCCGCGCCGCGCCTAAGGCTGTTCGTTCAGCTTCGCCAGGATTGAGTAGAACTGCTCAACTTCCGTATCGGTCAGCCGGTCAAACACCAGCCCGCGCACCTTCGCCACGTGGCCGGGCGCAGCAGTAGTGATCGCGTCGAGACCTGCGGGTTCAAGGACAACATAGGCCCCGCGCCCGTCGGCGTCACAAGTTTCGCGGCGCACAAGACCGCGCTTCGACATGCGCGTGATCTGGTGCGATAGGCGCGAACGGCTCCACTGCATCATGTTCGCCAGCGCGACGATTCGCTGCTGGTGGTTCGGCGATTCCGAAAGATGCACCAGAACCTCGTAGTCGGACAGGGATAGGGAAGTTTCCGCTGCCAGCTGCTGCGCCAGCTCGGCATTGATCTGGATGTGGGCGTTGAGCCACGCTCGCCACACCTGCTGCTCGCGGCTGCTCAGCCACGGGGTTCCCGCGTTGGCATCCGCATCTTGCGGAGAAGAGGTGTTTTCTTGTGTCATGTGCACCATTATCGCACATCAGTCAATATTGTTGATACATCAACTACAAGTGTGTAGGGTAGGAGCCAGCGCCGCATAGAGCGCACCACACTGGCTGAGAACGCCAACGGAAAACACCAATCGAGAACACCAACCGAAATATCTACCCAGAGACTTAACGAAAGGCTCAACATGACGAACGTCAACAACTACTCCGGCAACTTCCAGATCGACGCGGCACACTCCGAGATCGGCTTCGTCGCCCGCCACGCCATGGTCACCAAGGTTCGCGGCGCGTTCACCGACTTCGAGGGCACCGCCACCTCCGGCGAGAACCTGGAGGGCGCAAAGATCGACGTCAAGATCGACGTCAACAGCGTGGACACCCGCAACGCTGACCGCGACGGCCACCTGACCTCCGGCGACTTCTTCGAGACGGAGAAGTACCCGCACATCACCTTCACCTCCACGGACATCACCGCCGCCGGCGAGACCGCCATCAAGGTCACCGGCGACCTGACTATCAAGGACGTCACGAAGCCCGTCACCATCGAGTTCGACTTCACCGGCGAGGTGCAGGATCCGTGGGGCCAGACCCGCGTCGGCTTCGAGGGCTCTACCAGCATCAACCGCCGCGACTTCGGCCTGGAGTGGAACACCGCCCTCGACGGCGGCGGCGTGCTCGTCTCCGAGAAGATCACCCTGAACTTCGACATCTCCGCCGTTAAGCAGGCCTAACTCGCCCGGCCGCTTGGCCGCCTAACCCAGTTGCCTGGGTAATATTGCACCCATGAAACGCCTCCCGCCCGTCGCCCTGGTCTTCCTCGGCGGCGCGCTGGGGGCGGTTTTTCGTTGGGCGCTAACTGTCTGGATTCCCGCGCTCGGCGACCCTACGCGAGTCCCCGGAGCGGCAGCCCCGCTGAACGTCGCCGGAGGAATTTCCCTCGGGGACATCGCATTGCTGGTGGTCAACGTCCTGGGAGCACTCCTGCTGGGCCTTCTGGTCGGCATGATCCCGGATTCCGCCCACCCGCGCCGCGCGTTCTGGGGCATGGGGCTGCTCGGCGGTTTCACGTCGTTTAGCTCGCTCGCTGCGGCTATTGACGCCCCCACCGACTCAACTACCGCCGTCCTCATCGGGGGAGCCTACGGACTGGTCACGCTGGTGCTTGGCCTGCTTGCGGCTGCGATGGGGCTGCGCCTCGGGCGGGATTTGAATGAGCTGGCGCGGCTACGGCACGGGGGCAGTGCAGCCCAAGTAGCCAGCGGCGCCGGTGCTGACCCTGAGGCCGCGCCGGGGGATGGGGGCACGCGATGAGCACCGGAGCGACCCTCGTGGAGCTGCTGGCTGTCGCCGTCGGCGGCGGAACGGGCGCGGCCGCCCGCTATGGCCTGGATACTTACCTGAAGTCCCGGCGCGGCTGGGCACCCCTGTGGAGCCTGGCGGTGGTGAACCTCCTCGGCACCGCTCTACTGGGCCTGATCCTTGGCTTCACCTCGCAGTACGCGGCGGGCATTGGCGGGCTGACTGGGCCAGCGAGCGCCGGCGCGCCCGGCGCGACGACCGGGACCCAGGACATCCTATTCCCCCTGGTAGGTCTGGGCCTGGCCGGTGGGTTCACCACGTTTTCCACGGTAATGGTGGAGGTCTTCACCCGGCCGCAGCCCACCCGTCGCATTGTCGGCGTGGTGGCGATGACCGTCGCCTGCTGCGCGGTATTCTTCCCCGCGCTTTGGGGCGGGGTGACGCTCGCGGGCGCCTGACCTGCCGCGATTTACGCGGCAGCGCCTAGCATCTGCTACTTCTTGGCAGTGACCCAGATGTCGATCTCCGCGTAGGTGGATTCCTTACCTTCGTCGTCGGCGAAGTGGATCGTCACCGTCACGGTCTGCCCGCCGGATTCCTTGGTGATCTTCTCGAAGTCCGGCAGCTCGGCCGTCGCGGTGGCCGTCAGGCTGCCCTTCGTCTTCTTCAGGTACTTCGTGCGCATTCCCTGTGGCAGCCAGCGGTGGGTGTTGGGGATGGATGCCTCAGCCAGCATCCCCATCGCAAACTCCGCCACATTGCAGGCCGCAATGGCGTGGAAGGTTCCGATGTGGTTATTCAGCAGCCACCACTTCTTCGACTTCACCTGGCAGTAGCCCGGTCGCAACTCCTGCAGGCGCGGTTGTACGGTCAGGAAGTAAGGCGCCTTAGCGCTGGCTGCCAGCGAAAACAGGCCGTTGCCAAACGGCTTCTTCGCAAGATTCTTGTACATTTTGAAAGTGCTAGACGGATTCGCGTTGGCGTCATAAATAGACATAGTGAGAACTCTAACGCGGAATAAAGCGTGCGTTGCGTAATGTTGGAAAAACATACGCGCCCCTTTTAACGGTGCGCAGTGACAAAGAAGCGACAAAGCAGCGACAAGCTTTGAACGAAGCAATCAACCCGAAGGGAAAGAAATGGCGACCACTGAAATCACCGGAGCAAACTTCCAGGAAACCGTACAGGGCGACGGCATCGTCGTGCTGGACTTCTGGGCAGACTGGTGTGGTCCGTGCAAGCGCTTCGCCCCCATCTTCGAGCAGGCCTCCGAGGAAAACCCGGACGCTGTTTTTGGCAAGGTGGATACCGAAGCCAACCAGGAGCTTTCCGCAGCCCTGCAGATCCAGTCGATCCCGACCCTGATGCTGTTCCGCGACGGCGTGCTGCTGGCTCGCGAATCCGGCCTGCTGCCGGGCAAGGCCATCAACGAGCTGATCGCTAAGGCCAAGGAGCTGGACATGGACGAGGTCCGCAAGCAGATCGAGGCCGAGCAGGGCGAGGCGCAGTAAGCGCTCAGCGCGCCCGGAGCGCGCTACAACGTGTTGACGTCGATGACGAAACGGTAGCGCACATCCGAATCCAATACGCGCTGGTAGGCCGTGTTGATCTCCTCTGCCGGGATGACCTCCGCCTCCGCGGTGATGCCGTGGGCGGCGCAGAAATCAATCATCTCCTGAGTCTCCCGGATACCACCGATAGCACTGCCCGCCACGGAACGGCGCTTACCGATCAGCGCACCAGCGCTGATCTGCATTTTCTCCGGCGGCAGCCCCAGCATCACCATCGTTCCGCCACGCGCCAGGGTGGAAATAAACGGCGCCGGATCCAGCGGGGCGCTGACCGTATTAATGATCAGGTCGAAGCTCGCCCTGAAGGGCTTGTGCCAGCCCTCCTCCTTGGTGGCGACGTAACGGCTGGCGCCGAAAGCCAGGCCGTCGGCCTCCTTGGACTTCGAGTGGCTCAAGACCGTCACGTCCGCGCCCATCGCCGCGGCCAGCTTTACCGCCACGTGCCCCAGGCCGCCCATGCCGACGACCGCCACGCGGGAACCTTCGCCCACGTCCCAGTGCTTCAGCGGGGAATACGTAGTAATTCCAGCACACAGCAGGGGAGTGGCCGCCGCGGCCGCATCCGACTCCAAGTCGGCGAAGGCCTTCGGGATGCGGACCAGGAACTCCTCGCGACACACGATGTGGGTGGAGTAACCGCCCTGCGTGATCGTGCCGTCGAGGCGGTCGGGCGCGTTGTACGTGCCGGTCGAGCCGCTCTCGCAGTAGTTTTCGTCGCCTTCGCGGCAGGCATCGCAATCTAGGCAGCTATCCACCAGGCAGCCGATGCCGACCACATCGCCGGGGCGGAAGTTCTGCACCTCCGTGCCAACCTCGGTGACCTCGCCGATGATCTCGTGGCCGGGGGTCATGGGGAAGTTATCGTGCGGCCAATCTCCATTTACAGTGTGGATGTCCGAGTGGCAGATGCCCGCCCAGCGGATCTTGATTAGGCAGTCGTTGGGGCGCAGGTCGCGCCGGGAAATTGTGGATTTTTCCAGCGCCTCGCCGGCGCCGGGGGCTGAGTAGCATGCAACGTCCATGCTCCCCAGGCTACGCAGGCCCCGCGTGCGCAGCGCGGATTCGCACGGCCTGCGCTGAGGCGCGAGCGGGCGCGGCCTAGAGGGCGTCACCAAAAAGAACTGCGATTCGCGCAACGGCGCCGCGGCGGGGATAATGCGTAAGGGCTTTACAACAGGAGGCACGAAATGGGACGGATCAACGGCAAGAAGGCCGCAGTGGCGCTGACCGCCGGGCTGGTCGGCTTCGCCGGTACCGGAATGGCCGTGGCGAAGGGCGGAATCTCTGCGAACTTGGCGCTTTCCGGCTCTTTCTTCACCGTGACGATCGGCGGCCTGTCCGGGCAGGATTTCTCCCTGTTCATGGATAACGATGCGAAGGGCGATGATCACCTGCCCGTAGCGCGCGTGAAGATTAAGGAGGCGAAGGCCTCTGACCTGTGCCTTTCCACAACCGTGCCGGACCTTCCCGCCGTTGGCGAGGCCACCCTTTCGCTGCGCGCCAACGGACAGAACAGCGTTGATGCGGACGATCTGATCGTGGGCTCCACCGACATTAAGGGCAGCCTGCGGATGGCCGACCCCAACCTTGGTATTGACGCCAGCCAGGTCAACCCCGAAGCGCCGGACGATGCCTGGGGTCTGCACTCGAAGGACGTGCAGATTGTGGCGGAGAAGATCATTGCCACGTCGGTTGGGGCGAAGCAGCTGAACGTTTCCGGAGTGGAGGCGAGCGTGCGCCGAGGAACCGAGAATGCCTGCTAAAGGGCGGTTAGCGCGCTTCGCCGAGTGGCGCCGCAACCGACCGTTCGTGCCGGGACTGTTGGTGCTGCTTTCGGGTGTTGTGATTATGACGCCCGCGTATCTGACGCTGCGCATTTCCGACCTACTGGTGATGATCTCCACGCTGTCGGGGGTTTCCACGCTCTTCCTGGGCGCGGCGCAGATCATGTTCGCGCTGGGTATTTGGCTGAAGCCTGCCACGGCGCCCTACCTGGGAGTTTTCGCCATTTTGGTATCGCTGGTGGCGCTGCCGGCCTCCAATATCGGCGGGTTCCTGTTGGGTTCGCTGTTGGGTATTTTCGGCGGGGCGTTTGCCCTGGCTTGGGAGTCGGGGGAGCGGAAGCCGAAGAAGGCTCGGGGCGAGGGCAAGGAAAAGGACGGGGGCTCCGGGGGTGGATACTCCGCGACGATCGCGGCCCTGCTGGTGGCAGTGGGGATCGCCACCGGCGTGGGCATCCTGAATGCGAATGCCCCGTACAGTGTGGCACAGCCCGCGCGGGTGGGCGACGTCGGCCAGGTCACCGCAGATAACGTGACCTTCAAGGGGAACGTGCACATCGGCGTGGATTCTGTAGGCACGGAGCACGGCGGCCGCGACCTGCTGCGCATCACCGGCGACCGGCTGGAGATCAAGAACCTGCAAATCAGGCTGCCCGGCCAATGGGGCGACGGGCTGATGCAGACCGGCCCGGATGTGGAAACCTACGTGGTCGAAGGCCCCGTTGTGGTGGAGGCTACGTCCCTGGAGGCCGTTCCCGCGTTGGCTGAGATCTCCACGGTGCCGATGAAGGTCGATATTTCCGCTGGCGCAGGGGAAGTGCTGCACCAGCTGGGCCTGATTCCTAGCGAGGCGCCGATCCCGGACCCGGTGATGGAGGTCGTCTCCCTGAAACAGGTGAAGCTGGACCTGTTGCACTTGACCGGGCGGACCATGGACGCCCCGGTGGTTCACCTATACCCGCTGTAGCGGAGGGCTTGACTTCCTCCCCCGCTTTCGCTCCGTGCGCCACGCGGAAAGTCAGTACGCTGGAATGCAGTTAACTTAAGCAAACTACTACATCTCGACTAAGTACCGACTACATAGCGACACAGGAGTTTTCCCATGGCGAATCCATTTTCTAAGGGCTGGAAGTACTTGATGCAGTCCCTCGACACCAAGATCGAGGAGAACGCGGATCCCCATGTGCAGATCCAGCAGGCCACGGAAGCGGCTCGCAAGCAGCACCAGCAGATTTCCGAAAGTGCTGCTCGCGTGATCGGTAACCGCAATCAGCTGGAAATGAAGATGAACCGCCTGCAGGAGGATGCGGAGAAGCTTTCGGGTAACGCTCGCACTGCCATCCAGCAGGCCGATAAGGCTGCGGCCGACGGCGACCAGGCCAAGGCCAACGAGCTGAATCAGACAGCGGAGCTGTTCGCTTCTCAGCTGGTCACGGTCGAGCAGCAGCTCGAGGAGACCAAGCGACTGTACTCCGGTGCGGAGGAGGCCGCCCGTCAGGCGCAGCAGCAACAGCAGCAGTCCGCTGCCCGCCTTGAGGATCAGATGGCGCAGATCAACCAGCTGCGTTCCCAGGTGGATCAGGCGAAGATGCAGGAGGCCACCGCGAACTCCATGCAGCAGATGGATGGCTTGGTGCAGAACGATGACGTGCCGACCCTGGACAGCGTGCGCGAGAAGATCGAGCAGCGCTACGCTCAGGCGCTCGGCAGCCAGGAGCTCGTCGAGAACTCCGTGCAGGGCCGCATGTCGGAGATTGAATCCGCTGGTAACGACATGCGCGCCAGCTCCCGCCTGGAGGAAATCCGCGCCCAGCTGAACGCCGAGAACGGTGCGAACGCCCTCGAGCAGGGCGAGGGCAGTGGCAACGGCACTGGCGAGGCTCAAGGCGAGCTGGAGCGCTAACCCGCCCACCCCGCTCTACCCCGGTGGCCCCGCCTACCCTGCGCCCACCATTCACCCCTCTGCGACCAGCAAACCTGGTGTAAAGTATCCAAGGTTCGCGGGTGCACCAATGCGCCCGCCTTTTACATCGTGGAGGGATACTTTTGTCTGAAGAATCTATTTCTGACGCCACCAACTCCGACCGCGCGGAGCACTCCGTCCCTCCCGGCGAGCCCGCGCCCGGCGCAAAGCTCCTAATCGGTGTGCTCGTCGCCGCGGCTTTCGTGGTGATTCTCAACGAGACCACCTTGGCCGTGGCTTTGCCCGTTTTGATGGGAGAGTTTGGCGTCACCGCCGATGCAGCGCAATGGCTGACCACAGCATTCATGCTCACGATGGCCGTGGTCATTCCGATGACCGGCTATATCATGCAGCGTTTCCGCCTGCGCTCGATCTACGCGACGGCGCTGACGACCTTCCTGGTCGGCACGGTGCTCGCGGCCGCGGCGCCGACGTTCCCGATCCTGCTACTGGCGCGCGTGGTGCAGGCTAGCGGCACGGCGCTGGTGATCCCGATGCTGATGACCACCATCATCCGGCTGGTCCCCATTAACCGCCGCGGCGCGGTGTTCGGCCTGGTCTCGGTGGTTATTGCAGTGGCTCCGGCGCTGGGTCCGACATTCTCCGGCGTGGTGCTGGAGGCCTTGGGCTGGCGTTGGATCTTCATCCTCGTCGCTCCACTGGTGCTGATTTCCCTGGTCGCAGGCCTGTTCCTGGTGAAGAACTTCGAGGAGCCGAGCCGCCCTTCCCTGGACGTGCTCTCCGTCTTCCTCTCCGCGTTCGGCTTCGCGGGCCTGGTGTACGGCCTGGCTGGCCTGTCGGAGCTGGCCGATGGCGTGCCGGTGCAGCGCCTGATCATCCTGGCTGCGGGTGCGGTGATCCTGGCGGTATTCTTCCTGCGCCAGCGTTCCCTGGAGCGCAGCTCTAAGCCGGGCGCCACTCCGCTGTTGAACCTGCAGCCGGTGCGTGTGCGCGAGTACAACCTCTCGCTGGGGTTGCTGCTGTTTACGTTCTCCATGCTCTTCGGCTTCATCATTCTGATGCCGCTGTACGCACAGAACGTCGCCGGCCTGTCGGAGCTGAAGACCGGCATGGTGTCCCTGCCGGGCGGCCTGGTCATGGGGTTGCTGGGGCCCGCGGTCGGCCGTGCCTACGACGCGCGTGGCACCCGCCCGCTGATTATCCCGGGCAGCATCTTGATCACCATCGGCATGATGGGCTTTGCCGCCCTGGAGCAGACGGAGCACCTGTTTTCCTGGGTTGGTTCCGGCACGTGGCCGGCGTTTGTGCAGCTCATGCTTGTTACGGTTGTGTTGAACTTGGGCATTGCTTTGATGATGACGCCCCTTATGTCCAACGCTCTGGCGGCCGTTCCGGACTCTTTGGCTTCCCACGCGCAGGCGATTCTGAATACTCTCCAGCAGGTTGCCGGCGGCGCGGGAACGGCGATCTTCGTGGCTGTGATGACTTTCGCTTCCGCGCGCTACGCCTCTAGCAATGCTGAGGAGTTGGCGAGCTTGGGTGCCACGGATCCTGCGCTGGCCGAGGCGCAGGTGGTTGGCCAGGGCATCCACGTGGCATTCCTGGTGGCGGCTTTCGCCTCGGTTGTTCTGATGGTGGCCTCGGCGTTTTTGAAGTTGGATGCGAAGGATTCCGCGCACCCGGGCGCGCCCCGGGAGGTCTAGATCGCCCGGTGAGAGTGTTGTCCGCTAGTGGGGGTGCGAACCAGTGCTGAACTAGAAAAGCGCCGACCGGTGGTCGGCGCTTTTGTGCTGAGCGGGCCCGCGGCGGAACCCCGTTGAGTTCGATCAGAAAATTTTTATAGCGGCAGCTTGCGCAGGATCGGCAGCGGCAGGTGCTTCAGGATCAGCATGATCGGGCGGAACAGGGGGTGCACCCAGATCAGGGACTTGCGGTTATCCACGGCCTTAGCGATGGCCTTGGCCACGTCTTCCTTGTCCACGGTCAGCGGCGCGTCCTCCAGGTCCTTGGTCATGTTGGTGCGCACCTGGCCTGGGCGGACGGTCAGCACGCGCACGCCGGTGCCACGAAGGGCCTCGTTCAGCATGCGGTAGAAGCCATCCAGGCCAGCCTTGGTGGAGCCGTAGACGAAGTTGGAGCGACGGACCATCTCACCTGCAACGGTGGAGAATGCCACGATCTGGCCGTGGCCCTGCTTCTTCATGTAGTCGGCCAGCAGCACGCCGACGGAAACGGCGCCGGTGAAGTTCACCTGCGCGGCCTGCACGGCCAGCTTCTGGTTGGTCCACTGCTTCTCGTTATCGCCCAGAATTCCGAACGCAACGATGGCCAGGTCCACGTCGCCGTGGCTGAAGATTTCCTCGAAAACCTGCGGGTGGGAATCGAAGTCTACTGCGTCGAAGGAGACGGGTACGACCTCGCTGGCACCGGCGGCGTTCATGCGGGCGGTGGCGTCATCCAAAGACTCGCCAGCACGGGCGGCCAGGATCACGCGCGCGGGGCCGCGGGAGAGGAACTCTTCGACGACGGCGAGGCCCATGTCGGACGCGCCGCCGAGCAGCAGGATGGACTGGGGTTTGCCAACGGCATCAATCATTGTGACTCTCTTTCGGTGTTTGAAGCTCTATGCAGTTAAAGCTCGAGGCGGCGGGACATGTCGGAGGCGAAAACCCCCGTCGGGTCGATGCGCTTGCGGGTGGCCAGCCAGCCGGGCAGGCCGGGGTACATCTTGTGGAAGTTCTCGGCGGAGGTGCGGGACTCCTTGGCCAGGTACAGGCGGCCGCCGAACTCCATCACGCGACGATCCAGGTCGTCCAGGAAAGCACCCAGGCCCGGCTTGATCGGGAAGTCCACGCAGACGTTCCAGCCCGGCATCGGGTAGCTCAGCGGGGCCTTGTTGCCCTCGCCGAACAGCTTGAATACGTTCAGCGCGGAGTAGTGGCCGGAGCGCTGGATGTCGCGGATGATCTCCTTGAATGGCTCCACGGCCTCCGTCGGTACGACGAACTGGTACTGCAGGAAGCCCTTGGAACCATAGCCGCGGTTCCACTCGCCGATCAGGTCCAGCGGCTGGTAGAACTGCGTGAGGTTCTGCACCTGGTTGCGGTACTCGCCGGACTTTAGCCACCACAGCTCGCCGATGGCCACCATGGACAGCTTGTTCATGGTGAAGCTCGGGAAGATGTCCGGCACGGTCATCAGCTGCGGGGCCTTGAACTTCAGCGGATCCTTCGCCAGCTTCGGCGCGTACTCCTTCAGCTGGTCCAGGGTTGCCAGGGAGCCACGGGAGATCGCGGCGCGGCCCAGCTTCGGCTCCGGGCTGATCGCGTCGAACCAGGCGGAGGAGTAGGTGAAGTTGTGCTCCGAACCGTCGGAGTGGAACGCGATGGTCTCGTCCAGGGAGTGCGTCATGTCTCCATCGGCGATGAAGTACGCGGTCTCCGTCTTCGTCATCTCAATGGTCGCGCGCAGGATGATGCCGGTCAGGCCCATGCCGCCGACGGTGGCCCAGAACAGCTCGCCGTCCGGGTCGTCCTCGGAGCCCTCCGGGGTCAGGTGCAGCACGCGCCCGTCGGCCACCAAAAGCTCCATGGAGCGGACGTGGTTGCCGAAGGAACCCGCGGAGTGGTGGTTCTTGCCGTGGATATCCGGGCCGATAGCGCCGCCGATGGTCACCTGGCGCGTACCGGGCAGCACCGGCACCCACAGGCCGTAGGGCAGGGCGGCCTTCATCAGCTGGTCCAGCGTCACGCCAGCATCCACGTCCACGATGGCGGTATCGGGGTTGATGCTGTGGATCGTGTTCAGCTGCTGCATGTCGATGACGAGCCCGCCGGCGTTCATGGCCGGGTCGCCGTAGCTGCGGCCCATGCCGCGGGCGATCACGCCACGCTGCAGGTGGCTGGGCTTATCCGCGTTATCGTCGGCCACGCGCGCGACGGCGGCGGCAATCTGATCGACATCCTGTGTGGACAGAACTTCGGCGGTCGTGGGGGCGGTGCGACCCCACCCGGTGAGGGTACGAGTGCTGGTGTGCAATTCCATGTTCTCTACCCTAGCGCCCGGGTGCGACAACCCCTGGGCGCGGCGCCGCGTGGGGCTCAAGTTGCCAGCGTTTTCGCAGTTGCGGTGTGGGCGGCGTCACTAAGAAAGGGCTAGTACAGCTCCATGATCTGGCGGATTTCCTCCGGTAGTTCCTCGGGCTCGGTGATGGTGGGGCCGTCGTATTCGCGTAGGATGTCGCGCACCCGCTGGCGGCTAGTGCTGTCGAGGATGGGCAGTTCCTGGGCCATGAGGCGCGTCATGAACTCGTTGAGCGGCAGGTTCGTGCGGGTGGAGGCCTCGTAGCTGCTTTCCTTACCGACGCCACCGACTCGCACCGGCGCACTCCTGTGTTCCTGCTCGGCGGGGGAGAGCTTGGAGCGCTTGAAGAGTTTCGCGGCGGCGGGGAACCTATCAAAAACAGCCATGGGGAAGATCATAGTCGGTGGTAACCTCCAATAGCGATGAGCACAACTGCCCCTGAAAGCACTGCCACCGAGTCGGGTGTCGCCGCGAGTACCGCGGCCCCCGGCGCGGACCCCGCGGGCTCCGGCGCCACTCCCAGCACGCCCGAGCCCGTCCGCTACGACCCAATCATGGTCGTGGCCGCCACAGGCCCCGCCGACGACCCGACTTTCGCCATCTGGCAGGTGGAAACCGACCCTGACGTGCAACTCGGCGACTTTTCCGGCGCCTGGCTGATCGATGGCTCGGGCATCCACGGCTTCGCCGCCAGCGCGGATTGGATCGAGGGGACCGACGACCGCGCGGCCATGCTCGCCGCCCTGCTGCGCTACCCCGTGCTGTTTGTGGGCGACGAAGCGGCCGCGAAGGTGCTGCCGAGCGATGTTGCGCTGGTTGATGTGGAGGCTACGGAGGTTGCTCTTAATGACGCCCTCGCCTCCGCCAAGCAGCATTTCAGCGACGAGTTCCCGGGGAAGAAGCAGCCGGCGTGGGGGAGCTTCCGCACGCTGGAGGAGTTCCGGGAAGCCGAGGCCGGCGTGGCTGGCCAGGTCGGCGGGGCTGGTGGCGGCGCGGGTGCTGCCGACGAGAGCGATGGCGCAGGCGAGGGAGCCGATGAGGCTGGCGCGAAGGGAAGCGCTGGCGCAGGCGCAGGGGAAGCAGAGCGCGCCGGAAGCGAGGCCGAGCGAGCGGCCGTGGCGGTGGCGCTGCAAGAGGCCGCCGCGCTGCGCGGCTGGATCGCGCAGTACAACGCATTCGACAAGTTGCGAGTCCGCCGACTTGGCCCTGTGATCAGCGAGTTCGTGACTGCTCAGCCGCTTCCGCTGGTTCTCGCCCAGCGAGGTTAGCCGGGCGCCATTACGCTTAGGTGCATGAATCGCTCATCGCTTTTTGGAGCCGCCGGGGGCTATGAATCAGCCGGCGGTCCTGGCGCTGCGCGAGCCAACGGGAACGATGACACGGAGGCGCCAATCGCGGGCGGGAGCGTGATCTCCCTGTCGAAGATCCGCACCTCCCGGCGCGATGGTGCCGGCGGGGCGGAAGCTAACGCCGAGGGGGCGGAAGTGCAGGAAAGCCTGGGGGTTATGTCCACACCGGGGGCGGGGGCCAGCAGAAACAACGGAGCCCACACCACAGTCTTCACCGTGGTAGTGGAGCACCATTTCCCGGGAGTGGGAAGATACTCCCGCCTGCTCAGCGTCTCCGGCGCCATGAGCGTGGCCGACTTCGCCGACGCGATCCTCACTAGCTTCGACTGGCCTGAATCCGTGAATCGAGTCCCCGAGGCGCACCCCACCCGCTACGTCGCGCGGACGGAGCGCGGCGCCGGCGCGCCCGCCCGCGCTGAGAATTCCGGCGCTGACAGTGCGGGCGCCGACACTGAAACTCCCGCCGCCGCCGACACCACCACCGAGCCAACCTGGAGTTTCCGCGCCCGCACTGCTGGCCGCGTGCGCGTCTACGCCAAGGGCGCAAACTCCATTGGCACTGCTCTCGGCGACATTTTCCGCCGCGGGACCATCGGCGTGCTGAAGGTAGGCCGCTACGACTTCAGCGTCAACGTCACAGACACCACCACCCGCCACGAGGAAATCGAGCTCGTCCCCACCAGCTCCCCCTTCGACGCCTCCTTCGACGCGCCGGGCGAGCCGGATGCCGAAGCAGTGCTCCTGGCCGCCGACTTCCTCGCCGATACGGAAGGCGATGCGGCTGAGGCGGGTGGCGTCAATAAGAATCAGGAAGACGAACTCGCCGCGCACCTGCACCCTGCGGGCATTCCGGCGCGCGTGGATGTCACGGAGGTGAACGTGGCGCTGGCGGGCGAGGATACCGTCGAGCAGATCCTCGCCGAAACCGATCCTGAGCTGCGGGAACTGCTGCACGAGCGGGCGCTGTACGAGTTCATTCCGCTGCTGCAGGCGCTGGACTTGGAGCGGCCGGCGAACGTCACCGAGCACGCCGCCGAGCTGCTGGCCGACGCGCCGATCGAGAAGAGCAAGATCGGGCGCGCGGCAGCGTGGGCGCGGATCATCGCGCTGTCCACGCTGGTGGATTCGGAGGTCGACGAGGTCAGCGAGGCTTTCATGTCGGCACTCGGCTTCACGCGCGCGGATGCGAAGCTACCGCCGACCGATACTGCCTTGGGTACTGACGCCCTCAGTGCCAGCGAGATCAAGTGGCTGTCGCGGCGGACCGGGCGCATCTTGGCGCAGGTGGGGGCGTGCAAGTGGGAGCCTCAGCCCGATGACCAGGCGGTTCCTTTGGTTCCGCAGTGCTCGCTGCTGGACCGCTTGGAGATGTACCGCTTCGTCCTGCAGCGCTAGCTTGGCTGGCGTGGCCGGGCTTGGCCTGCTGACCTGCCGGGCCTGCTGCAGTGCCAGTTTCGCCTCGCCTGTCCGTAGGCAGTGTCTAACTACTGGTTTGGCTAGCTTGGCCGGGCTTTGCCTGGTGTCCGGCTGGTCAGAATGTCGCTAGATCGGGAATACGTCGGTCAGGGCAGGTCCACCAGGGTGCCTAGCGGAATGGAATGTCGCTAGATCGGGAATACGTCGGCGCCCGCGGACCCCCGCAAAAATACACAACGCCCTGACCTGCGGCTTTGCGAATTTGCAAACCGCTCCCATTAACCCATTCCCGTTTTAACGACATTTCGACCCAAGGCAGTCCCCCGGAACCGCTTAGCCGGCCACGCATTCCCGTTCTAACGACATTTTGGGTACCGGTGAGGCTTCCGGAAGCCTCCAGCCAGCCCGGCTAGCGCTTGGAGATTCAGCCCGGCTAGCGCTTAAAGATGCAGCCCAGCTAGCGCTTGAAGCGCCAGTTACGGCTAGCGCTTGAAGATGAGGAACTTCTGGATCAGGAAGTTCAGCACCGTCGCCGTGCCCTGCGCAATCACAAAACTGATCGCACGTACCCAGAATGCATTCAGGTCAAAGCCTTCGAGCCACGGGATCGACACCTTGTACAGCCCCCACTGCACAATAAAGGTCAGCCCGTAGGTCACCATGGTGATGGCGAATCGGCGCCCACTCGGCTCCGCCTGGAAAGTCCACCGACGGTTAATGAAGTATGCCGTCAGGGTTCCCAGCACGAATCCCAGTGCCTTCGACACGCCATCGCTCAAGCCAAACGCAAAGGTGAACAGCGCTGTGGAGCCGAAGTCCACGACGGCGCTGAAACCTCCGACCAGCACAAACTTCACCAGCTGCGACTGAATGATCCGCTGCGCCCGGGTGGTGTGCTCCGACTGAAAGTTATCGCCGACCCGCGCGCCCTGCCCGGCAGCGGCATCGTCGGCAGCGGCGCCGGAAACCGCCTGGGACCCGCTGGAATTGTCAGCGCCGGTCGCGGCACCGGAAGCAGCGCCGGCACCACTGGAGTGCCCGGCCCCAGCGGGATCGGTGCCTGGCTGCGGCGAGGGGGCGTCATTAATAGAGTCATCAAAAGAAGGCTTAGACATCCGCATCACCCGCGCCCGCACCGGCACCAGAACCAGCACCGCCAGTCCGTGGCTCGACCACGCGCACCACCCGGCTGGCCTCGCGCGGCTTCGCGCGGAACGTCCACAGCTTGTTGAACAGGAAGTTCGCCGGCACCGCCAGGATCACACCAATGAAGTTGCCCCAGTACGCGCGCGTGCGCAGCCCCGTGGAGTTATCGAAAATGTCCTGCGGCAGGGCGATCGGCGACTCGGGGTTCACTAGTGCTGTCGAGACCACCAGCGTGATCAGCAGTCCGAACACGCCCACGGCCATGAACTGCGGCAGCTGCTTCCACCAAGCGCGCTTCGGCTCGTGGCGGAACGTCCAGTAGCGGTTCAGGCAGAAATTCCAGATGTTCGCCAGCAGAAACGCGACCACGGAAAACACGTGGTACCAGCGGAAATGGTACTGGGTTCCGAGGAGGTTCAGGAAGGCATCCTGCACGTGAATGTCCCAGCCGGCCTCCGCGAGCTTCTTCGACAGCACGAAGATCGCCTGGTTGACCACAAACCCCGATGCGCCGACGATCCCGAATTGGATGAACTGCCGCGCGACGTTGCGGCGGCGGTGCGTGCGGGAGAGGGCTGCGTCTTTGGCGTTCTTCTTATTGACGCCAACGTCTTCAGCGGGCTTGGTGGGCTCAGCGCTCGGGGTGGTCTGGGTTTCGGACACGGTCACTTCGGCTAACTTCATCCTCGGTTAGGTGGTGTTAGGCGGCGCCGGGAGTCTGCTCGGGGGCTGCTCAAGTGCTGCTCGGGGCACCGCGATAGTCACTTAAGACTACGCCCGTGACCGGGTAAAAGGGAAAATCCTGGCCGGTGTGTGCGCTTAAAAAGTTGCTTAGAACTCGCGCCCGCCCGTGCCTCGGGGGCGCAGCCGCGCTAGCGGCCCGGCCGGCGGAACTGCTCGCGCCGACCGAGCGCATGCAGCCGCAGCCACTCGGCGAACCCCTTCGGGTCCTTCTTCTGCACCAGGAAGAACCATCCGAAGCGGGCGTATTCCTGCGGCAGCAGCTTGCGCATGCCCGGCTGGTTCATGATGTACCCGCGGTTGCGGTACGTGAAGTAGCGCTTGAATTCATTGTCCGGGTACTGCGTGTGCATCTTCCCGCCGAGGATCGGCTTGAACTCGTCCGACCCGTCGGGGTGCAGATACGCGCAGGTCAGGCACGTTCCAAAGGGCAGGCCGCTGCGGACCAGGCGGCGGTGGTACTCCACTTCGTCGCCACGGATGAATAGCCGATAATCGGGCACGCCAATTATCTCCATCGCCCGCGCACTGATCAGCGCGCCGTTGAACAGGCTGGCGATCCCCGGCAGGAAAGAACCCTCCAGCTCGGATAGCGTCCGCCGCCACACCAACCCCTGGCGCAGTGGGAACGCCAGCCGTTCCGGGGCATCGATGTTGCACACCACCGGGCTGATTTCCTCCAGCCCCTCGCGCTCCGCAACCTCCTGCAGGGTGGCCAGTACGTGCGCGTCGGCAGGCCGCCCGTCGTCGTCGGCACACCAGATCGCGTCGGCACCCAGGGACAGCGCCGTCAGGAATCCCAGCGCGAAGCCCCCGGCTCCGCCCAGGTTCGTCGCGGATCCCACGTAGTGGCCCCGCGACCCGCACACCGCTTCCACCAGCTCGCGCACCGCCGGGTCGTTGCCGTTATCCACAACCACCACGTGCGCAACCTCCGCGCCCTCCTGGTTTGCAACCTGGCGCAGCGAGGCCTCCAGCAATTCCACGCGATTATGCGTGACGATCACTGCGGCGACGGTGTCTTTCCTGCTCAGCGGCATGTTTTAGGCCTGTTCTTTCTCTGCGACTAGCTCCTGCACCTCACGGCGGCGCACCTTGCCCAGCTGATCGGCGGGCAGCTCCTGGAATGCATGGAATACCTTCGGCACCTTATACGCAGTAAGTCGTTCTTTGGCGAAGGCGCGGAAGTCGTCGGCGTCAATAACAGCACCATTGGCCAGAACCACAGCCGCAGCGACGGTCTCGGACCCATCCTTGCGCTGCACGCCAACGACGGAAGCCTGCTCGATGGAGGGGTGCTCGCACAGGACTTCCTCGACCTCGGCGGGGTAGACGTTGAAGCCGCCGGTGATGATCATCTCCTTGATGCGGGAGACGATTTTCAGGTAACCGTCGGACTCCATGACGGCCATGTCGCCGGTGCGGAACCAGTCCTCGTAGAAGGCCTCCGCGGTGGCGTCCGGGCGGTTCAGGTAGCCCTTGAACACCTGCGGGCCGCGGACGACCAGCTCGCCAGCCTCCCCGTCGGGCATGGTCTCGGCGGGGTTGTCCGGGTTGGCGATGCGGATTTCAGTGGAAGGGAAGGGCACGCCGATGTAGCCCTCGCGGCCCTTGCCCATGGGGTTACCTGCGATGATTGGCGCGGTTTCGGTCAGGCCGTAGCCCTCCACGATGTTGCCGCCGGTGGAGCTTTCCCACTCGCGGACAGTCTCTGCGGGCAGTGCGCTGGCGCCGCTGAAGGAGTTGCGGATGCCGGAGAGCGGCATGTCACGCTTCGCCGCTTCCTTCATGATGTTTTGGTACAGCGCGGGCACGCCGGGCATCCAGGAGGGCATGTTCTTCTTCATCACGCGCATGACCAGCGGCATTTCAGGCGCGGGCAGCAGTTGGATTTCGCCACCGATCATCGGCGCGAGGGTGATGTTCATGGTCAGGCCGTAGGCGTGGAAGATCGGCAGCGCGGCCAGCATGACCTCTGGTTTCGGCCCCTTGCCCAGGCCCTTCACCCACGCCTGGCCCTGCCGCAGGTTCGCGATGAGGTTGCGGTGAGTCAGCACGGCGCCCTTCGGCTTGCCGGTAGTGCCGGAGGTGTAGAGGATCAGCGCGGGGTCGGTCGGGTCGATCTTTATATTCTTGACGCCCCCACGCAGCCACTTTTCGCCATTTCCGCCCGAGCGCATGAAGCTCTTCCAGGAGACGGCGGAGGGCGCCGGGCCGGTGAGCTTGTCCTTCATGGCCTTGATCTTCGGGATCGGCAGCTTCAGGGCGTAGCGCAGCGGGGCGGGCATTTCGTCGGGGAGGGTGACGGCGATGACTGTTTCGAGGGGGCTGTTCAGCCGGAGATCCTCGGCGATGTCGCTGACCTTGTCCCAGAAGAAGGCCACCTTGGCGCCGTGGTCGTTGAAGGGGTGGCGGAGCTCGGCGGCAGTGTACAGAGGGTTGTGCAGGGTGGGAACTGCGCCGATGTTCTGGATTGCGTAGAAGGCGATGAGGGCCTGTGGGCAGTTCGGCAGCGCGATGGCGACGTGGTCTCCGCGCTGCACGCCGAGCTTCTCCAGGGCTGCGGAGGCGATGGCGACCTGGCGGCCGTACTGCTCGTAGGTGGTGGCTTTGCCGAAGAAGGTGAAGGCGTTGCGCTCGCCGATCGTGTCCACCGCGTGCCAGAAGACTTCCGGGATGGTGAAGCCTGCAGGGTTTTCCGCCGGGTCGTCGAGGTCGATGGTGTGCTGCGTCCACGGGGTGTAGTGCTGCAGCCAGGCCTGGGAGTTGAAGGCCTCGGATGCGGTTGTGCCGTCGCCGACGGGGGTGCTGGCCGGAGTGGTTTCCTCGTTGCCGGCGGGGGTGCCTGCGCCGTTGTCGCCTGCTGGGTTGGTCAACTGTTTCACCTGGTTCTGCGTGCGTTGTTCGTAAGTTGTTCTACGTGTGCTTTGGGTTTAACTTGCTGATTCAATCTGATGGTTCAATGTGCAGGGCGTGGTTACGCTCACGTGCAGTATGCACTGTGCCTTCAGTCACGCCTGCGTGTCCGTGACCGAGTCTAACGCTTCGGGCGCTCCAACTGGCGGGGTTCTTTAATTCTCTTTTTATCTCTAGTTTGTGGCTAGCTCGCGCCGGGGCAGGGCGGACGGTTCGCGAAGCTGGAGGTGAAGGCGACGGGGGCGAGGGGGCGTCAAAAAGAAAGAAAAGAAGCTACGACCAGGCGAGCGCGCCGCCGCTCCAGAGGGTGCACGGCGGGCGGGTCGGACGTGCCGCGAGGGCGTGGAAATGCTCGGTGACCTGCTCGATTGCCCGGCCGGAGAGGTACGTTTCCGCCGTGACGCGCAGCAGCGTGATGCCGCGGGCTTGGATGTCGTTTTCGCGTTGGCGTTCCTTGAGCAGGGCGCGCTCGATGGCTGGTGCGGTGTCGCCGTACTTGTCGCGGCCGTCGTATTCGACGGCGAGGCCGACGTCGAAGAACATGTCTACGCGCCCGATGGTCCAGCCGCCTTCGTTGAGTATGTTGACCTGCTGAAATGGTGCGGGCAGGCCGTGTTCCCAGAAGCGGATCTTCAGCTGCGATTCGCGTGGGCTTTCGGAGAAGCGGGTGATGAGGCGCGCGGCCGTGCGGGCGTGTTGGGCGCCGTGGCGGATGGGCTGTCCACTTTGCCAGTCGAGCCACGTGCGCCATGCGTTCCACGTGATTTTCTCTGTGTGCAGCGCGGCCTCCGTGGCGATGACGGCATCGTCCAGCGAATGTCGAAGCCCCAGGTCGTGGCACGTATCCAGCAGCCCGCTGGTCCAAATCTCGCCGAACTCTGTGGGGATCAGCACGGCGCGCTGGCCTTGCCCCGGCGCCGCGAGGTAGCGCTCTGACCTGCCGTTTCTTCCCATAAGGCTTCTTTTTGGTGACGCCAACTCCACCGTCTCCGGCGGCCCAAACTTCTCGAGGGGCAGGCCGTGGAGGAAGGCTGCCGATTTGCCCGCCACGACGGCCGGGATTCTGTGGGAGTAGCGCAGGTATTCCGCCACGATGAAGGCCTGCGCTTGGATTTCTGCCGCGTTCGGTTGTTGGCCGATCTCACGCCAGAGACCTGCGGGTATATAGATCCCGCGAGCGAGGCGGACGGCCTCGCCTTTCTCTACCCAGCGTTGCCACTTCCGGGCTTGGGAGGGGTCGATTCGGCGCACATCGACCAGGTGTTTCACAGGCTGGTGATGCTTGGCTGGCGTGTAGGCGCTGGGTTTTGTGGTGTTTGGCTTGGTGGCTGTTGGCTTGGTGGGTTTGGTGTTTCTGCTGGTGGTGGGTTTGCTGATGCTTGCGTTGGTGTTATCCCCCGTCATGGGAGGTATTCTTACACTTTCTGCCCGAGTAGTGTGCTTGGGATCCGGTGCACTGAGGATAAATTGTGGACGGCACCTGACTTATCCACAGGTAGAAAAATTTTTGATGCCAAGTTCCTCGCGGTGGTGTATAGGAGCTGAATTCTCGCGCGGCTTCCTGGGTGGAAATGTCGGCAGGCCACCCGCAAACGCTGGCAACAAACCTGCAGATGTCGTTAGATCGGGAATGGGTGGCTCGCTGAGGGCTTCCGGGGGTATGGCCCAGTCGGAAATGTCGTTAGATCGAGAATGCGTTAATGGGAACGGTTTGCAAATTTACATAAGCGCAGGTCACAGCGTTGTGGATTTCTGTGGAGCTCTGCGGGCGCCGACGTATTCCCGTTCTAGCGACATTTCGACCCGGTGGTCGCCCTGCACAGCCTGATTTAGCTGGTGCTTTCCCGTTCTAGCGACATTCTGGCCCGTTATGCCCCCCACGCAGCCTGCTCCGGCCGACGTTTTCCCGTTCTAGCGACATTCGGGCCCGCCAAGCGCCCCCTCGCAACCCCCTGCGCGCCGAAACTCCCAGGCCAGGCGAACGTTCCAACCGCCGCCTGCTAGTGGGCGTCAATAAAAAATCCGCAACTACCGCGCCGCCAATTTCTGATTAACCAGCGTGTTCAGCGAAACACCCTCCGATTGCGCCTCGATCGCCAGCATCCGATGTAACGACGGCGAGGTCCGCACGTTGAACTTCCCCGAGAATTGCCGCAACCCCAGCGGCTCCGGCACGGTTTCTCCAGCTTGTGTCATGTCCTCTACAACTTCGGCCACCAGGTCCAGCAACCCAGCTTCGGCCTGCGCGCGGTCGGGAGCCAGCCACGACAGGGACGGAAACTCGGTCACAGTTGCGACGAATTCTTGATCCTCGTCTGACCAGGCAGTTTGGTAGGTGTACTTGTGCACGTCCATGGTTATCGCCCGCCTTTCTTGCGTCTAGTTTCCAGCTTGTCGACGGCCCGCAGGACCTGTCGGACCTGGTAGGGCTTCGCTTTCCCGCTGGAGTTTTGGATGTTCACGCGCGGGTCGCCGCGCCAGGGTGTTTTGTATGTTCGGTGGGAGGTCTTGGTTGTTTGCCGGCTTTCAAAATAATGGTCGCAGACCTTCGTGAGCTCGGTAAACCGGATGCTCGCGGGCGCTCTGCGCATTTTCTCGAGGATCTCGGGGACGCTGTTGCCCATGCAGTGATAGTACCACAGGTGGTACTATTTGTTCTTTCTTTCTGACGCCCTCAGCCTCTCCCTAGCCCCACTTGTGTCGCTGGGGTGTGGGGAGAGGTGGGTTGGCTGGTGGTCTGGGGGAGGCTGCGGCCCGCTGAAATGTCGTTAGAACGGGAATGGGTGGCCGGCTGAGCGGTTCCGGGAGGGGGCTTTGAGTGGGAGTGTCGTTAGAACGGGAATGGGTGGCCGGCTGAGCGGTTCCGGGAGGGGGCTTTGGGTGGAAATGTCGTTAGATCGGGAATGGGTGGCCGGCTGAGGGGTTCCGGGAGGGGTCTTTGGGTGGGAATGTCGTTAGAACGGGAATGGGTTAATGGGGCTGGTTTGAAAATAGGCAAAAGCGCAGGTCAGAGCTTTGTGGCTTTCTGTGGGGCTCTGCGGGCGCCGACGTATTCCCGTTCTAGCGACATTCTGGCCTTGCGGGAGGTTGCTTGAGCCTGATTTAACTGGTGCTTTCCCGTTTTAGCGACATTTCGGCCCGTCAAGAGCCCCGCGCAGCCTGCTCCGGCCGACGTATTCCCGTTCTAGCGACATTCGCAGTAGACAAAGGAGGGGGCAAGGCCAGCGGCCCAGCACCCCGCCAGCACTAACCCCGGCCCAGGTCCTTCAGCACCTGGCGGACGTGCGCACCAGCCTCCGGCCCCTCATAGGCCTCAACCACATCATCCACGCGGCCGACCTTCCGGACCTCTCCGTGGTCGATCCACAGCGCACTGTCACACAGCTGCGCCAGGAATTCGTTGCTGTGCGAGGCGAAAACCAAGATGCCGCTCCGCTCAACCATCTCCACCAGCCGCCCGCGCGCCTTAGCCATGAACGCCGCATCCACGGCGCCAATGCCTTCGTCCAGCAGCAGAATCTCCGGGTCGATGCTGGTCACAACCCCCAAAGCCAGCCGAATCCGCATGCCCGTCGAGTAGGTGCGCAGCGGCATATCCAGGTATTCGCCGAGTTCGCTGAACTCCGCAATGTCGTCCATTTTCCGCCGCATCGCCTTCCGCGTCTGCCCCAGGAACAGCCCGCGGATCATGATGTTCTCGTACCCGGAGATCTCCGGGTCCATGCCCACACCCAGGTCGAACACGGGTGCCACGCGCCCGCGCACGATCGCGGACCCGCGCGTCGGCTCGTAAATCCCACTGAGTAGGCGCAGCAGGGTGGACTTGCCGGCGCCGTTGTGCCCGACCAGGCCGATCCGGTCGCCGTCTTGTAGATGCAGATTGACGCCCTTAAGCGCCTCCACCATCACCGTATTCGACGAGTTCCTGCCGATCGCGCCGCCGGCAGCCCCCAGGAATGTCTGCTTCATGGAGCGGGTCTTCGCATCGAAGATAGGGAAGTCTACGCACGCGTCGTAAGTGTCAATCGAAACCATGTTGTCTCCTAAACCCTGTAGCTTCCTATACCCAGTAGCTCACGCGGAAGCGCCAGCGGCGCATCACCAGCAGGGCCAGCGCAAGCCCCAGCACGGTCAGCACGCCCACGATGCCCCAGTGGTAGGCGGGGACTGGCTCGCCGATCATCGGCCCGCGGACGATCTCCAGGTAGTGGTACAGCGGGTTAATCTCCGCAATCTTCGCACGCTCGGCCACTGCCCCGCCTTGGTCGCGGAGGGTTTTGGTGGTCCAGACGATGGGCGTCATATAAAAGGCCAGTTGGACCAGCGAATCCAGCAGCGGGGCTACGTCGCGGAAGCGGGTGGCGATGATGCCGAAGAACATGGTCACCCAGATGCCGTTGGCGATCATGAGGGCCATGGCGGGCACAACGAGCAGCACTTCCCATCCGAGCGATGGGCGGAATACAGCCAGCAGCACCAGCCAGATCACGAGGTTGTGTAGCAGGAAGAGGAATTGTTTCCACACCAGTCGGTATACGTGCACGGACAGAGCGGACGGCAGTTGCTTGATCAGCCCTTCGTTGGCGATGAACACCTCGGAGCCGTCCTTGATGCAGCCGGAAATGAAGCCCCACAGGATCAGGCCGACGGCGACGTGCGGCAGGAAGCTGGCGAGGTCTTGCTGGAACAGCAGGCTGTACAGCAGGCCGAGGGCCAGGGCCATCACGCCGGTGGCGATGGTGATCCACAGGGGTCCGAGGGTACTGCGCCGGTAGCGTTGCTTGATGTCCTGCCAGCCGAGTGCGAGCCATAGTTCGCGCTGCGCAAGCCCCTTCTTCAGGTCCGCCCACGCGGCGCCGAAGGTTTGGGAGTTGCTAGCTGGGATGTCGCCGTCTGCCGCGGCGGTGATCCGCTGAAGATCCGCGGCCTCTGGCATTTTTTGTGGCATTTGGTCCTGCTTCTTGTTACTGCTTCGCGTTTTCGTTGCTGTTGCTTTGAGGCAGTCTATTTTACTTTGTGACGCCCACACCTCCTATTCCCGGCGAGTCCCGCTTCTGCATTAGTGGCGGCGCGTGCGACAGTTAGCTGCTGCGACCGGGCGCGGTGTTGCCTGTCCGGATTGGGCGCTAGTATCGGTTGAGGTTAGTCCCCGGCCGGGTCGGGGAATGCTCATCGCCCTTTGAGGGGCGCCGCCGCGAGTCGCAAAAATGCGGCGCGAGGTGTGGAAAGTACTGTCCGAAGCAGTCTATATATAAGGAATGTAAGGAGAAGTCCAGTGTTCGATGTGCCACGGGTCCGGGGGTTGTATGCATCGCTATCGGATGGCTGGACGTACTTAAACGCGCAGGATTTCCCGCAGGTGCCGGAGCGGGTCACTTCGGCTGTGGCGCGGAGTTTCCGGGTGGCTTCTTTGCTGGAGCCGCCGGAGTCCGCGACCGGTTCGCATTCCCGCGCGCAGCGTCTGGGCCGCCGCATTGGTGAGTCTTTCGGAGATTCCGCGCGCACTGCGATTGCGGATCTGACGGGCGCGCGGCCGGAGAATGTGGTGCTGGGCGCTTCCCGCGAGGCGTTGCTGGATGATCTGGCTCATGCTCTGTACCGGCGCTTGCGCCTGGGCCAGGAGGTCGTGCTGTCCCGCATCGACGATCCGGCGAACGTCACTCCGTGGAAGCATGCGGCGGATCTGTATGGCGCGCGGGTGCGCTGGGCGGAGCCGGATCTTTCCAGCGGTGTGCTGCCGGCCTGGCAGTTTACGAACTTGGTGGAGCCGGAGACCACTGTGGTGGCCGTCTCTGCCGCGAACCGTTACGTGGGCACGGTGACGGATGTTCGCGCTATCGCCGATTGCGTGCGGGCGAAGTCCCGGGCGCTGCTGGTGGTGGACGTGGATTCCTTCGCCCCATATCGCGTGGTGGATGTGGAGCAGATGGGCGCGGACGTGCTGGCCCTGGATGTTGCCAGCCTGGGCGGGCCGAACGTGGGCGCGCTGGTGTTTAAGGACGATGCCACCCGCCGGGCCGTGTTCCGCTCTGGCCATGGCGTGGGCGTGGGTGGCGTGTCCGAGGGTCTGCTGGGTGGTGTGGCGGAGGCCGTGGACCACCTGGCTCGCCTGGATGATTCCGCCCGCGGCACCCGCCGTACCCGGTTGAAGACCGGCCTGCCGCATGCGGCGGACTACCTGAATTCCCTGGCAACGCACCTGGTGGAGGGCCTGCAGAGCCTCGGCACTGTCCATGTGATCGGCGTGGATGGCGACGGCCACGTGCTGGAGGATTTCGCCGCCGTGGATCGTATTCCGCGCGTGAGCTTCCTGGTGGATGGTGTGCCCGCGGGCGTGGTGGTGCAGCGCCTGCTGGCCAATGGAGTGGTCGCGGGAGTGGTCGCGCCGGGCCAGTCGCAGCTGCTGGAGCGCATGGGGGTCTTTGAGGAGCAGCCGGGCGGGAACTCTCGTGGTCGCCACGTTCGCAAGGGCGCGGACTCAGATACGGCTTCGGCCGCAGACGCAGCCTCGGCGCTGGGCTCGGCGCTGGATCAGGCCGGTGCAGTTTCCGTCGGGTTCGCCCCGCACAACACCGTGCATGATGTGGACCAGCTGGTGCGGGTGGTGGCGTCCGTAAGATAGCGTGGCCGTGTGCTTCGACTGATTACTGCGCTTACACCGATAATTTGGGGAACGACGTACATCGTCACCACGAACCTGCTGCCGCCTGGGCGGCCTCTGCTGGCGGGTGTGCTGCGTGCGCTACCTGCGGGTTTGATGCTGCTGCTGTGGTTTCGTAGGCTGCCGCGCGGCCAGTGGTGGTGGAAGTCTGCGGTGCTGGGGGTTGTGAACATCGGCGGCTTCTTTGCTCTGCTGTTCGCGGCGGCGTATCTGTTGCCGGGCGGGGTGGCGGCGATCGTGACGAACACGGCGCCGCTGTGGGTGATTGCCCTGAGCCCGGCGTTGTTGGGCACGCGCATTCAGCCGTACCAGGTGATCGGTGCGCTCGTTGCCGTGGTGGGTGTGGCTTGTTTGGTATTGACGCCCGCCGCGGCCCTGAATACCGGCGGCATCCTCGCGGGCTTAGGCGCCAGTGTGTGCATGGGTTTGGGCGCGATTCTGGCGAAGAAGTGGGGTAAGCCGGACGATGTGCCGCAGTTGGCGGTGACGGGCTGGCAGCTGACTTTCGGCGGGCTGTTCTTGGTTCCGTTGCTGCTGGTGATGGAGGGGTTGCCGGACCACCTGACCGGCCAGAATGTGCTGGGCTATGCGTACCTGACGATCTTCGGCGCCCTGATTGCGTATGGCATTTGGTTCCACGGTTTGGCGAAGTTGGACGTGGTGCAGGTGGCGATCCTGGGCGTGCTTTCCCCGGTGACGGCGACGTTCCTGGGAGTGGTGTTCGTCGGCGAGCGGCTTTCGCTGGTGCAGTGGGTTGGCCTGCTGCTGGTGCTGGCGGCGCTGGTGTTGGTGCAGACGGGCGGCTGGCCGCGGCGTGGCAAGCAGCGCGCCTAGCTCTGCGGTAGCTCGAGCACGATCTTGCCGGTGACCTCCCCTGCCAGTAGTGCCTTGTGCGCGGCGGCGGCTTCGGCGATGGGCATGATCCGGTCGATGTGGTGGGTGATCTGCTCGTTTTCCAGCAGTGGCCATACGTTGTGTAGGGTTTCGGCGACGATGCGGGCCTTGCCTTGAGTATCGCGGTAGCGCAGGCCGGTGGCGCTGATGTTGCCGCGTTTGTTGAGTAGCTTGGCGATGTTCAGCTCGCCCTTCACGCCGCCTTGCATGCCGATGATCACGATGTGCCCGTCGGGGGCTAGGGCCTTTATGTTGCGGTCGAGGTATTTTGCGCCGATGATGTCCAGGATTACGTCCGCCCCGCCGTGTTCGGCCAGGATGTCGGCGAAGTCCTCTTCCCTATAGTTAATGAGGATGTCCGCGCCGTAGCGGCGGCACACGTCTAGTTTCTCTTCGGAGCCGGCGGTGACGGCCACGGTGGCGCCGAGTGCTTTGGCTAGTTGGATGCCGAAGATGCCGATGCCTCCGCCGCCGCCGTGGAAGAGGATGGTATCCCCTTCGCGTAAGTGGGCGGTCATCATGATGTTGGACCAGACGGTGCAGGCAACTTCCACCACGCTGGCGGCTTCGGCGAGGCTGTATCCGGCGGGGATGGGGAGGAGCTGGCCTTCGGGCACGGTGGCGTATTCGCTGTACCCGCCTCCGGAGAGCAGGACTGCGACTTCGTCGCCGGGGTGCCAGGGGGAGCCGTCGGGGCGGGTGGCTCCGTTGGGGTCTTCGATCACTCCAGCGGCTTCCAGGCCAATGATGTCGGTGGTGCCGCGGGGTGGGGGATAGTGGCCTTGGGCTTGTAGGGTGTCTGCTCTATTGACGCCTGCGTAGTGGATGCGCACCAGGGCTTCGCCAGGTTGGGGATCGGCGATGCTGGTGGTTAGCCAGGCCAGGGAGCTGGGGTTTTCGGTATCGGTCTGGACGATTGCTTTGGTGGTGATGCTCATGGTCTCCACCCTAATGAATCATTGTGCGGCTGGAAATGGGTGCGTTGTGGTGTGGGGTGTAGGATGTTTTGAGCGGTATTGAGCCGTGTTGGAAGTATGGCAGAGCGGCCGAATGCACTGGTCTTGAAAACCAGCGATGGGAAACCATCCGGGGGTTCAAATCCCCCTGCTTCCGCAGATTGTATTGTTCTTCAATCAAATGGCGCGGAAAACCTCCGCGACCAGCGGCAACTCCTCGAGCCCCGCTCCCGGTGTACGCACCAGGAGCGGGGCTCCTGGCATCCCAGACTCAAACCCCACCCACTTCAACCTCCGCGCATCCACCGCGCGACGCCCCACCTGGAACCACCACAAAGCGTGCCCCACCAACGCCCACGAATCATCCGCGAAACGCACCACAAACACCCGATCCCCCAACTCCGCACGCCGCAACCCCTCCAACGCAGCCGCATTCTCCCTCGGCGCCACCGAGAACCCCGCAGCCGTCAAACGCTCCACCACGCCCAGGCGATGCACAAACCCCTCCGCATCCTCCACTACCAAAGGAGCCCCCGCCCGGCACGCCCGCACTGCCCGAAAACGCCACACCACCGGCTGAACCCCTGCACGCCGACCGCGCACAACCGCCCACCCCAGAGGCTCCCCCGGCTCCACTGAAAGCGTCACCACCGGCCCCGGATCGGCCGTCTCCACCACCACGGTGCGCGGGGCAGGGGAGGCCGAAGGGGCGTCACTAGACGAAACAGTAGGCACCTCCGACAAAACCGGGGAGAAAGAATAAGGATGACGGCGCAATAACTCATCGCACGCCTCCACCAGCTCCGCATCGGTGGCGTTGAAACCCACGCCCACCGACTCCAACTGAGCCCACAACTGCGCAAACGGCACCGAAGGCTGAGCCTCCCACGCCGCGCGCAGACGCTCCACCACGGCGGGGATGCGCGTCGGATCCTCCGGATGCACGGCGCTAGTCGGCCTGCGTGGCGGCCTGCGGGGAGTTAACCAGCCCGGCGGCCGGCAAAGCCCGGTCCAGCGCGCGGAGAAGCACATCCGTCTCCTCCGCCGTCGTCACCGTCACGCGCACGCCCTCGCCCGCGAAGCACCGCGCGATGACGCCCTCGCGCTTCAGCGCCTCGTCCAGCGCCTCCGCGCGCTCGCCCGCGTTCAGCCACACAAAGTTCGCCTGCGAGGGATACGTCAGCGGCTCGGCTGCCCCGGCCGCGGCGCCTGATCCGGCCCCGGCACCCGTGCTGCCGCCTGCGCCGCCAGCCCCAGGCGGAGCAACCCCCGCCAGGTACGCCTCCACCCGCTCGCGCTCCGCCACCGTCGCATCCACGCGCGCGGCCAGCTCGCCCTGAGCCTCCACGCTCGCGATCCCCGCCGCCTGCGCCAGCGCGTTCACACCAAAAGGAATCCCCACCTTATTTACGGCCTCCACCAGCTCCGCCGGCCCGACCAGGTAGCCCAGCCGCAGACCCGCCAGCCCATACGCCTTCGAGAACGTCCGGCACACCGCCAAGTTCGGATAGCGCTGCAGCTCCTCCAACGCCACCGGAGACTCCGCATCCCGGTTGTACTCCACATACGCCTCATCCAGCACAACCGTCACATCCGCAGGCACGCGCCCCATGAACTCACGGAACTCGTCGCGGCTCACCGTCGTGCCCGTCGGATTATTCGGGTTGCACACAAACACCAAGCGCGTACGCTCGCCGATCGCGTCACTCATTGCCTTGAGGTCATGACGCCCCCTCTTCAGCGGCACACCCACCCCAACCGCACCGGCGATCTTGCACAGGATCGGATATGCCTCGAACGACCGCCAGGCGTACACAACCTCATCGCCGTCCTTGCATGTGGCCTGCACCAGCTGCTGGCACAAGGCGGAGCTGCCATTACCTACGGCGACGTTGTCGAGGTCCACGCCCAACCACTGTGCGAGTTTCCCACGCAAAGCGCCCGAACCCATGTCCGGGTAGCGGTTGAGGTTCGAGGTGGCGTCATTAATAACGGCACTAACAGAAGGCAACGGCGACAGCGAAGACTCGTTGGAAGCCAACTTCAGCGCGCCCGGCTGCGTGGAGCCGGGGACGTACGCGGGCAGGGAGGAAAGATCGGGGCGAATCATACTGCACAGTGTAGTTGGCGCCGGGGACAGGACTTCGGGGAGGTTGCGGGGAGGCTACGGGGAGGCGTGGCTGGTGCAGACGGGGGCGTGGCCAGCAGGGCGGGCTGGGGAGCGGGCGGAAGGGCGGGCGGGAATTTGGGGAAGGTGGGCAGGTTGTGTAGGCTAAGTTCGGTCGAGATTGTGGTATCTGGAAACAGTGCTGCGATACGACGTTCGGAGGCGTGCCAGAGCGGCCGAATGGGGCTCCCTGCTAAGGAGTTGTCCCTTAGGGGACCGCAGGTTCAAATCCTGTCGCCTCCGCAACTTCGACAGAGTGCGTCAGCGCCAGAGCTGCCCACAAAAGCTGCCCGGTTACTTGTGGTGAGGTTCCGGGGCTAACAGCTGCGGACAGTGTTGTGGGGCGTGTGGTGCGCCTGTGGTGGTCCGCTGGGATTGTGCCGGCGTGAAGCACTTTGTCGAAGTTTCCAAGCGCCCGTAGCTCAACGGATAGAGCATCTGACTACGGATCAGAAGGTTGGGGGTTCGAATCCCTCCGGGCGCACGATTTTTTCCGTTTGGGGCTTTGGTTCCTGGCGGTTTTCCCCTGTGGCCGGCGGTTCTCCGCCGGCTGCGGGGGTTTGCTTTGCGCTGCTTGCGGGACCCTTGCCCCATGATCAGCGGTAGTCCCCGGTTGGCTGCGGGGGAGTAGCTTTGTGCTGGAATGCCATGCAGTTGGAACGTGTGCCGCGCGTGCGTGTGCACGCGCCGCGCTCCCTGACTGCAGCGCGCATGCGGAAGCATGGGCGCCGCAGGCGATATGGAGCCGACAGCGGCGGTCGCGTTAGCGAGCGCCTCCGCACAGTGCACACTTTGGCCGCAGAGGCCTCTGGCGCGCTTCGCGCGCCAGGTCTGCAGATCTTGTCCGTTTCGCCCGCGGTCCACTGCGTGATCCCCGTGGGATCCACGGTGCGCTGCTTGGTGTCCGTTTCACCCGTGGCGCACTGCCCCGTTCCCGTGGCGGTCACGCGAGCTACTTCATTCCCGTGACGGTCCTGGGGCACTACCTATTTCCCGTGGCGGCCGTGGTTTCATTTCCGCTGGTGAGGTGGGGATTTGTTGTTTTGCGCCCCCGGTGTGTAAAGTTAATCTGCGTTGCAAGGGCAACCTTGCAGACCTAATCGATGCCCTTTGGGGTAGAGGTGATGCGCCCGTAGCTCAACGGATAGAGCATCTGACTACGGATCAGAAGGTTGGGGGTTCGAATCCCTCCGGGCGCACAAATTTCCCCCGTGGCCAGCGGTTACCCGCCGGCCACGGGGGATTTCGCGTCCGGGGGTTGGCGTTGGCGGGTTAGCGCTGGGGGAGGCTGTCGTTGGCGTGGCGCCCGCTGGTGTGGAGGCGCCGGGGAGGGGTGTAGCTGTTCGCAATTGAGCGCTCGAAATGCTGAAGCTCTGTAAGCGCCATAGACGGCCGAAACGGGGGAGGGGGATACCTGGATAAGGGTGCGAAATTGCGCCCCTCATT